>NZ_JAMYQI010000003.1:0-433119 GCF_040320805.1 Mesorhizobium sp. M0615 | reverse complement strand
CGCGCATTGCGCGCCTTGCGCCCAAGGGTCCCCCCCCGTCTAGCTTCGCTCGACACCTCTCCCCCGATCGACGGGGGAGAGGAAAGGCGCGAGCCTTGCAGGGGCGCGAACTTATGCGGCCTGGCTCCCCACCTCTCCCTCCGGAGGGGGGAGAGGTGGCGCCGCGAAGCGGTGACGGAGTGGGGGAAGGCGCTGGTCAAACCCGCAGTCGCAAACAGGGCCAACCCGGCGAGCAAGAAAACAGCCACCCCATATTGCCGGTCCATTCTGTTACCTATCTATCCGGTTCGGATAGAATGCCCTGCCCGCGACAGCACTACCCGAACAGCTGATCCAGAATCCTGCCCTCCAGCCTGGCAAGCTCGACCGAACCACGCCGGCGCGGCCGCGCCACCGACACGTCGAGATCGAGCGCGATGCGGCCCTCGTCGATCACCACCACCCGGTCGGCGAGCGCAACCGCCTCGGCGACGTCATGCGTGACCAGCACGGCGGTGAATTTTTGCTCCAGCCAGATACGTTCCAGAAGCTGCTGCATTTCGATGCGGGTCAGCGCATCGAGCGCGCCGAGCGGCTCGTCGAGCGCCAGGATCCGAGGCTGTCCGATCAGTGCACGCGCCAGCGCCACGCGCTGCTTCTGGCCGCCCGACAGCACCGAGGGCCATTCGTCGGCGCGGTCGGCGAGGCCGACTTCACCCAGGATGGCGAGCGCGCGCCGCCTGGCTTCCGCACCGGTGGCAAGCCCGGTCAGCCCGACCTCGACGTTTTTCACCACGCTGGCCCAGGGCAACAGCCGCGGCTCCTGGAACATGAAGCGGCTCTCTTCGCCAGCGCCGGCCTTGGCTTCCGGCCCGAATGTCAGCGATCCTGCCGTCGGCCGGTCGAGCCCGGCCAGCAGCCGCAAAAGCGTGCTCTTGCCGCAGCCGCTCTTGCCGATGACGGCAACGAACTGCCCGACCGGCACGTCGAGATCGATGCAGTCGAGCACGACCTTGTCGCCAAAGCGCTTTTCCATGCCCTTGAAGGCAAAGGCGCGCTGCCTTTCGACGGCCTCCTCCGGCCGTGACGGTTCCGGCGCGGCGACGAAGGAACGGATGGCGGTCAGGCTGGCGGTTGGCATCGAACCCTCAGGCGTTCTGGAAGGCGGGATGCCAGCCGAGCGACAGCCGCTCGAGCAGGCGGGCGAAGCTGTCGGCAAGCTTGCCGAGCAGCGCATAGATCAGGATCGACAGCACGACCACATCGATCAGCAGGAATTCGCGTGCCTGCATGGCCATGTAGCCGAGGCCGGAACTGGCCGAGATGGTTTCGGCAACGATCAGCGTCAGCCACATGATGCCCAGCGCATAGCGCAGGCCGACGAAGATCGCCGGCAGCGCGCCGGGCAGGATCACCTGAAAAAACAACGCGCGGCGGTCCATGCCGTAGACCCGGCCCATCTCGACCAGCTGCGGGTCGACGCTCTGGATGCCGAGCAGCGTGTTGACGTAGATCGGGAAGAACACGCCGAGCGCCACCAGGAACAGTTTTGCTTCCTCGTCGATGCCGAACCACAGGATGACCAGCGGGATCAGCGCCAGATGCGGGATGTTGCGGATCATCTGCAGCGTCGTGTCGGTCAGGCCGCGGCTGAGCGCCGACAGCCCGTTGGCAAGGCCGAGTGCAAAGCCGATCGAGCCGCCGATGGCAAAGCCGGCCAGCGCACGCAGCGTGCTGACGCCGATGTTTTCGATCAGCTCGCCCGACAGCGTCAGCCGCCAGAAGGCCTCGGCCACCGCGCTCGGCGCCGGCAGCACATTGGCCGGCATCACGCCGGCGCGGCTGGCGGCTTCCCAGCCAATTATGACCAGCGCCGGCAGCAGCCAGCCGATGCCGTTCTGTTTGACGCGCCGGGCAAAACTCACGACGAGGCCTGCAGGCGGTTGGCGCCGTGGAAGCCGACGGCGAATTCATTGGCGATGTTCTCATGCGCCCGTGCCCGCCTGGTGCCCAGGCCGAGACGCGGGAACAGAAGCTCGGCGACGCGGTAGGCTTCCTCGAGATGCGGGTACCCAGAGCCGATGATGGTGTCGATGCCGATCGCCTGATACTCGCGGATGCGCTCGACGATCTGCTCCGGCGAGCCGACCAGCGCGGTGCCGGCGCCGCCGCGCACCAGGCCGACGCCGGCCCACAGATTGGGTGACACCACCAGCCGGTCGCGGCGGCCGCCATGCAGTTCGGCCATGCGCCGCTGTCCCACAGAGTCCATCTCCCTGGTGAAGCGGGCCTGGGCATTTTCGATCTGGGCATCGGTGACGTGGCTGATCAGCCGGTCGGCGGCGCGCCAGGCCTCTTCCTCGGTCTCGCGCACGATGAAATGCAGCCTGATGCCGAAACGCAGTTTGCGGCCGCGCCGTTCAGCCTTGTTGCGCGCCGCGCTGAGTTTTTCCGCCACCTGCGCCGGCGGCTCGCCCCAGGTCAGGTACATGTCGACGAGATCGGCGGCGAGCTCCTGGCCGGCATCGGACGAGCCGCCGAAATAGAGCGGCGGCCGCTCCTGTTGCGGCAGAAGATCAAGACGGCCATTGTCGACGCGGTAATATTTGCCGTTGAAGTTGACGCTCTCGCCCGACACCAGCGCGCGCCAGATGGTCAGAAACTCTTGCGCCTGCGCATAGCGCTCGTCATGCGGCAGGAACACGCCATCGCCGGCAAGCTCGGTCGGGTTGCCGCCGACCACGACATTGAGCAGCAGGCGGCCATTGCTCAGCCGGTCGAGCGCCGCCGTCTGGCGCGCCGCGAAGGTGGGCAACGTCACGCCGGGCCGTAGCGCCACCAGGAATTTGAGCTTTTCCGTCAGCGCTGCAAGGCCGGAGGCGGTGATCCACGAATCCTCGCAATTCTGCCCGGTCGGCAAAAGCACGCCGGGAAAGCCGAGCCGGTCGACGGCCTGTGCGATCTCCTTGAAGTAAGCGAACTCCGGCGGCCGCTGCTGCTGTTCGGAGCCGAGATAGGAGCCGTCGCCATGCGTCGGGATGAACCAGAAGAAATCGAGCGGGCCGGCTTGCGGGCTTGATGAAGCGGTCATGGCGAAATCCCTGAGGCTTGAAACGGCAAAGGCGCCGGGCGTTTTCCGCCCGGCGCCACACAAGAAAGTTCAATTGCCCGGTGCGGTCCACACGGCGTCGGAGATGCGCACCGCGTTCGGGATCAGCTTGAGCTTGTAGAAGCGATCGGCTGTCGCCTGCTGGCCGGCGATGATCTCGTCGGTGATCGGGAAGATGCCGAATTTGGTGCGGTTGGCCGCGATCGTCTGTGCATCGAGCGGCACGCCGGTCACCTCATGCAGCGCCGCGGCAACCTTGTCGCGGTTCGCGTCCGCCCATTTCGCCGCCACGCCGAGCGCCGCTATCGTCGTGGTGATCGTCTCCGGATGCGCCTTGGCGAAATCCTTGTTGGCGAGGAAATAGGTGTTCACCTTGAGCACCTCGCTGGAGCGCGCCAGCACGCGCGGCTGGTAGCGTGTCTCGGCGATGGCGTAGAACGGATCCCAGACCGCCCAGGCATCGATCTGGTCGCTGGCGAAAGCCGCCGAGGCATCAGCCGGGCTGAGATAGACCGGGGTGATCTGGTCGAAGGGGATGTTTGCTTTTTCGAGTGCCGCGACCAGCAGATTGTGCGCGCTGGTGCCTTTGCCGACGCCGATGCGCTTTCCCTTGAGGTCAGCGAGCGACTGGATCGGCGATGCCGGCTTGACGAAGATCGCTTCGCCGTCGCCATTGGCTGGCAGTGCCGCCGCATAGACGATGTTGGCGCCGGCCGACTGGCCGAAGATCGGCGGTGCGTCGCCGGTCCAGCCGACATCGATGGCGCCGACATTGAGCGCCTCGACCAGCGGCGGGCCGGCGGTGAATTCGACCCATTTCACCACGACACCCTTGTCGCTCAGCGCCTTCTCGATCACCTGCTGCTGCCGGGCGATGACCGGCAGGCCGGTCTTCTGATAGCCGATGTTGAGCTGCTTCAACTCCTGCGCCGAGGCACTGAGCGAGGCGGAAATGCCCGCCGCCAACAGGCCGATGCCGAAAACGCGTCTGGTCAGGCTGAACATGATCCGTCTTCCTTCGCTGCGAACCGGCGCCGGGAAGGGCTCCCTGCCGTGGATGAGAGACAAGGCTAGGTAGGTCTATAAATTTAGTAGAGAAACGATTTTGCGAGTTGGCTGCTTGACGTGGAAATATTTTCTTCAGAACCCAGCGCTCGTCATCCTAGGGCGAAGCAAGGAGCGAAGCGACGCGGCGCAGACCCTAGGATCCATGCCGTGACGTTTGCCGTAGAGTGGAACGGATCAGAATGTCGCTTGTGCGCGGACCGAGGCTCGATACCCTGAAAAAACCATGACCGGCTACGTCTACATGACTGCAAGCCAAAAACGCGGCACGATCTACATCGGCGTCACCAACGATCTCGCCCGCCGCATGCCTGAACACAAATCCGGCCAGGGCGCAGGCTTCACCAGCCGCTACGGTGTTCAACGGCTGGTCTGGTATGAGGAATTCTTCGACATCACCGATGCCATTCAACGCGAGAAGTCGCTGAAGCGATGGCCGAGACAGTGGAAGATCGAACTGATAGAGAAGGCCAATCCGGAGTGGTTTGAGCTGTTTCGCGGAACCGGGTGGTAGGCGCCCGGTTTGTTGCTCCCCTGGAGCGTAGCATCAGCGTCTCGGCATGGATCCTAGGGTCTGCGCCGCGTCGCTTCGCTCCTTGCTTCGCCCTAGGATGACGAAATCGCGAAGGCTGGCGCTAATCACCATCACCTCACTGCGACCAATACTGCCAGGCCCAGTAAAATCCCTCGTCGCGTGGCGGCAGGCGGTCGCGTTCGGCGTCGAGTTGCACCGGGGCCGGCGATTTCGGTTGCGGCTGCGACGACGAGTTCTCCCGCCAGGCGAGCAGCCAGTTGCCGAGATGGGCGAACAGCACCGCGGTGGACTGGGTCATGACATCACTCCTTCTGTTCCGGGGTCGGCGGTCGCCGTGCTGCGAAGGGAAGCAGCCGGTCAAACCGGCAGAACTTGTTGTCATTCCTTTCCCGCCCACGGAACCAGCTGACGCTCGATTCGGCGGATAATGAATTCCAGCACGAAGGCTATTGTCGCGATCACCACTATTCCCATCACCACGACATCGGTGACCAGGAACTGGGCGGCCGACTGGATCATGAAGCCGAGGCCGCGCGTTGCCGCCACCAGCTCGGCTGCAACCAGCGTCGACCAGCCGGCGCCGAGCGCGATGCGCAGGCCGGTGAGGATCGACGGCAGCGCGCTGGGCAGGATGACATGGCGCACCACTTGGCGCTGCGTCGCACCAAGCGAACGGGCCGCATCGATGCGCTCCTTTGAGACACCGCGCACGCCCGAGGCCGTCGACAGCGCCACCGGCGCCAGCATGGCGATTGCGATCACCAGGATCTTTGACGGCTCGCCGATGCCGAACCAGATGATGACCAGCGGCAGATAGGCGAGCGGCGGGATCGGGCGCAAAAATTCGAGCAGCGGATCGAAGATGCCGCGCCCAATGGTGCTGATGCCTATGGCGAGACCGACGGGCACGCCGACGATGATGGCCGCGACCAGCGCCGCGAACACGCGGCCGAGGCTGGCGACGATGTGCTGGAGCAAAGTCGCGTCGACGAAGCCGTCCTTGATCACCACGATGAACTTGGTCCACACGGCGGCGGGCGACGGCAGGAACACCGGCGACACCAGTTGCAGGCGCGCAGACAGCGCCCATGCCGCCAGCACGGCCAGGATGGTGACGGCGCTGATCGCCCGCGAGGAAACCCCGCGCCGCTTCCGCACCGGCCGCGACCACGGCACCGAAATGGCATCGGCCTCGCCGGTCCCGGTGGCCGGCCGCTCGCTGTAGGAGGTTACGCTCATGCCGCCTCTCCTTCGAAGATCGCATCGGTCAGCTCGCCGCGCGCCGCGGCAAAGGCTGGATCGGCCTTGATGGCGCGGATCGGCTCGCCTGCGGCATAGCGCCGGCTGAAGCCGGTTTCGAATGTCCGCACCACATGGCCAGGTCCCGGCGCGAGCACGACGATGCTTGTGGCCAGCACCAGCGCCTCCTCGATGCCATGCGTGACCATCAGCACGCCAACCCGGCTTGCGGTCCACAGGTCGAGCAGCGTCGTCTGCATGCGCTCGCGCGTCAGCGCATCGAGCGCGCCGAGCGGTTCGTCGAGCAGCAGGAATTCCGGTTCGGCGGCAAGCGCACGGGCGAGGCCGACGCGCTGGCGCATGCCGCCGGACAATTCCCAGATGCGTTTGTCGCCGACGCTGTCGAGCTTGACCAGCGCCAGCAACTGGTCGGCGCGGCGCGCCCGCTCGGCTTGCGGCACGCCGCGTAGCCTGAGCGCAAAGGCGACGTTTTCACGAGCCGTCAGCCAGGGAAACAGCGCATCGTTCTGGAACACGACCGCCCGGTCGGAGCCTGGGCCGGTGATCGGCCTGCCGCCGATCGTGGCGACTCCGCGCGCGGGCTCGACCAGGCCGGCGGCGACATTGAGCAGCGAGGTCTTGCCGCAGCCGGAGCGGCCGACCAGCACGACGAAATCACCCTTGGCGACATCGATGGAAACTCGGTCGACCGCCGGCGCTGCTTGGCCGTCATAGTGAACCGAGACCTTGTCGAGTACGAGATGCGGGTCGAGTACGAGATGCGGCATGAAAAGGGGCTCCGGAAGAAAATCAGCCTGCCCCGGCCCGGTTAAGCGGATCCGGGACAGGCAGCACGCGGCGTCAGGGAAGAAGAACCGCGCGTGGCACTAGAGCGCCGCGTGCCGCTGGGGCACGAAAAGGACGCTCTAAAACTCAGCTGTCAGTTCGAGGCCAGAGCCTCGGTCACGTATTTCGACGACACGTATTTCGAATAGTCGGGCAGCACGGCGTCGATCTTGCCCTGCTCCTTGAGGAAGGCCGAGGCTGCCTCGATCGCCTTGACCGTGCCGCCGCCGAGGAATTTGTCGGAAGCCTGCTCTTCCAATGTCGGGAAGACGTAACCCTTGAGGAGCTGCGGCACCTCTTCCAGTTTGGCGCCGGTGATCTTGGCGATCTTGGCCGCTTCCGGCGACGAAACCGACCATGCCTCGGGCTTGGCCAGGAACTGGGCATAGGATTCGCCGGTCACCTTGACGAAATCGCGCACGGCGTCCGGGTTCTTTTCGGCGAAGTCGGTGCGCACGATCCAGGCGTCAAAGGTCGGCGCGCCCCAGGCGGCAACCTGCGAGGAATCCAGCACCACCTTGCCTGTCGTCTTGATCTGGCCGAGCGCCGGATCCCAGACATAGGCCGCGTCTATGTCGCCGCGAGCGAACGCGGCGGCTATTTCCGGTGGCCTGAGATTAAGGATTTCGACCGACTTCGGGTCGACGTTTTCGTGCTTCAGCGCGGCAAGCAGGCTGTAATGCGTGGTCGACACGAACGGCACCGCCACCTTCTTGCCGGCGAGGTCGGCGATCTTCTCGATGCCGGATCCATTGCGGGCGACCAGCGCCTCGGACTGGCCGATCAGGCCGACGACAAAGATGGTCTGGATCGGCAGTTCGCGGCTGGCGGCCGCGGCCAGCGGACTCGAGCCGACATAGCCGATATCGACCGAACCGGATGCAACGGCGGCGATGACATCGGCGCCCGAATCGAATTTGCGCCAGTCGATCGTGGCCTTGGTCGCCTTTTCATAGGCGCCGTCGGCCTGCGCTACTTTGGAAGGTTCGACCACCGTCTGGTAGCCGATGGTGATGTTGAGGTCCTGCGCCTGGGCCGGGCCGAGGAAGGCCGCACCCGCCAAAGCTGCCGACGACAGGAGGACAATGCGTCGCGAAATGCTGGACATGAAAGGCTCCATGAAAAATGAGAAAAACCGGATGCCTGTTCATAGTCAGCTAATTCTATCATTCTTGTAGAGTTAAATCCTTCCAAGCAAGAAGCACTTGTTAGAAAAAAACCACCGGCTGATGCGGGCGCGGTGACCGGCCCGTGTCGAACCGTGCGCAAACGCAAACGGCGCCCGAAAGGTGCTGAAGAGTTGGTGGTCCTGCCAACCCTGGCTACGGAAGAGGCCTGATTTGGTGCTCGGCGCGCCGCTTGCGGCCTGCCGCAGGATCGATGTCGAGCCGTTGAGCCTCACCGACTTCCGCAGCGACGGCCACCGCTGGATGCTGCGCTCAAGCGGCGTGCCGGTGGCCGCCAAGGCCGCCCGGTCTCAGAGCGACAACGCGGCGTCCTGATATCGGGCGCAGGGCGGCGCCCGAGTTGTCGGGAGTCATGTTTCGCCGATCCGCGGGCTGCGACCCAAAATTCCTGGCAAAGCCCCAAATGGCGCAAATCCATGCTGTAAAAGACGGTTGATTTGAAAACACGTTCCGCGTGTTCGACGGCAAGTATAGTAATCTTATCGACATTGGGAGCAGGAGCCGCCGCTCATCGCCGCTATCGCTCGCGGCTGGCTGTGACCTTAACGGCACAAAGCCTTGCCAAAGTGGCCCCTGCGGCGTGAAAACGAAGCAAAATCAAGGTTTCTCGGCTTGTATATCATGTCAGTAGAATTTATGTGTCGAAGCAGCTTGCACGCGGCGGGGAGGCACGTCAGGCGTTTCGCAACCGATGGTTTTGGGCCATCGCCTGACAGAGAAACATTCGGTCTATGCTCACCAAAAAAGGCAAGTACGGCCTCAAGGCGCTGGTCCATCTGGCGCAACTGCCGACGGGACAGCTCGCCTTTGTCGGCGACATCGCCAGCGGCAACAACATTCCGAAGAAATTCCTCGACGCCATTCTGGGCGAATTGCGCAATGCCGGTTTCGTCCAGAGCCGCAAGGGCAAGGATGGCGGCTATCGCTTGGCGCGCCCGGCCGACGAGATCAAGGTCGGCCATGTCGTGCGCGTCCTCGACGGACCGCTGGCGCCCATCCCCTGCGCCAGCCGCACTCAGTATCAGCGCTGTGAAGACTGCAATGAGGCGACATGCCAAGTCCGACATCTGATGCTCGAGGTCCGGCAGGCGATCGCCGAGGTGCTCGACCAGCGCACGCTGGCCGAGATGCGCGACATCGTCCTCGACGACCTTCCGGTCGCGAGGGACATCGACGAGCTTGCGCCGGCGCAAAAGGTCCCCGCCTGATCCTGAGCGTGCTCGCATGAGCGTCGCGCGCGCCAATTCGATCATCCGCAGCTCGATCATCATCGTCGGTGGCGGCGCCAGCGGCGTCGTGTTGGCCGCGCATCTGCTGAAGTCGCCCAACCCGGACCTTCGCGTCACGCTGATCGAAAAGCGTCCGCATTTCGGCCAGGGCATCGCCTATTCGACGCTCTTATCGGCGCACGTGCTGAATGTCAGCGCCGCGGGGATGAGCGCCTATGCCGACGATCCCCTGAATTTCTGGCGCTGGTTGCAGGGGCGCGGCCTGATAAGCCAGGAACAGACGCCGCAGACACCCTTCTATGCACCGCGCAGCGTCTATGCCCGCTACCTCAAGGAAGTGCTCGACGAGCTCGAAGCGCGCGAAAAGGAAACCGGCCGTCTCAGGCTGATTCGCGAGGAAAGCCTGTCGATCTCGCCGACATCGTCCGGCGTCGAAGTTGTGCTGGCCAACGGCACCAGCGTCGTCGCGCATCTGGCGGTGCTTGCCACCGGCCATGACGAGCAGCCCGGCGCCGGCCAAGGGCACGCAATCCGCATGGGCACCGAGGCCGACACCGCGCTCGATCCTGAAGCCCGCGTGCTGGTGCTGGGCACCGGGCTCAGCATGGTCGATGCCTTTCTGTCGCTCGAGCAGCGCGGCCATCGCGGCGAGATCGTCGCCGTGTCGCGGCGCGGCCTGCTGCCGTCGCCCCACCGCAAGGGCAACCCGATCAAGCTCGACGTCGCCGACATTCCGCTCGGCACGCAGCTCTCCTATTTCGTCGGCTGGTTCCGCGACCTGATCCGCGAAAACCAGAAGGCCGGCATCGACTGGCGCGACGTCGTCGATGGGCTGCGACCCTTCAACCAGAAGATCTGGCAGAACTGGCCGTCCTCGGCCAAGCGCCGCTTCGTCGAGCACACCAAGGCCTGGTGGGACATCCATCGCCATCGGCTGGCGCCCGAGGTGCATGCCCGCGTCACCGAGGCGGTGCGCACCGGCCGCATCCGCCCGGTCGCCGGCCGTGTCGTCGGCATCGAGGCTGGCGATGGATTCACCGTCGGCATCCAGTCTCGCCACACAAAGGCGCTGGAAACGCTGCAGGTCGCCCGCATCTATGATTGCACCGGCATCGCCCGCGACATCTCGACGACGTCGAACAGCGTCGTGCGCTCGCTGGTCGACCGCGGCCTGGCGCGGCCCGACCCGCTGCGGCTTGGCCTCGATGTAACGGCCAAGTGCGAAATCATCGCCGGCGACGGCACCGCATCGGCCAAGATCCTCGCCGTCGGGCCGCTGACCCGCGGCACCTTCTTCGAGATCGACGCCATCCCCGACATCCGCGTGCAATGCGCTAGGCTGAGCAAGCAGCTGCTAGGGTAAAGCTGTTGACGTCGGCGGGATAGCACGCCCCTCAGAGGGGGGTGGGAAGGATCGCTACGGAGGGTGTTGGGCTTGAGTCCAAAGCCGGCCTAAAACTGGAATTCCATTCCCCCTCTCGCCGGTTGATTGGCACGATCTACCTTCTTTCCGACTGCAAACGGCCGGAAAAGAAGCTACGCTGCCGCTCTGCCCCCGAGGCGGTCGCTTGTTCAAGGGAGCACATCGATATGAGCGAGCACGGAATAGCTGCGCCAGGCAGTTCGGACGGCGCGTTATCCCGCCTGCGTCCGCCCTACGCCTCGGTGCTCGACCTCATCGGCCAGACGCCGGTGGTCGAACTGACCAAATTCGACACCGGCAAGTGCCGGCTGTTCATCAAGCTGGAAAGCCAGAATCCAGGCGGCTCGATCAAGGACCGCATTGCGCTGTCGATGATTGCCGCGGCCGAGAAGGAAGGCAAGCTCAAGCGCGGCGGCACCATCGTCGAGGCGACCGCCGGGAATACCGGCCTCGGCCTCGCCCAGGTCGGCATCCCCAAGGGCTACCGCATCATCCTCGTCGTGCCCGACAAGATGTCGCGCGAAAAGATTCAGCATCTGCGCGCGCTCGGCGCCGAAGTGCGCATGACGCGCTCCGATGTCGGCAAGGGCCATGCCGAATATTACCAGGACATGGCCGAGAAGATCGCATCGGAAACGCCCGGCGCCTTCTACGCCAACCAGTTCGCCAACCCGGCCAACCCCGAGGCGCATGAGACCACCACCGGACCGGAAATCCTTGCCCAGCTCGACGGCGACCTCGACGCCGTGGTCGTCGGCGTCGGCTCCGGCGGCACGCTGACCGGGCTTGGCCGCTACTTCGCCAGAACATCGCCGAAGACCGAAATGGTGCTGGCCGATCCCGTCGGATCGGTGCTGGCGCCGCTGATCAAGACCGGCAAGATGGAAGAGGCCGGCAGCTGGACCGTCGAAGGCATCGGCGAGGATTTTGTGCCGCCCAATGCCGATCTGTCGCTGGTCAGGAAAGCCTATTCCATCCCAGACAAGCAGAGCATGCTGGCCGTGCGGGACCTGCTTTCGAAGGAAGGCATTCTCGCCGGCTCGTCTTCCGGCACGCTGCTGTCGGCCGCGCTTCGCTATTGCCGCGAGCAGACGACAGCAAAACGCGTCGTCACCTTCGTCTGCGACAGCGGCAACAAATATCTGTCCAAGGTGTTCGACGATTTCTGGCTGGCCGAGCAGGGGCTGGCCGAACAGGAACAGCATGGCGATCTGCGCGACCTCGTCATGCGCTCGCACCGCACCGGCGACACCGTTTATGTCGGCCCCGACGAAAGCCTGCTCAACGCCTATGGCCGCATGCGCCGCTCCGATGTCTCGCAGCTGCCGGTGCTGGACAATGGCAAGCTGGTCGGCATTATCGATGAGGGCGATATATTGGCCAAGGTCGACGGCCCCTATGAAGGCCGCTGGGACCGCTTCAACGCTCCGGTGCGCACCGCCATGACCTCCAATCTGCACACGCTGCAGGCCAGCCAGACGCTGGATGCGCTGCTGCCGGTGTTCGACCGCAACGAGGTCGCCATCATCTTCGATGGCGACGAGTTCGTCGGCCTGATAACCCGTATCGACCTGATCAACCATTTGAGGCGCGCACGATGACTGCTGAAACACCCCCATCGGGCAAGAACCGCCTGGCTTTTTCCACGCGCACCATCCATGGCGGCCAGAGCCATGACCCGCTTACCGGCGCGGTGATGGTGCCGATCTACGCGACCTCGACCTATGGCCAGCAGTCGCCCGGCGTGCACAAGGGGTTCGAGTACGCCCGCAGCCAAAACCCGACCCGCTTCGCCTTCGAGCGCGCGGTGGCCGATCTCGAAAGCGGCTCGGCCGCCTTTGCATTCGCGTCCGGCCTGGCGGCGATCTCGACCGTGCTCGAGCTGCTCGACAGCGGCGCCCATATCGTTGCAACCGACGACATCTATGGCGGCTCGTTCCGGCTGATGGAGCGGGTGCGCAAGCGCTCGGCCAATCTGCAGGTGAGTTTTGTGGACTTCACCGATCTGGCGGCGGTGGAAGCAGCGATTCGCCCGGAGACAAAACTGCTCTGGGTCGAAACTCCGACCAATCCGCTGCTGCGCATCGTCGACCTCGAAGGCGTTGCGGCACTCGCCAGGCGCAAGGGCGTATTGACGGTCGCCGACAACACGTTCTGCAGCCCCTACATCCAGCGGCCGCTGGAACTCGGCATCGACATCGTCGTGCACTCGACGACGAAATATCTCAACGGCCATTCCGACATGGTCGGCGGCGTCGCCATCGTCGGCGACAACAAGGACCTCGCCGCCCAGCTGAAATTCCTGCAGAACGCCATCGGAGCCATCTCCGGTCCCTTCGACAGTTTTCTCGCGCTGCGCGGCATCAAGACACTGGCGCTCAGGATGGAGCGGCATTCCACGAACGGCCTGAAGATTGCGCAGTGGCTGGAGGCGCGAAAAGATGTGCGCCGCGTCGTCTATCCCGGCCTGGCCAGCCATCCGCAGCACGCCATCGCCGTCCAACAGATGCATGCCTTCGGCGGCATGATCTCGGTCGACCTCGACCGCGACCTCGCCGGCACCAAACGCTTCCTGGAACGGACGCAACTGTTCACGCTGGCTGAAAGCCTCGGCGGCGTCGAAAGCCTGATCGAACACCCGGCGCTGATGACGCACGGCTCGATCCCGGCGGAAAAGCGCGCGGAAATCGGCATTTCGGATTCGCTGGTGCGGTTGTCGGCGGGGATAGAGGATGGCGATGATCTGATCGCCGACCTGGACCAGGCGCTGCGGGGGTAGGCGTACCGGATGCGTACCGATGACAATGAGGGGCGGCGCTGACCGTCGAGATTAAATCCCAATCCGCCGCGCGTTAACACATTCAGCAGCCTTTGCTTAACTCTTCGCCGCTATGTCCCGCCCCGGGGAGGCATGGCGAGAGTGAGTGTGATGGACAACAACCCGGAAAAGCGCAGCGAATGGCGCGCCATTTTTTATGTGCAGGCCCGCGTGGCCATCCTGTTTGTCCCGGTCGTCGCCAGCCTTCTGATCATTGCCGCTCTTGCCGGCAACGACCACAGTTCCGACGCCCTCGACCGCACGGTTACGGGCTCGGTGAAATAGCGGCACGGCCGTCGGCTTGCCTGCCCGGGAACGGCCGCCTCAGAAAAACTTCGGGATCGGGCCGTTCTGCGGCGTCACGTCGCCTTCCAGATCGATGAACGCCTCGTCGACAAAGCACCAGGCCCAGCCTTCCGGCGGGTCGTAGCCTTCGATGATCGGGTGCTTGGTGGCGTGGAAATGCTTGGTGGCGTGGCGGTTGGGCGAGTCGTCGCAGCAGCCGACATGGCCGCAGGTGCGGCAGAGCCTGAGATGCACCCACATCGAGCCGCTCTTCAGGCATTCCTCGCAGCCGAGCGCGCTCGGCGTCACCGTCTTGATGTCGCGCGTGTGTTTGCATTCATCCATTATGCTCTCCTGGCCAGTTCGGGCGCTGCTGCGTCGGGTCGCGCGAGATAGGCGTGCAAGGCAGCCACCACCTGGGCGCCTTCGCCGACGGCGGCGGCGACCCGCTTGACCGAGCCGGAGCGCACGTCGCCAATGGCGAACACGCCGCTGCGGCTGGTCTCCATCTGGCCCGCCCCTATGTCGGCGCCGGTGCGCACGAAGCCCCTGGCGTCGAGCGCGATATCGCACCCAGCCAGCCAATCGGTGTTGGGGTCGGCGCCGATGAACAGGAAGAGATGCTGGATCGGCCGCATCTCGACGCCGCCGGGGTTGCGCCAACGCAACTGGGTGAGATTGCCGCCTTCGCCTTCCAGCGCCTCGATCTCGGTCTCGCCAAGCACCTCGATGTTGGGTTGCGCCTCGATACGCTCGACCAGATAGCGCGACATGGTTTCCCTGAGGCCGCCGCGGCGCGCCAGCATCGTCACCTTGCGCACCTGGCTGGCGAGATAGACCGCCGCCTGCCCCGCCGAATTGCCGGCGCCGACCAGCGCCACTTCTTGCCCTGTGCATAGCCGCGCCTCGATCGGCGAGGCCCAGTAATGCACCGACGTGCCCTCGAACTCGGCCAGCTTGGCGATGTCGAGGCGGCGGTAGCGCGCGCCGCTGGCGATCACCACCGTGCGTGCGCGCAGGCTTTCACCGTCGCCGACGGTAAGCGTGTAGCCCTCGCCTGCTGCACCGAGCAGCTTGGCCTCGTCGGGGATGACTATTTCGACGCCGAATTTCTGCGCCTGGTTGTAGGCGCGCGCCATCAGCGCCATGCCGGAAATGCCGGTGGGGAAACCCAGATAGTTCTCGATGCGCGCGGAGGCGCCGGCCTGGCCGCCGAAGGCGCGGCAATCGAGCACGATGGTCGACAGCCCTTCGGATGCCGCATAGACCGCGGCCGCCAGCCCCGCCGGCCCGGCCCCGACAATGGCGACGTCATAGACCATGTCGGGATCGATCGGCCGCAGCAGGCCGATGCAGCGGGCAAGTTCGGTTTCGCCGGGATTGTGCATCAGCTTGCCGTTGGGGCAGAGCACGATCGGCAGATGGTGCGGGTCAACATGAAAATGCTCAATCAGCGTCTTGGCGCACGGGTCGCTGTCGGAATCGAGCGCGCGGTGCGGCTGGCCGCTGCGGCGCAGAAATCCCTGCAGCCGCAGCGTGTCGCCATTGCCGGCCGGGCCGATCACGACCGGCCCGCTCGAGCCGCTTTCCAGAAGCCCGACGCGGCGCAGGATCAGCGCCCGCATGATCCGCTCGCCAAGGCTTGCCTCCTGCACCAGCAGGTCGCGCAGCCGCTGCGAGGGGATGACGAAGGCCTCGACCGGCTCGGCCGCCTCCGCATTGACCAGCGACGGCCGGCTGGAAAGCTGCGCCAGCTCGCCGATGAAATTGCCGGGACCATGAGTGACGATGGTCTCGCGCCGGCCGGGCCTGGCATCCTGGGTGATATCGACCGTGCCCGACAGGATGACGATCAGCCCCGGCGCCACGGTGCCGGCGGTGACGATGTGCTCGCCGGCGGCATAGGAACTCGCCTCGCCGAACCGGCGCATGCGCTCGATATCGGCGTCGCCCAGGATGGGAAACATCTGGTCGCGGCGGGTGACGGTGATCGGCTGGGTGGGTGGGGCCATAGGTGCGAGCGTAGCGCCACGGCCGCCGGGTTTGAAGTGGTTTGTTGGGGGACTGGCCGGAAGGGGAGGTGGCTCCCGCGCCAGCTGGTTCGGAGCTTCGCATGGCCCCGCGCTGCAAGGCAAACAGCGCGCCGACCAGTGCGACCTTTATAAGGGCGAGCCCGAGCAGTACCGCCAGCAGTCCTCGCTCACCAGTATGCTGCAAGAGCAGCGCGCCGACGGTCGGCGCCGGGCTATCGCGTTACGCCAAGCGCCTGAGGTGCGGTGGTATCCTCGGGCTCCCCGAAGGCAGATCGTGGCGAAATCCCATTCGTCACATCTTTGTAGAGCGCTATCGGATGCGGGCGCCCCACCAGATATCCTTGGATTTCGGGACATCCTTCCTTCATCAGGAAGGCACGCTCGTCCTCTGTTTCGACACCCTCCGCGATGACAGGCAAGGTCAGCGCATTCCCCAGGCTGAGTATCGTGCGCACGATGGCCGCCGATTGGACATTCGAACCGACACCCGAAACAAAACTGCGATCTATCTTGATCTTGTCGAATGGAAACGCCTGCAACGAGGACAGCGAGGCATATCCCGTGCCAAAATCATCCATCGAGACCCTGACGCCCAACGCCTTCAACCTCCGCAAAACCGACAAGGCAGTTGCCCGGTCGCGGATGAGAACCCCTTCCGTGATTTCCAGTTCCAGCCGCCCTGGAGCAAGGCCGGTCTCGTAGAGGATAGAGTGAACGAGGCCTACCAGGTCCCCGAAACGGAATTGCACGGGAGAGAGGTTCACGGCGATCTGCAGCGGTGAGGGCCAGGAGGCCGCGTCTCTGCACGCCTGCCTGAGCGTCCATTCACCTATCTCAACGATCGTGCCATCCTGTTCGGCAAGCGAGACAAACGCGTTTGGGGAGATGAGCCCATGCTTTGGATGGTGCCATCGGGCGAGTGCCTCGAAGCCGAAGATTTCGCCGTCCATCCTGGCTTGCGGCTGATAATGAAGCACAAGTTCGCCATGGGCGACCGCAGAGCGCAAATCTCGCTGCAAGGCGTAGCGCTCTCTTAGCCGCTTATCCATCTCAGGATCGAAGAATTGCACCATTCGACGACCGTCCGCCTTGGCCCGGTAGAGCGCTGCGTCGGCATTTGCCATCAGCGCCGCTGCATTCTCTCCGTCTTTCGGATAGATCGCCGCCCCGATGCTCACCCCGATCGAAATGTGCTGGCCCCGGATTTCGAATTTGCCTGCCGCCGATTCGAACAGACGGTCCGCAACGTCCTTGGCACTCGCGGACCGGTCATCCATGGCCAGGACAACCGTGAATTCGTCGCCACCCATGCGCGCGATAAAGGCCTCAGGCGCCGCGGTTTGGAGACGCCGGGAAATGGTGCAAAGCAGATCGTCGCCGGCGGCGTGCCCGAAAACGTCGTTCGCCTCTTTAAAATGGTCAAGGTCGATGCTGAAGACGGCAAAGCTGGCGTGCGTTGCTTTTGCGCGCTCGAGCGTCGTGGCCAGGTGTGCTGCAAGCGCGGCTCGGTTCGCCAGGCCGGTAAGCGGATCGTGGTGCGCGAGATGCGCGATTTCCTCGTGCCGTGCCATCAGTTCGGTGCGCGCTACGTTCATGTTCTCGCGCGCGTCGTCCAGGCCGTGGGCGGCTTCCCTCACCTTGTCCTGGAGCAGGTTGAAGCTTTCGGCCATCTCTCCAAGTTCGTCACGAGAGTTTACCGTAACCGGCATGATATTCACGGAGGCATGCGCCGCAGCGAGGTCTCCCCGCCCCAGGGCGACCATGGCGAGAGAGAAATCCTTCAGCGTTCCGGATGTCAGACGCTTTGCCGCGTTGCTCACCTCGGTCGCCGAATGGGTGATCATTCCCGGCAAGATCAGGCCAACGCTGATGGTCAGCAGCGCGACAACGACAAAAATGTCCTCCAGCGCGGCTACCAATGAAGTGTCGCCTTGGGGAACGCTGCCGATCGCCAGGAAATAGCCGGCACCGTCAAGCACGAGCACAAAAAGCATGGCTCCGGTAAGCTTCAGGTGAAGCGTATGTGGCAGCAAGGGTAGACCGAGTGCGTATCGATCCTCCATAGCGCGCCAGGCGTAGAGCGCAGCACCCGAATATGCCAAAGCCAGACCGAACAGGACGGTAGGAAGGCCAAATTGCTGAAATCCCAGTATGGCGGTCAACAGCCATATTGCAGCCGCGCCTACGCCAAGGATGATCGTTCCCCTGGGAGCCCGGAAGGGTCGCTCGGCTTCGGGACTGTCACGGCGCAAGAGCCAGACTGCGATGTTTGGCATGCAGATGCTGATCAGGTACGTAAAATTGGCCGCGGCGATCATCCAGAGCGGATACCCGCACAGCATGAAGCCGATTGCCGCAGCAGCTGTGAGCAGCGTTGCCGCCCAGGGACAATCTGTTGAGGTGCGCCTGGCCAGGAAGCTCGGCAGCAGGCCGTCTTCGCTCAGCTGCGCAAGGGTCCGCGCGGCGCCTGCCAATGGCTGCAACGTTCCATGGAACATGTTCAGCATGATGAGCCAGATGGCGGCCGCCTTGCCGAAACTCCCCAACAAGGGCGCAAAGGTGGGCCCGAGAGCTATGGCGAGGTCGGTGCCTAGCGGCTCCGGCCCGAGCACACCCAGCCAGACAACCGGCAGGACCAGGAAATAGACGCCGGCCATTGCGGCGCTGGCCCACATCGCCAGAGGAATGTTGCGGTTGGGATCGATGGTTTCGCCAACATGGCAGGCTGCAGCCTCAAATGCCGGTGCGGCAAACCCGATCAGGTACAGTCCCGCCATCACCGACGTGATATCGCCGAACAGGCCGGTAAACGGGCTGGTCAGGGCAAAATCCGTCGCCTGCCGCCAGTCGACCGAGCCACTGATGACCGGGACGAGGGATGAGAGAAACGCAAGCGTCGCGGAGGCAGTGGCGATCGGGATCGCCAGTTGGACCACCCACTTGATTCCACACAGGTTGACCGCCGTAAAGAATGCGATGAGCCCGCAGGCGACCGCCTCCACGGGGAGGCCCGGCAGGTACCATTGCTGTATTGCAGACGCTGAAAGAACCGCTGTCAGTCCGCAGGTCGGCACCCAACCCCACCAATAGCAGGTGCCCGTCAGAGCCGAGAGAACGGGACTGTAAGGTCGGAAGGCTTCGGCGCACGCTGCAGAGATACCGCCGACGCGGTTTGGCCACATGAGAACCAATTCGGTCCACGCAGGCGCGGCGGCCCAGCTTAGAAGCAGACCAACAACGAGCAAAGGAACCGCAGCGCTTCCTTGACCGGGAATATTCCCCTGGCCGACAAAAAGGGCGGCAATCAGAAACAGACTTTGATTGCTGCCACCCATGGCGAGCGCTGTCGTGCCCATCCATCCCAAGGTTCTCGGGTGCGGTCGTGAAGGCGTGAGGCCCGGCATTCAGAGACATCCATTCGAGTGCGGAGCGCTGTCTGACTGGCGAATGTAACCTGCGGAGATATGTCTGTCGAACGTCGCGCTCCCGAAGTCAAAGTTGGACCTTAGGTGAGACGTATTAAGACTTCGTACCAAACCAGATCCGCCCGATGATCGCTGTCAACTTGCGGTAGCTGCGGTTCACTCATGCTGATGCCGGCCCGAATGGATCGATCTCCTCCGATCTGGGATATCATATCAATTTTATCTAATCGCCCACTATGAGGGATAGTCGCGAATACAGCCTAATATCGATTATTATCGACAAATCTCGTGATTGCGGGGCGCCATCATTCGAAACGGCGGCTGAAGTCGACTGTAGATCGCTAAGCACATTGACCGCTTTTGACTTCGTACCTCGCCATCGTGGGGGCAAGCACCGAGACTTCACGCCGTGCCTCAAGTTGGAGCTAACTTGTGCGAGCACGCCGCATAGCCCCGCGTTGCAGGGCAAACAGCGCGCCGACCACGCTGGGCTCGGCGGCCGGCCTTGGCGCGCTGGTGGGTCCTTCCCAGGCCGGCGCCCGTACGGTCGATATGGCGATCGCTCGCTACCATCATCCGATCTGCACCAAACTGGCCTCGGTGACATTTCTGACCATAGGCGTGGCGACGCTCTGGACCGGCCTGCCCGGTTCTGCCGGCCGCGGTGATTTTCTATGGCGCCCGCATCGGCTAGCATGGCCGAGTATCGTCACATGCGGCGACATGGTGTTCTGGACGATGCTTGAGCGCGACGCGACCTCGCCAGCGGGCACGCCTTCGACGCCGGCCCGTAGCAGGAATGTGTTCAGCACCAGAACACTTGGGATCAGCGTTGCGGGAGCCTGCACACGTGAGTACTCCGCCTCACAAGCCTTCCGGCTGGTCCTCGAGGACGAACGAAGCTGCAATCAGGTCATCGCCGCTGATGCGGCCACTGCCGCCAACCATGATGGATGCGACTTTCTGAAAGGTCTTCATGTCGGCCTCTGTTATGCGCGCATCGCGCATTCTCGCCCTGAGAGAACCCAGGCGGGTATCAAGGGCTGGCGATGTCTCTACGTCATCGATCATCTTCGATCATCCTGGAGCGCAATGTGAAATCCGCTGCCCGCCGCCATGGCCGGCGGCGGGCGGCAGCTATTCGATCAGTCGTAGACCTTCACAATTTTCCGGGTGCCGGGATCGACCAGGACGGTGCGGTTGTCGACCACGACGTAGCGGTATTTGACGTTGGGAACTTCGTGCAGCTCGACCGTATCAGGCAAGGCACTGCCGACGTTCAGCTCCACGCCCGGGATCTTCACCGAAGCCAGCGGCTGCTTTTTCACATATTCGCGGACGACCGTATCCTGCTCCGGTGTGATGACGACATCCTGAGCTGCGGCGCTGCCGACGCCAGCCAAAAGCAACAAGCCTGCAGCGGCACTTGCAAAGTGGATTTTCATGGTTTTCTCCTCGCGTAATCCGGCGACGGCACCACGCCTGTTCGCCGAGGGACCGAACTTGAGATCAGCCAGATTGTTCCGTGCCTTCAGTCCGCGGCGAACCAGACCAAAGTCGGACATCAGCTAAGACCCAAGTCCCGAGGCGGAACGTTCAAGCGGGGCAGGCGTTTCCCAAATGCAACTAAATAAAACAGGAGAGGAACACATGGCCGACGGCCCAACTGTTGTTAATTCTGGTGGTGGTGGCGGCACTGCGATTGCCGTTGTTCTTGCACTTATTGCAGTCGTAGTATTGCTTATTTTTACCGGCGTCATCAATATCCGCGGCGACGGCGGCAAGGATATCAACGTCAAGGTTGAAGCGCCAAAGGTGGAAGCTCCGGCTGTACCCGCAAAGCCTGCGGCACCTGCCCCAGCCCCTGCGAGTGGCGGCTGATCTGCTCGTATCCACGCTTCCGAACTGACCTATGAAAAGGAAATTCCCATGACCAGATATTTCGTCAGCGCCACTGGCGCCCTCCTCCTTATGGCGGGCATCGGCACCTCGTTTGCCGAGGACGTTATTGTTCTCAAGCCCGAACAACAGACGGTCATTCGCGAATATATCCATAAGCAGAAGCTGGCCTCAGTCAGTTTGCTCGGCGTCGAACTCAATGTCGGCACGGCACTTCCAGACACTGTCGAGCTCCACGCAATCGACGTTCCGGATGTCCGCTACAAGTATACGGTTGTCGGAGATCATGCGGTTCTCGTCGATCCCGACACGCGCAAGGTCGTGCAGATCATCGAATAACGCGCGAGCCCGCCGCTCCGGTCTGGAGCGGCGAGCTGTGGCTGCCCTGTGAAAGTCTACGGGCAGCCTTTTCTCAACGGGAGGATGTCTGATGTTTAGCGACAAGGAAACTTGGGTCCTGGAAGCTGCCTTACTCGCGGCAATTCCAATTTGCGTAGCCGTCACCGCACTAGTGGCATTTTTGACCGCGGCCTGGATATGAATCGCTTCCTGTTTGTGATGGGCGACTTTCTATCCCGGCCACCGGGCTTCTATGTCCTTCTTGTAGCCATGCTGCTCTGTACTGCATTGGTGCCATTCGGCCTGACCAATGTGGTCACCTACGCATTGTCGGTAGCGGCCATCGTGATCACGGGCGTTGTGCTGATCCAGGGTTACCGCGACACGGCCGCCATTCACGCCAAGCTTGATGAGATTATCGTTTCGCTGAATGAGACCAGAAACGATGTCGTCGGCCTGGAGCATGCCGAGCCGGAGGAGATTCGGGAGAAGCTCCAGACACTCGAAGAAGAAGCAATGAAAGCGGTTCGCCCGCCGCATTGACCCTCCGCTGGACTATCTGTCATCCATCAGCAAAAAAGCCCGGGAACCGGGCTTTTTTGCTTCGCGTCTAAATCATTTCGGACTTATCCGAAACGGGAATTTGGTGCCCAGAAGAGGACTCGAACCTCCACTCCTTGCGGAACACGGACCTGAACCGTGCGCGTCTACCAATTCCGCCATCTGGGCTGGTGCGGGCTCATGTAAGCGGGCAAACGATATGTGTCAACGCGCTTTTTCGAGGGCCGCAGCCTGCCGGCTTAGTTTCCCGGGGGTCAACGCCGCCCCTCACCTGCCTGCCGGCATCCTCTCCCCGCACAGTGACGGGGAGAGGGGCGCTCTCATCGGTGATTTTCGCCGGTCACCTGCGTCACAAGAAGAGCGCCGAGGCTGCGGCCAGCCCTTTCTCCCCGTCACTATACGGGGAGAACTGCCCGGCAATGAGGGGCAGCGCCGACTCGGCGAATGCGTTGGCCGAAAACCTCACCCCTCCAGCACGTCCTTCGACGCCACAGTGGAATCGGCGTTGAGCTTGTAGATCACCGGCACGCCGGTGCCGAGCTCGAGCTTGACGATCTCCTCGCCGCTCTTGCCGTCCAGCGCCATGATCAGTGCGCGCAGCGAATTGCCATGCGCGGCGACCAGCACGGTGCCACCCTTCAGCACATGCGACTGCATGTCGTGAAGATAATAGGGCCAGACGCGGGCGCCGGTGTCCTTCAGGCTTTCGCCGCCGGGCGGCGGCACGTCGTAGGAGCGGCGCCAGATGTGCACCTGCTCTTCGCCCCACTTCTGACGCGCGTCGTCCTTGTTGAGACCGGAGAGGTCGCCGTAGTCGCGCTCGTTCAGCGCCTGGTCGCGGATCGTCTTCAAATCGCTCTGGCCGACCGCGTCGAGAATGTGCTGGCAGGTCTTCTGCGCCCGGATCAGCGCCGAGGTGAAGGCAATGTCGAATTTCAATCCGCGTGCCTTGAGCTTCTGGCCGGCTTCCTTGGCCTCCTTGTGGCCCTGCTCGGTAAGGTCGACATCGCGCCAGCCGGTGAACAGGTTCTTCAGGTTCCATTCGCTCTGGCCGTGGCGCACGAGCACGAGAGTTCCCGACATGTTTGCTCCTTCAAAATTATGGATAGTTTAGCTCAAGCCGAGCACGTCCCGCATGGAATAAAGTCCGGGCTTTTTACCGCGCGCCCAGAGCGCGGCCTTGACCGCGCCGCGGGCAAAGATGGCGCGGTCCTCGGCATGGTGCGACAGCGTGATGCGCTCGCCGGTCCCGGCCAGGATGACGCTGTGGTCGCCGACCACCGAGCCACCGCGCAAGCTGGCAAAGCCGATCGTTCCTGGCTTGCGCACGCCGGTATGGCCGTCGCGTGACCGCACATCGTTGCCGGCAAGGGAAATGCCGCGTCCCGCCGCCGCCGCTTCGCCGAGCAGCAAGGCGGTGCCCGAGGGCGCGTCGACCTTGTGCTTGTGATGCATTTCGAGGATCTCGATGTCGAAATCCTCTGGACCGAGCGCGCGCGCGGCCTGCTCGACCAGCACCGCCAGAAGATTGACGCCGAGGCTCATATTGCCGGATTTGACGATCGTCGCGTGGCGCGCCGCGGCCTCGATCCTGGTGTCGTCTTCCGCCGAGCAGCCGGTGGTGCCGATGACATGGGCAATGCGTGCCTGCGCGGCATAGCCTGCGAATTCGACGGTGGCTGCCGGCATGGTGAAATCGAGCACGCCGTCGGCCTTGGCGAACACCGGCAGCGGATCGTCGCCGATCGTCACATTGATGATGCCGATGCCGGCAAGCTCGCCCGCATCCCTGCCGAGATAGGGCGATCCGGTTCGTTCGACCGCGCCGACGACGCGGGCGCCTGGGATCGAATGGATGGCGCGGATCAGCGTCTGGCCCATGCGGCCGGCCGCCCCCACCACCACCAGGCCCATTTCGCTGGATTCGCTCATGCTGTTCTCCCCACCGCCTTCTTGGCGCGGCTGCGCCGGACCGGAGTTTGGACGGGCTTCGAGTCGTCGACAAGCCCCAGTCCGTTCTTGCCTTGAATGCGGTGGAAGCGGGCGTAGACACTGTTTGGATCGGCCATCAGTGCGGCATGGGTGCCTTCCTCGACCAGGCGCCCCTCTTCAAGCACGATAATGTGGTCGGCGTTGACGACCGTCGACAGGCGATGCGCTATCACGATGGTGGTGCGCCCTTCCATCACATGGGTCAGGGCCTCCTGGACGCGCGCCTCGGCCTCGTTGTCGAGCGCCGAGGTCGCTTCGTCGAGCAAAAGGATCGGCGCGTTGCGCACGATCGCCCGGGCAATCGAGACGCGCTGGCGCTGGCCGCCGGAAAGTGTCGAGCCGCCCTCGCCGACGGGCGTGTCGTAGCCCTGCGGCTGCTGACGGATGAACTCGTCGGCCGCCGCCAGCACCGCCGCCCGCTCGATCTCGGCGTCGGTCGCCGAAAGTCGGCCAAAACGGATGTTGTCGCGTATGCTGCCTTCGAACAGATAGGGCGCCTGCGAGACATAGGCGATCGAGCCGCGCAGCGAGTGCTTGGTGACTTTGGAAATGTCCTGGCCATCGATCTCGATCGAACCCTTGTCGACATCGTAGAAGCGCTGCAGCAGCGCCACGAGCGTCGTCTTGCCGGCACCCGAGGCCCCGACCACCGCCGTAACCTTGCCGGCCGCGGCGGTGAAACTCAGGTTCCTGATCACCGGCATGTCGGCGCTGTAGCCGAACGTCACATTGTCGAAGCGAACCTCGCCGGTGGTGATCCTGGCTTCGACCGCGTCGGGCGCATCGCCCTGTTTAGGCTCCAGGTCGAGCAGCTCGTAAATCATCCGGGCGTTGACCAGGGCACGTTCCATACCGACCTGCGTACGAGCCAGGCGCCGTGCCGGATCGTAGGCCATGATCAGCGCGGTGATGAAGGAAAACACAGCGCCTGGTGGTTGTCCGAGCACCAGCGCCCGGTAGCCGGAATAGGCAAGGACAGAGGTAATGGCGAGACCGCCCAAAATCTCGGAAATCGGCGACAGCCGCTCCGCGACCCGGGCGATCTTGTTGTTACGTTGCTCGGCCTTATCGGCCATGATGCCGATCCGGCGCGCCAGCTCGGCTTCCAGGGTGAAGGCCTTGACGATGGCGATGCCTTGCGTGGCCTCCTGTACGGACCCGTTCAGCCGCGAGTTGATCAGCACCGATTCCCGGTTGATGCGCCGCAATCGGCGGGTGATGTAGACGACGGCCCAGATCAGCGGCGGCCCGATCAGCAGCGAGCTGAGCGACAACACCGGATCCTGGTAGATCATGACGCCAACGAGGGCGATCAGCGAGACCGCGTCGCGGCTGATGGAGGTCAGCGTCAGCGACAGCAGATCGCGAACGCCGCCGACATTCTCGTTGACCTGTGCCGCCAGCCGACCGGAACGCGTATCGTTGAAGAAGTCGACGCCGAGCTTCATCAGGTGGTCGAAGCTGCGCTTCTGGTAGCGGGCGACCAGATTGTTGCCGATCTTGGCCAACGCGACCGCCTGGCCGTAACCGGCGAAGCCGCGCAGCACGGAGGCGGCCATGATCCCGGCGCAGATCCAGACGATCATGTCGCCGCGTCGTTCGTAGAAGATCTCGTTGATCATCGGGGCCATGATCCACGCCGTGAAGGCGGTGGTGGCGGAAACAATCAGCAGGCAGCCGACGGCAACGACATAGGTCCAGCGATATTCACTACCGTTTTCGGCCAGGATGCGGCGCAGCACCGCAGTGACCTCAGCTGGCTGGACTTTCAGTTTGAGTGGACTTTGAGCGGTCAAATCGCGGGCGCTTCGTGGTTTGCTAGAGCATGATGCCGAGAAGTGTGAAGCGGTTTTCGGACGACATCATGCTCTATCTCTTTGATTTAGAGCCGGATGATTTCAGGTCGATTCGATCTGAAATCAACCGGCATCTAGGGATGCCAGGCTGGAATTCGGCCCCCTCTTAGCGCCCCGGCTACGGCTTGCCTATGGCGAAACTTCGTCGCGGCTCGAGGTCAGGGTCACGAAAGCGGCAGCCATTTCCAGGAACAGACCCATGTTCGGGACGAAATGGATTACGTGCGCCAGCGCCGCCCCGCGGTCTGGACGCCGAACAGCGACGGGTTGCGGGCATAGGCGGCAAGGCCCAGAAGCGCTGCCAGCGGGTGGGTGATGACATAGACCGGCATCGAGGCCATCAGCGCGCTGTGCGGCGCTTTGTCCTCGAAGGCGGCACGGAAACTGCCTTCCTTCAGTGCCGGAACGATCTTTTGCGCGATGCCGCCGGTCAAAAACACGCCGCCGCGGCTCATGAACACCAGCGCGAGGTCGCCGGCGGTGCGGCCGAGGCAGGTGACGAACAGCGCCAGCGCTTCCTCGGCAACCGGGTCGGTCTTGGCCAGCGCCGCCCCGGTGATTTCGGCCGGCGTGGTGAACGGCGCCGGCTTGCCGTCGGCCTTGGCGACCGCCCGGTAGACATTGACCAGACCGCGCCCGCACAGGATCTGCTCGCCCGAAATGCGGCCGTCCAGCTTTTCGATATGCGGGAACACCTCGAAATCGCGCGGCGTCCGCGGACCGATATCCATATGGCCGCCTTCGCCAGGCACTGGGATCCAGTGGTGGAGGGCATGAACCAACCCGGCGACGCCGAGGCCGGTGCCGGGGCCGAGCACGACGCGTCCGGCATTCTCCTCCGGCGTGCCGCCGCCGATCTTTTCCATATGCTCTTCGCCGAGCGCCACGACGGCCAGCGCCTGCGCCTCGAAATCGTTGAGCACGACGATGTCGCCCAGGCCCAGATTGGCAAACATCTGCTTCGGCTTCACCACCCAGGGACAGTTGGTAAGCGGGATCTCGTCGCCATCGACTGGTCCGGCGATCGCCAGCACTGCCGAATTCGGCCGGATGGACGACCGGTCGAGCACCGCCGCCTGGATCGCCTCGTCTATGGTGGCGAAATTGGCGGTTTGCACGATATGCGGCTCACCGGCTTCCGAATTTGCGTCGAGCACGATCGAAAAGCGCGCATTGGTGCCGCCGATGTCGCCGATCAGCACTGGAAACCGCAACGCGGTGTCGTCGTCGCCTGACATGCTCTTGCTCGTCCCCTTTGCGGCGCCGTTGCGACCGTTTCAATCGCCCGGTTTTTCAATCGCCCGGTTTTTCAATCGCCCGGTTTTTCAATCGCCCGGTTTTCAATCGCCCGGTTTTCAATCGCCCCGGGTTTCAATCGCCCCGGTTTTCAATCGATTGACTAGCGCATGGCCCCGGAAAGGGAAAGCGTCAGTTCGCCATCACTGTCCGACGTTTGCCGGCGGCCGTCGCCTTGGCAGGGGAATGCCGATCTCCGGCGTGGCGGTGAAGGCGTTGGCTGCGTTTGGCAAGCCGCCCGCATTGCCCGCAATAGGCGGAGGCGCGTCGGGTTCCGGCGCCCTGGCGGCCATCGGCACGCCGCCACCGCGATAGGTGACGGCTTCCGCCGAGTCGGCATCGGGCTGGTCGAGCACGAACTGGCATTGTTTCGGCAGGTTCGCCATCGTCATCAGGTCGCGCGCCTTGGGCGCGTCCGGGTTCTTGTTGGGCCGCCACGGCTCCTCGGTAAACCACCAGGCCAGCGGCTTGCCGCAGCCGTCGTCGTCGGGCGTCGCTTCCTGCCCCTTGCAGTTGGGCGAGCCCGGCTGGCAGCCGATGCGGATGTGGAAATGATAGTCATGGCCCCAGAACGGCCGGATTTTTCTCAGCCAGGTACGGTCGCCGGTGACGGTGTCGCACAGCTTCTTCTTGATCCCAGGATTGACCAGGATGCGCTCGACTTCCGGATAGCTCGCCGCGCGCTTCAACAGCTTGGTATGCATCGGCTTCCACAGCCTGTCCTTCACCAGATGCGTCTTGTCGTCGACCATCAGCGTGGCGCTGATGTTTTCGCGCTCCTGGGTCGTAAGCTTGCGGTCGGGCATCGGCGTCAGCCAGATGTCGGCGTCGAGGCCGATCTGGTGCGAGGCGTGCCCGGTCAGCATCGGGCCGCCGCGCGGCTGCGAAATGTCGCCGATCAGAAGCCCCGGCCAGCCGTCGGCGGCGGCATCGCGCGACAGCTTCTCGATCAGCGCAATCATCGTTGGATGACCCCAGCGCCGGTTGCGCGAGGGACGCATCACCTCCCAGTTCTGGCCGTCCATCGGAATGGCGACGCCGCCAGTGAAGCAGCCCTTTGAATAGAAGCCGAAGGATTGCGCCGCAGCCACCGCCGGCAGCTTCTTGGCGCCGAACAGGTCTTTTGCCCGTGGCTCGGCCGTGATTGCGCCCGCCACCAGCCCGGCCAGCGCCACGATCGCCAGCGCCGCCGTCAGGAACGGCCGTCTGCCGGTCAAGGATCGCATCGAAATCGTCATGAACCCAACTGCAAAAGTCCGCAACACAATCGAATCATATCACCCTCGGGCTCGCGTTTCGATTATCTACCTTCATCGGGCTGCGCGGCTCGCCGTCGCGCCAGCTGCCGTCGGCCCACATCCGATCGAACGCCTGGCGGTAGTCCGGATAGCGGAACCGGTAGCCCGCTGCCTTGATCGCGGCGTTGGCGACGCGCTTGTTCTCGCCATAGAAGGACCGCGCCATGGGCGAAAGTTGGGCGGTCTCGAAAGGAATCTCCGGCGGCGGCTCGACGCCCATCAGCGAAGCGGCATAGGTGACGACATCCTGCGGCGGCGCCGGTTCGTCATCGGTGACGTTGAAAATGCCTGATGTATTGCCACCGATGAGGTGCCAGAGCGCGCCGGCGATGTCGTCGCAATGGATGCGGTTGAACACCTGGCCGGGCTTGACCAGCCGCCGCGCCGTGCCGTTTTCCAGATTGACCAGCGCGTTGCGTCCTTGCCCGTAAATGCCGGAAAGCCGCAGGATCGCCACCGGCTTGCCGGTATCGAGGCCAAGCTGCAGCCAGTCTCGCTCGGCCGCCACTCGCATCGACGAGCGTTTCGACACCGGCCGGCACTCGGCCGTTTCATCGACCCAGGCGCCGTCATAATTGCCATAGACGCCGACGGTCGAAAGATAGCCGATCCAGCGAAGCGCCGGCATCGCCTCGATCGCCTTGCGCGCGGCGAGAAGCACAGGGTCGCCGGCCTCCTCCGGTGCCACGGAGACGACGAGATGGGTGGTGGTCTCCAGCGTTTCGCCGATTTCAGGTGTCAGGGCGCCGTGAAACAGCAGCGGCGCGATGCCGGCCTGACGCAATGCCTCGAATTTCTCGGCCGAGCGCGTGGTGCCGAAGATCGTAATCGCCTCCGCATTGGCCCGTGCAAAGGCTTTGCCCGAATAGCCGGCGCCGAAGATAAAAACCTGTTTTTCGCTCATGCGTGCGCCTCAATTGGCAATGCGGACAGCCATTCGTCCTGCACTGTCGTGTCGGTTTCGGTTTTCAAGTAGATCGCCGCCTGCCCGTTGAATTCGGCGGCCGTCACCAGCCGCGCCAGCGCCCAGATCGCCGCGCCGCGCACCAGCGGCGAGGCGTCGCCAAGGAGGGTGCGGACAGGGTCAGCCAGCAAAGTATCGCCGGAATTGCCGGCGGCAACCAGCACGTTTCGGACAAAACGATCGCGGCCGATGCGCTTGATCGGCGAGCCCGAGAAGAAAGACCGGAACGCCGTGTCGTCCAGCTGCAACAGCTCGCCGAGCGGCGGCTCGCGCAGTTCGTCGCGGGCAGCAAGCTTGGCTTCCGAAGCGGCGCGGGCAAACTTGTTCCACGGGCAGGCGGCGAGACAATCGTCGCAGCCATAGACGCGGTTGCCGATCTTTTCGCGGAATTCTTGCGGGATGGGCCCCTTGTTCTCGATGGTCAGGTAGGAGATGCAGCGCCGGGCATCGAGCCGGTAGGGCGCCGGAAAGGCGTCGGTCGGGCAGGCGTCGAGACAGGCGCGGCAGGAACCGCAATGGTCTACCTCGGTCGAATCTGGCGTGAGCTCCGCCGTGGTGAAGATGGTGCCGAGAAACAGCCAGGAGCCGTGCTCGCGGCTGACCAGATTGGTGTGCTTGCCTTGCCAGCCGAGCCCGGCGGCCTCAGCCAGCGGCTTTTCCATCACGGGCGCCGTATCGACGAAAACCTTCACGTCGCCGCCGGCCCGCGCGACGATCTTGCCGGCGATCTCCTTCAGCCGGCCCTTCATCACCTCGTGATAGTCGCGGTTTTGCGCATAGACCGAGATCGCGCCGAGATCGCGCCTTGCCTGCAGCGCACGCGGATCGTGGTCGGGGCCGTAATTCATTGCCAGCACGATGATCGAGCGCACCTCGGGCCACAGCGTCGAAGGCTCGCTGCGGCGTTGAAGCGTCTCCGCAATCCACGCCATCGAACCGTGAAAACCATCGGCGACGAATTCTGCCAATCTGGCAGGCGCCAGCGGGATCGCGTCAGGCGTGGTGACGGCAACCGCATCGAAGCCGGCGCGCCGCGCCTCGGCGTCGATCAGCGCGCGCAGGGTTTGGCTTCTAGAAGTCGAGGTCCGCATAATGCGAAACCGGCGACAGGCCGCGAACCCGGTCGGAGAGCAGCGGCCGGAACGACGGCCGCGATTTCACCCGCGTGTACCATTCGCGCGCCGCGGCATGCTCGCGCCAATCGATCTCGCCGAGATAATCCAGCACCGACAGCGTCGCCGCTGCCGCCAGGTCGGCATAGGTGACCTTGCTGCCGGCCAGCCAATGACGGGTGCCGGCCAGCCAGTTGGTGTACTTCATGTGCTGGCGAATGTTGGCGCGCGCCGCGCGGATCGCCGCCGAATCGGGGGAACCGCCGCCCGCCGTTTCCGGCATCACCGGCTTCAGCACGCGCTCGCGCACCAGATGCCGGGTCACTTCGCTCTCGGCCTTGTTGAGATACCAGTCGGTCAGGCGGCGGATTTCGGCGCGCTGCATCGGGTCTTCCGCAAACAGGCGCTTGTCGCGCTTCAGGACACCACGTGTTTCGTCGAGATATTCAGCGATCACCATGGCGCCGACGATCGGCACGTCGCCTTCGGCCAGCAGGATAGGCAAGGTGCCGGCGGGGTTCAGCGCCAAAAACTCCTTGCGCCGCGTCCACGGTTTTTCCTCGATCAGCGCCAGCTCCTCGCCATATTCGCCGAAGGCGAGGCGCACGAAGCGGCAGGTGGCGAACATCGGGTGATGGAAAAGCGTCAGCATGATTCCGCGATATTAAGGCGCACTGGCGAATCGCCGTCCGCACCGGTAAGTCTTGGCGGCCCGTCATGCGGCCGTCACGGTGCTGCGACCTATAGGGGGACTTCCGCGCCGTGACAAGCAAGCCCTTTTGCCAGCCGTTTCCTTCCGTCCCTTGAATGCCGAGGTTGCCATGGATAGCCACACCATCGTCGAAGCCCTGCTGCTCGGCCTGCTGGAGGGGCTGACCGAGTTCATCCCGGTCTCCTCGACCGGCCATATCCTGCTCGCCGGCCATTTCCTCGGCTTCCATTCCACCGGCAAGGCGTTCGAGATCCTGATCCAGCTCGGCGCCATCCTGGCGATCCTCAGCGTCTATTTCCGCCGTCTGTGGCAGATGCTGCTCGACCTGCCGCATGATCGGCTGACGCGGCATTTCGTCATCGGCATCCTGATTGCCTTCCTGCCGGCCGCCATCATCGGCGCGCTGGCGCATGATTTCATCAAGACGGTGCTGTTCGAATCGCCAAGGCTGATCTGCATCATGCTGATCATCGGCGGCGTCGTGCTGCTGGTCGTCGACCGCATGAAGCTGCAGCCGGTCTACCGCGACGTCGAGCGCTTCCCGACAAGGCTTTATTTGCAAATCGGCCTGTTCCAGTGCCTGTCGCTGATCCCCGGGACGTCGCGCTCCGGTTCGACCATCGTCGGCGCGCTGCTGCTGGGCGTCGACAAGCGCGCGGCGGCGGAATTCTCCTTCTTCCTCGCCATACCGACCATGGTCGGCGCCTTCGCCTTCGATCTGTTCAAGAACCGCAACGTGCTGAGCAGCGCCGATCTGCCGATCATCGCCATCGGCTTCGTCGCCGCCTTCGTTACCGCGCTGATCGTCGTGCGCTTCCTGCTCGATTACGTCTCGCGCAACGGCTACTCGCTCTTCGGCTGGTGGCGCCTGGTGGTGGGCACTGTGGGGTTGGTGGCGCTGATGATCTGGGGGTGAGCTTTACCCTCCCCCTTGTGGGGGTCCGAAGGACGGGCGAGACAGGCGGCTCGCCCCGGTCAGTCGATCCGCAAAGCGGATCGGGGTGGGGGTCGGCGCCACACCCCCGCCCCGTTTCGCCAACGACGCGTCGCTTGCTCACCGACCCTCCCCACAAGGGGGAGGGTAAAGGCCGCTAACTCCTCCCATAAAACGCGTTCTCGACATGCACAGGCCAGCGCCAGGGCAGCACCGCGATCATGTCGAAGCGCATCGACAATCTGCCATAATCCGGTTGGCGCGACAGCCAGATGTCGGCCGCGCCCTCGATGCGGCGCTCCGATTCGTGGCCAATCGCCTCCATCGCTTCCATCAGCGTGCGCCGCGCCTTGACCTCGACGAACAGCACCAGGTCGCCGCGCCTGGCGATCAGGTCGATCTCGCCGAAGCGGGTGCGATGCCGGCGGGCGAGGACGCGATAACCTTTCAGCATCAGCGCCGCCGCCGCCAGCCACTCGCCGCGATGGCCGCGCCGATAGGCTTTTTGGCGGCTGGCGGCCGGGCGCTCAGCCACCTTCGCCTTCTCCAACCGCATCCCTGAGTTCCAGCAGCCGGCGGTAGAGCGACTGCTTCTGCCCGCCTGTCATCTTCGCCGCTTCCGCCGCCGCCTTGGACGCCGGCATTTCGGCGGCCAGCGACAGCAGCAGCCTGTCGATGTCGGCGGGTTGGTCGGCCTTGATCTCGGCGGGCCCGACGCAGATGACGATCTCGCCCTTCGGCGTGTCAGCCGCCGCATAGTGGTCGGCCAGCGCCTGCAGCGTTCCCGTCCGCATCTCTTCAAAAGTCTTGGTCAGCTCGCGGCCGATGGCGGCCTTGCGCCCACCACCCAGCGCCTCGACCATCGCAAGCAGCGTATCGGCCAGCCGGCGTGGCGACTCGAAGAAGATCAGCGTTGCCGGCACCGTCTTGAAGGTCTCCAGCCTGGTCAGCCGCTGCCCAGATTTCACCGGCAAAAACCCCGCAAACAGGAAGGCGTCGGACGGCAGGCCCGACGCAGTCAGCGCCGCCAGCGGCGCCGATGGGCCGGGGATCGGCACCACGCGCAGGCCGTGCTCCAGCGCTTCGCCGACCAGCCGGTAGCCTGGGTCGGAGATCAGCGGCGTGCCGGCATCCGAAATCAGCGCCACGCTCTGCCCGGCCTCGAGTGCTGCGATCAGCTTCGGTCCCGCCTCGCCGGCATTGTGTTCGTGATAGGCGGTTGTGCGCCTGCGGATGCCGTAGCGGTCGAGCAGCACGCGTGAGACGCGGGTGTCCTCGCAGGCGACTATGTCGGCGGCAGCCAGCGTTTCCAAGGCGCGCAGCGTGATGTCGGAGAGGTTGCCGATCGGCGTCGCCACCAGATACAGCGCCGGCGCCAGCGGCCGGACTGCGACCTCGGTCTGCCCGATCACATAGCTGCGTTTCTCGCCGGTCACCGGGTCTCTCCATTTCGCCCTGTTTGGCATGGCGCGCGCCGGGTTGCAAAACTCCCGAACGTCGGGCCAAACCTGACGCCGATGTAACCCGGCGGCCATGTCTTTGCCACAGTGGGGAACGAAAGCGTGGCTGGCGGATTGAATACCTGAGTCTCTTGAGGAGGAGGACAGGATGGACAGCCTGGAATTGCAGGACGTTTTCGAGCCCTATTATGCCGAGCGCAAGCGCTTCACTGCGCGAAAGGGCAAGCGTGCGCTCGCCGAAAGCGACACCGGCCTGGCCAGTCGGACGGCCACCGCCTTGCCGACGAATGTCAGGCTTTCGGACAACAAACCGGACAGCACGACGGAGCACTGACCGTACGATGCCCAATCGTTTCGATATCTTCATCACCCGTCTTGAAACGAAGAGCGCCCGCGAAGGCGCGCCGCCGCATCCGATGAACGACCAGAACAGCGTCCGCCGGGACAAGAGCGACGCCAAGCCGGCCCGGACCGGAGAGGCGCATGCCGAGAAACACCGCGGCAAGCGCCGCTTCAAGCACGACGCTTGACCTTCGCGATTGGCGAGGACCACCCTCACTTCGTCATCACGGGCGAGCAAGGAGCGAAGCGACGCGGCGCAGACTCGAGGATGACGAACGCGTGGTTACGAAGCCCCCATAGTTCAATCGAGATATCGCGAAGCCCGTGCCTTCAGAAGGTCGATCAACTCCGGATCCATGGATCCGTAGTCATCCGGGATGTCGAGGCAGATGACGCGGGCCTTCTTCAGGCTCTCCTTGAATTCTTCTGCAGCTTGGTGCGGTGCGCTTTTTCCATCACGAAGACGATGTCGGCCCAGGCGACCAGTTCATGCGTCAGCGGCGTGTCTGCATCGTGATTGGTGCCGGCCGACTCGACCTCGATATCCCTACGTTTGGAGAACACCTGCTCGGCGGTCGGGCTGCGCAAGCGGTTCTGGCTGCAGACGAACAGGACGTTCTTCACCGACTACTCATCCCAGATCTTACGCAGATTTTTGCTGAGAGGGATGTACTGATCAAATGTGAGTCCATTCAGATCAAACTCGAGCAACTCATCCTTGGCGATTCCGCGAAGCTTATTTCCAATATATGTTATGAAACTGAGGACAACGCTGAATTCGCTCAAGTGGGTCAATTTTAGTTTCGATGTGACCGTTGCGTTCCTGATGAAAATCGCCTGAGCCTCAAAGAGGTCGTCTTGCTCTGGAGATCTCAAGATTTCGGTCAATCCAAACTCGAACACATCATCCGTGTTCAATGTCATCAAGGTCTCGTGGATCAGGAACGTCATCGCAGGAGTCACCTCGGATGCGGCGCTGGCACGCCAGCGGTTCAACAAGTCGACTTTCTAACATCCTTGCTCAAGCCGATAAATCGTCCAACAGCCCGGCCATTTGCCCTGTGGGCTCACCGCGCCAAATCCGCCACCACGGCATCGAGCACGATCATGCCGGCTGGCGTGGCGCGTAGCCTGGCATTGCCGATCGGCGCCACCAGCCCCTCATCCTGCAGCACGGTCAGCCGGGCGCTCGACAGGCCGCGCCCGGAAAACGCCTCGTAGCGGGAAAGGTCGATGCCTTCGGCCAACCTCAGCCCCATCAGCAGGAACTCGTCGGCCTCTTCGGAGCGCGTCAGGATCTCGCCGCCGGTGACGCCATGGCCCCTGGCCTCCACCAGATTGGCCCAGGTCTCCGGCATCCGCTCGGCGATCGTCACGGTGCGGTGGCCGTTCTCGATAAAGCGGCCATGCGCGCCCGGTCCGACGCCGACATATTCGCCATAGCGCCAATAGGTCAGATTGTGCCGGCTCTCGGCGCCCGGCCTGGCGTGGTTGGAAATCTCATAGGCCGGCAGGCCATGCGCTGCGGTGATCTCCTGCGTCAGCGCATAGAGATCGGCGGCCCGGTCATTATCGGGGATGATGAATTTGTTCGCCGCATGAAGGGCATGGAACGGCGTGCCTTCCTCGATGGTCAGCTGGTAGAGCGACAGATGGTCGGCGGCATGGCCGATCGCCTGTTCGAGCTCCGCCTGCCAGTCGTCCAGCGTCTGGCCGGGGCGGGCGTAGATCAGGTCGAAGGAAAGTCTTGGGAATATGTCCCGTGCCAGGCCAATTGCATGCAGCGCCTCGTCGACATTGTGCAGCCGGCCGAGGAAGCGCAGATCCTTGTCGTTCAGCGCCTGCACGCCGAGCGACACACGGTTGACGCCGGCGGCGCGGTAGCCGCGAAATCGCTCGGCCTCGACCGAGGACGGATTGGCTTCCAGCGTCACCTCGATGCCGTCGGGCACCGTCCAGTTCTTCGCCACGGCGTCCAGCACCGCCGCCACCGTCTGCGGCTGCATCAGCGACGGTGTGCCGCCGCCGAGAAAGATACTGGTCACTTCGCGCGGCCCGGTCCGCTCGCTCATGGTCTTCAGCTCGTTCTCGAAGGCGCGGGCAAAGCGCTCCTGGTCGACCGGCTGGTGACGGACATGGCTGTTGAAGTCGCAATACGGGCATTTGGCGGCGCAGAACGGCCAATGGATGTAGACCCCGAAGCCCGGGCTGCGGTCCAGCGACATTAAGCTGAGCCTAACCTGGCGCGGGCGAATTTCTGGAAGGCGCGGGCGCGGTGCGACAGCGCCGTCGGCTGACCGGGCTTCCAGCCGTGTTTTTCCTCAGCGCTCATCTCGCCGAACGTCTTGTCGAAACCGTCGGGCAAAAACACCGGGTCGTAGCCGAAGCCCAGTTCGCCGCGCGGCGGCCACACCAGCGTTCCCTCAGCTTCGCCGCGATAATATTCAGCCTCGCCATTGGGGAAGGCCAGGCAGATGACGGCGACGAACCGCCCCTTGCGCTGCGCTGGCTTGGCGGCGCCGACCTCCTGCAAGGCCACTTCGGTGCGCTGCATGGCCATCCCGAAGTCGCGGCTGCCATCGGGAGCTTCGGCCCAATTGGCGGTGTAGACGCCGGGGGCGCCGTCGAGCGCGTCGACGCACAGGCCCGAATCGTCCGACAGCGCCGGCAGGCCGGTCGCCTTAGCCGCGGCGAAGGCCTTGATGTAGGCGTTTTCCTCGAAGGTGGTGCCGGTCTCCTCCGGTTCCGGCAGGCCGTAGTCCTTGGCCGACTTCGCCTCGAAGCCGAACGGACCCATCAAATCGGCGAATTCGCGCAGCTTGCCTTCATTGTGGCTGGCAACGACGATCTTCTTTCCATCGAGAGAATGCATCAAAGGCCCCAGATCCTTGGCTCGGCGAATTCGATCGAATTGCCCGAGGGGTCGCGTATGTAGATCGAGCGCCCGCCCTGCGGCCATTCGAATTCGCTTTCGATGGCGATGTTTTTCGCCTCAAGTTGCGCCTTCCACTGTGCGAGTTCATCCTCACTTGCGGCAAAGCAGAGATGGCCCTCGCCGACCGTGCCATGCGGCGGCACTTTCAGCCGCGCATCGGGCGCCGGCGGGATTTTGGTGGCTTCGGCGTTGAAGATGAGCAGCACGCCCGGGCCGCAGCGGAAGAAGAGATGGCGGCCGTCGACCTTGCCGAGGAGAGGGAGGCCGAGGACGTTGGAGTAGAAGGCTTCGGCAGCGGCGAGATCCGTGACGTAAAGCGCTGACTCAAGAATAGCGGAGGGTTGCATCAGGCACCCCCCTCTGCCCTGCCGGGCATCCCCCCCGCAAGGGGGGAGATTGGCAGTTCCGCTGGCGGCGTCTCAACGTTGATGGTTGGCGAAAACGGTAGCGACCTCTGATCTCCCCCCTTGCGGGGGAGATGGCCGGCAGGCCAGAGGGGGGTGTGAAGGATCGCCGACGTCATCACGTTAAATTCAATCAAGCCACAGCCATCTGCTGCAAGCTCACCAGCCGCTGAATGCCCTTCTTGGCAAGGCCCATCAGCTCCGCGAACTGCCCTTCCGAGAAAGGCTCGCCCTCGGCGGTGCCCTGGATCTCGACGATGCCGCCCTTGCCGGTCATGACGAAATTGGCGTCGGTGCCGGCAGATGAATCCTCGATGTAGTCGAGGTCGATGACCGGCTGGCCGTCATGGATGCCGCAGGAAATTGCCGCGACATGGTCCTTCAGCACCTTGGCAACACTGGCCATCTGCCGCGCTTCCATCCAGCGCAGGCAATCGTAGAGCGCCACCCAGCCGCCGGTGATCGAGGCCGTGCGGGTGCCGCCATCGGCCTGGATGACGTCGCAGTCGACGGTGATCTGCTGTTCGCCCAGTGCCTGCAGGTCGACAACGGCGCGCAAGGAGCGGCCGATCAGCCGCTGGATTTCCAGCGTGCGGCCGCCTTGCTTGCCGGCCGAGGCTTCACGGCGCATGCGCTCGCCGGTCGAACGCGGCAGCATGCCGTATTCCGCCGTCACCCAGCCCTTGCCGGAATTGCGCATCCAGCCCGGCACCTTTTCCTCCAGGCTCGCCGTGCACAACACATGCGTGTCGCCGAATTTCACCAGGCACGAGCCCTCGGCGTGTTTGGAGACGCCGCGCTCGAAGGAGATGGCGCGCATTTCGTCGGCTTGGCGTTTGGAAGGGCGCATCGAGGCCTCTTTCTGTTCTTTTTACGGTTGCGTCGGCGGCTTGTAGACGCATGCAGCCCATGGCGCAAAGGAAAAGGCCCCATATAGACGCCGGGTTGCGCGGGAGCGATGGAAGTCTATATCCTTGGGCCGGAGGTTTTTGGCTCGAATGACCAAGGCAGTCACCGAACCCAGTCTGCTGGCGCCCGCGCTGCAATCGCTCGACATGCGTTCGCGCGACATTTTTAGGCGCATCGTCGAATCCTATTTGAAGGACGGTGAGCCTGTGGGATCGCGCAGCCTGTCGCGCATCCTGCCGTCGTCGCTGTCGCCGGCCACCATCCGCAACGTGATGAGCGACCTCGAGCATCTCGGCCTGATCTATGCCCCGCACATCTCGGCCGGGCGCCTGCCGACCCAGACCGGCCTGCGCTTCTTCGTCGATGCCTTCATGGAGCTTGGCGATCTCTCCGACGAGGAACGCCGGGTCATCGAGGCGCAGGTGCGCGCCTCCGGCTCGGGCGCGACGCTGGAACACATGCTGACCGAGGCCAGCCAGATGCTGTCGGGCATGTCGCGCGGCGCCGGCCTGGTGCTCGCCACCAAGAACGAGGTGGCGCTGAAGCACATCGAGTTCATCCAGCTCGAGCCGACCAAGGCGCTGGCGGTGATGGTGTCGCAGAATGGCGATGTCGAGAACCGCGTCGTCGACCTGCCGGCCGGCATCACCGTCTCGCAGCTGCACGAGGCCTCCAACTTCCTCAACGCCCATATCAGGGGCCGCACGCTCGCCGAGGCGCGCATCGAGATCGCCCGCATCAAGGACGAGACCAGGGCAGCGCTGGACACGTTGTCGCAGGACCTGGTCGAGAAAGGCCTGGCGGTGTGGGCCGGCGCCGACAGCGGCCTGCCGGCGCGCCTTATCGTGCGCGGCCGCGCCAATTTACTCGAAAACGTCACCGCCCAGGCCGATATCGAATTGCTGCGCCACCTGTTCGAGGATCTGGAGACGCAGGACGGGCTGATCCAGCTGCTCGACCTCGCCGAGGACGGCCCCGGCGTGCGGATCTTCATCGGCTCGGAAAACAAGCTGTTCTCGCTCTCCGGCTCGTCGCTGGTCGTGGCACCTTACCGCGACAAGGACGCCCGCGTCGTCGGCGCGCTCGGCGTCATCGGCCCGACCAGGCTGAATTATGCCCGCATCGTGCCGATGGTCGACTACACGGCCCAATTGATTACCCGGATGTTAAGATAATTCCGAAGCCGTGATCACCGTAAAGGAGGGCGCAGAATGGCGCTTGAATCGTTCAAGGCCCAGATCAGCATGCTGCTCGAAGAAATGGTCAACCAGCCGGAGGACGAGCACGAAATCCAGGAGCAGCTGCGCGAAAAACTGCGCGAAATGCGCGCCATGGGATTGCCGCTGCCGGAAGATCTTGTCGAATTGGAAAAGCGTCTCGACGACGATCTGGACGTCGAAGAGGAAAGTTGAGCGGTTCTCTCGTCGAATCTGCGCGCGCACGCTTCTCTTTTGCGGCGGCCGCACAATATCTCCCTTGTCGTGACGCGCCGACGGCGCGAGTTCGAGGAGAACAGCATGATCCGGATTGCCGGCTTCGCAGGCCTTGCCCTGCTTCTGGCCACCAGCGCCTTCGCCCAGCAGGCTGATCAACTGCTGCTGACCGGCAAGGACGCTTTCGGCGACTGGAAGGCCGACAAGCCAGGTGTGCGCCGGCTGATTAGGCCGGATGATCTGCAAAAGCCCAACATCACCGAATCCGCCTCCAACAGCGCCGGCCTTGGCGATCGGCCCGAGGGCGCGAAGCCCGTCCTGCCGCCTGGGTTTTCGGCCGAACTGGTTGCTTCCGGCATTTCCAATCCGCGGGTCGTGCGCGTGGCGCCGAACGGCGACCTGTTCGTCGCCGACAGTGACGCCAACCAGATCCGCGTCTATCGGCTGGCCAAGGGTAGCGCGAAGCCGGCCGAAGAGGGCATTTTTGCCGACAATCTCAACCAGCCCTATGGCATCGCCTTCTACCCGCCTGGCGACAAGCCGCAATGGGTCTACGTCGCCAACAATGACAGCGTGGTCCGCTACGCCTATCGCGACGGCGACCTTAAAGCCTCCGGCGAACCGGAGACGATTGTCTCCGACATCCCTACCGGCGGCCACTGGACCCGCGATATCGCCTTCTCGCCGGACGGGAAGACGCTGTATCTCTCGGTCGGCTCCGGATCTAACGTCGCGGAGGGCATGGGGAAGGCACCGAATAGCGGCCTTGACGCCTGGGCAAAATCACAGCCACTCGGCGCCACCTGGGGTTCCGAGGATGGCCGTGCCGACGTGCTGGCCTTCGGCCCCGACGGCAACAATGGCCGCATCCTCGCTACCGGCCTGCGCAATTGTTCGGGCATGACCGTGCAGCCGGCGACCGGCGCGGTGTGGTGTGTCGTCAACGAGCGCGACGGTCTCGGCGACGATGTGCCGTTCGAATATGCCACCTCCGTCAAGGACGGCGCCTTCTATGGCTGGCCCTGGTATTATATCGGCGCCAACGAGGACCCGCGTCACGAGGGCGCGCGCCCAGACCTCGCCGGCTCGGTCACCGTGCCCGACGTGCTGATGCAGGCGCATTCGGCGCCGCTCAACATCGCCTTCTATGACGGCGGCAATTTCCCGGCAGAGTACAAGGGTGACGCCTTCGTCGCCCTGCACGGCTCCTGGAACCGTGGTATGAGGACCGGCTACAAGGTGGTGCGGCTGAGATTCAGCGACGGCAAGCCGACCGGCGAGTACCAGGATTTCATCACCGGCTTCGTCCTCTCCGACGACGCCGTCTGGGGCCGGCCGGTCGGCGTCGCGGTGGCCAGGGACGGTGCGCTTATCGTCACCGAGGATGGCAACGGCACCATCTGGCGCATCACCCATGTCGACGGCCCGTCCTGAGCCGGCGAACAGCGCAATCCGGCCCTAATGCACGTCCCGATGGATCACCTTGGGATAGGTATGGATCACCTCGGCCGATGAGACACGGTCATCGAAACCGGTATCCCTGAGATTGAAGAGGCCGACCGAGCCGAAGGACTTCTTCGCCCCTTGCGCGAAGCGGCCGTCGCTGAAATCGTGTTCGTAAAGCGTCACCGTGACGTGGCCGGCATTGAGCTTCGGCACGTAAACACTGCTGATGGTGTCGTTGGCGACGCCAAGCTGGTTGACGTTGAAGCGATAGAGGTCCTGCACCATGCGCCGGGCCGCATTGCCATTGATCATCCAGTATTCGCGGCGCGAAGCGCGGTTCGGGTCGATGAGTTTGAGCGGCGCCTTGCGGCCAAGCCCGAGCCAGTGCTCGAACACCATCACATTGGCGCCCCACGGATAGGGATAGTTGGACTTGTCGATGATGCGTGGCGGGCCATCCTCGGCAATCTCGGCGGTATCGACATAGTCCAGCCATTGCAGCTGGAACGACGCTTCCACGTTGAGGTCGGTACTGCGCGGATCGGCAGGGATGATGCGCCAGTCGGAGACCGGCGGATATTTGGTGTCGAGGTCGATGTAGAATTCGCCTTTGGCGGTGTCGTCGGGGTCTATCTTTTGCGGTCCGTCACGCTCCATCGCCACCAGTCGCACCTTGAACCGGTTGTTGACTACCAGCGGATAGATCATCGGACGAATGGGGTGAGCGCCAGGGTCCCGGCTGTCGGTAAAATATCCAGTCTGCGGAACGACATCGCTATCGCCCTTGTCGAACAGGCTGAAAGCCTGACGCCCCTCGAACCACAGATACCATTCCAGCTCGTGGACGTGACCGCGTGCTTCGGAATAGTTGTTGGGCATCCACTTCATGAGCTGGATGTGAAGTCTTTTGGCTAACATGGGTGCTCCTGCCGTTCGGAGCCATGCGAGATAGCCGACCGCCTTCGAGGCGTAAGTGAACCATCTCTCGCTTTCAGGCGATGATGACCGGCTTTCATGTCCTGCTTGGCGCAATCGAATCCGTTTTGCCGTTGCAGGCTTTTCATGGCATCAGAGTCGTTTCACGAGGTGCGACCGTCATGACCCTCACCGGCTTCCTTGCCTATAGTGCTGCGCTGGGCATCGCCGCCGCCATTCCCGGCCCCGGCGTCACCGCGCTTGTGGCGCGGGCGCTCGGATCCGGCTTCCGCTCGTCGCTGGCGATGTCGTTCGGCCTGATGCTCGGCGACCTCATTTATCTCACCGCGGTGGTGCTCGGCCTTGCCTTTGTCGCGCAAAGCTTCGGCATGGTGTTTCTCGTCATCAAATGGCTGGGCGTCGCCTATCTCGCCTTCCTCGGCTGGCGTTTCTGGACGGCCGGGATCACGCCCGAGACTGTCGAGGCCAGGAAAGGCAAGGGCGGCCTGGTATCGAGCTTCCTTGCCGGCCTCACCGTCACGCTGGGCAACCCGAAGACGATGATCTTCTACCTCGCCATCACGCCGACCATCGTCGACCTGAAGACCATCACGCTCGCCGACTACGGCATCCTGGTCGCGCTCACCGTTATCGTGCTCTTCGTGGTGCTTGTGCCCTATCTGGCGCTGGCCGCCAAGGCGCGCTGGTTCCTGAAATCGCCGCGCTGAAGGCGCTGAACCGCACCGCCGCTGGCTTCATGGTGGGCGCGGCCGCAGCCATTGCCGCACGTCAGTAGATCGGTTCAGGCAATTCATTCCGCCGATCGGTCCATCCGGAAATGCGGCTTCGGAAGGCAAGCGTTTTCAGCAAGCGGCCCACTCGATATTTTCGGCCGGCAGCCTATCTTGCGCGGGCGAAAGCCTTATTCTGTCCGCCGACGCCAATTGCCTGATCTGATTTGGGAGCGAAACCAATGAACAAGCCTTCCGCGCGCGTGCCCGGCCGCGGCCGTGTCTACAACTCGATCACCGAGACGATCGGCGACACGCCGCTGGTGCGGCTCGACAAGTTCGCCAAGGAGAAGGGCGTCGTTGCCAACCTTCTTGCCAAGCTCGAATTCTTCAATCCGATCGCCTCGGTCAAGGACCGCATCGGCGTTTCGATGATCGAGGCGCTGGAAGCGTCGGGCCGGATCAAACCCGGCAAGACGACGCTGATCGAGCCGACCTCCGGGAATACCGGTATCGCGCTCGCCTTCGCCGCTGCCGCCAAGGGCTACAAGCTGATACTGACCATGCCCGAAACCATGTCGGTGGAGCGCCGCAAGATGCTGGCGCTGCTCGGCGCCGAACTGGTGCTGACGGAAGGGCCGAAAGGCATGAAGGGCGCCATCGCCAAGGCGGACGAGCTGGCCGCCACCTTGCCCGACGCCGTCATCCCGCAGCAGTTCGAAAACCCGGCCAACCCGGAGATCCACCGCCGCACCACCGCTGAGGAGATCTGGAACGACACCGATGGCGGGGTCGACATCTTCGTCGCCGGCATCGGTACCGGCGGCACGATCACCGGCGTCGGCCAGGTGCTGAAGCAACGCAAGCCCTCGGTGCATGTCGTCGCCGTCGAGCCGGAGGCCTCGCCGGTGCTGTCGGGCGGCCAGCCCGGCCCGCACAAGATCCAGGGCATCGGCGCCGGCTTTGCGCCCAAGATCCTCGACACCTCGATCTATGACGAGATCGTCAAGGTCTCCAACGAGGATTCGGTCGCCAACGCCCGCCTCGTCGCCCGCCTTGAAGGCGTGCCGGTCGGCATCTCGTCGGGCGCTGCCCTGCAGGCCGCCATCGCCGTCGGGTCGCGGCCGGAGAACAAGGGCAAGAACCTAGTGGTGATCATCCCGTCCTTCGCCGAGCGCTATCTGTCGACGATCCTGTTCGACGGGCTGGGGGCTTAACGTCTTAACTGGATAGGCGGCGATCCTTCGCACCCCCCTCTGCCCTGCCGGGCATCGGGGGGTGCTGTCCCTCCGACATCGGAAGTCTCATGGCTGGACCGCAGAAAACCCGGCCGTGGCGTCCGCCACCGGCTTGAGCGGGAGGCGGCTTCAGGGTCAAATCGCCCCGGCCTGCTTCGCGCGGGCAGGGGGAGAATCACATGTACAAGCTTTACACGCGCCCAGGCAGCGGCGGTTTTGTCGTCGAGGCCGCATTGGCGCTGGCAAACGCGCAATTCGACCAGATCGACGTGCCGAAGAAGGATCCGCCGGACCCGGCTTTCCTCGACATCAGCCCGTTGAACCAGGTTCCGGTGCTGACCTTGCCCAACGGTCAATCGATAACCGAATCGGCGGCGATCTGCATCCTGCTTGCCGAGCGCCATCCGGAGGCGGGTCTGGCGCCGGCCGCCGGATCGCCGGATCGCGCCGGTTTCCTGCGCTGGATGGCGTTCATGTCATCGGTGCTCTACCCCGCCATCCTGCGCCTCTACTATGCCCATCGCTACACCACCGATGCCGACGGCAAGAAAGCCGTCAAGCAGGCAGCCATTGCCGAGATGGACCGCGGCTTCGCCATTGTCGATGCAGCCCTCGAGGGGCGCGGCTGGCTGGTCGGCGACGCGATGTCGCTGGCCGACGTCTACCTCGTCATGCTGGTGGCCTGGCACCCCGATATGGACAAGGCGCGAGCCGACTGGCCGAACATCGAACGCTTATGGTCGGCGCTGCGCGCGCATCCGCTGATGAAACGGCTCAACACCACGCATGAGATGTGGCCGGCCTGAACGGACGCTTCAATTTCGCAGGATCGCCCGTTTCGCCTGCAGGAAGCGGCGCACGGCGGGGTCGCGTTCAAGGCCGATCGCCCGGTCATAGGCTTCGACCGCTTGCGCCGCATTGCCGAGCCTGGCCAGCAGGCCGGCGCGAGCGGCCCAATAGGGCTGATAGTCGTTGAGCCGCTTGTCGTCGCCCAGCACGTAGAGCGCCGCCAGTCCTGCCGCCGCCCCTTCGGCCTCGGCAATCGCCACGGCGCGGTTGATCGAAATCACCGGCGAGCCTGATATCGCCGACAGCGCATCGTAGAAGTTACGGATCGCCGCCCAATCGGTTTGGCCGGTCCGTCGCCGCGTCGCATGCACCGATTGTACCGCCGCTTCGAGCTGGTAGCGGCCGATGACGCCCATGGTGGCGGCGTGGCCCAGCAGCGCCTCGGCTTCGTCGATCAGCGCGTGATCCCAAAGACGGCAATCCTGTTCGGCGAGCGGCACATAATCTCCAGCCGCATCGCGCCGCGCCGGGCGGCGCGCCTCGGCAAACAGCATCAGCGCCAGCAGGCCGAGCGCTTCCGGTTCGTCCGGCATCAGCGATGCCACCAGCCGCCCGAGCCAGATGCCTTCGGTCGCCAGATTGCGCGCTCTCGTCTCGGTCCCTGCCGGGTCGGTCCAGCCTTCGGCGAAAGCCGCGTAGATCGCTTCCAGCACCGTTCCCAGCCGCTCGCCGAGTTCGGCGCGATCCGGCACGCGGAACGGAATGCCGATCTCGCGGATGCGGCTCTTGGCGCGCACCAGACGCTGGCCCATCGTCGCCGGCGAAACCAGGAAGGCCGAGGCGATCGTCGCCGCGTCGAAACCCAGAACCGTCTGCAGGATCAGCGGCGCCCGCACGCTGGCTTCGATCGCCGGATGCGCACAGGCAAACATCAGCCTGAGACGTTCGTCGGGAAGGTCTTCGTCTTCCATGCTCGCCTCCATCTCCTCGGCCATCAGCTTGAGATGGTCGCGGCTCGCCTCGCTGGTCAGCCGACGGCGCACCGCGTCGACGCGCCGCCGGCGCGCCACGGCCAGCAGCCATGCTTCCGGCTTGTCGGGCACGCCGGTCTGTGGCCAGCGCTCCAGCGCCGCGGCGAAGGCCTCGGCCAGCGCGTCCTCGGCGCCGGCCACGTCGCGGGTGCGCGCCGCTAGCCAGGCGACCAGCTTGCCGTAACTCTGCCGGGCGGCCGCTTCGGCCGCCGCCCGCGCGATCTCCGGGCGATTGTCCATCACGGTTTCATTTCTTGGGCATGTAGTCGGCCATTTCCCAGATCGGCCGCAACTCGACCGTGCCGGCGCTCGCCGCCGGACAGCGCGCCGCCCACTCGATGGCGGTATCGATATCGGCCGCCTCGATCATGTAGAAGCCGGCAAGCTGCTCCTTGGTGTCGGCATAGGGGCCGTCGATCACGTTGGTCTTGCCGTCTGTGATCCGCACCGAGGTGGTCGCCTGGGTCGGGCGCAACCGTTCGCCGGCGAGCCATGCGCCGGATTTCTTCAACGCTTCGGTATAGGCGGCATATGCTGCGCTCATCTGCTGAGCCTTCTCGATTGGCGTGTTCGCCTGCGCGGCTTCGTCGCTGTTGATCAAAAGCATGTATCGCATGGGTCTTCTCCCGTGGTTTCGAAGGCCGCGTCCTAGCGGGGCCAGACGTATGTCGCGCGGCGGCGGCCGATTTCGACAGGCTTCAGAAAAAACTTTCGCCTCCGCCAGGAGATTTCGCAAGGACCAGATGTTCCTTCGTCTGCTGGCGGATGACCGGCAGCGGACTGGCCGTGGCTCCGCACAGCACTATCCTCTGTCGTTGGCGGGCACGTCACACGAGGCGTGGGAGAAGAGAATGGAACTCGTGACCCACAAGAAATTCAAGAACGGCCGGTTGATGCCATGGGGCAAAGGCACGGTCGTCAGCGGTGCGAAAGGCACCGTCTATCTCTGCGGCAACACCGCGACATCGGCTGACTACGATCCGGCCGGCAAGAAGGGTGGCGGCTTCGCCGGCGATGCCGCGGCGCAGTGGCGGGAAGTTCTCGGCAACATCAAATCGGATCTGGAAGAACTTGGCAGCGGGCTCGACCATCTCATCAGGCTGACCTTTTTCGTCAAAGGGCCATTTCCCGACGGCGGCGTCCTCAGCTCGCCTAATTTTCGTCTCGACGTGCTGGACGCGCTTTTCGCCGAGCATTGTCCGAAGCATTGCAGCGACAACAATCCGCCGCCTTCGGAGGTAATCGGCGTCGCAGCGCTTGCCCAGGCAGACATCGTCATCGAGATCGTCGCCGTCGCGGCGCTGCCGGACTGAGGCGCGAACGAACAGGCCGGCCTTGCGCGACGTCGCCGTTGCGATCGAAGCGCGTCGGCACGAGCGGCGGCGCCGCGCCGGTGCGGGTTTTGCACCAGGCCTCGGCTTTGGCCAGTGAGCGCCCGGCGACGAGCAGGATCAGGCGTGGCTCGCTCTCCAGCAATTGCACGATGCGGCCGCCGAAAATGCCATAGCCGCCAACGACCAGAAGCCTCATGGCGCCGCTCTTTTTGCGTATGTCGTTTTCCCGGAACCGAGGTCACTTTTGGGTGACAGGCGATTAGCCGATCACGCGCGCACGTATCGCGGCGGACAGGATCTCGCAACTGTCCTTGCGGCCGAACATGGCGTAGCGGTTTTTGGCGATGCGTTCGTAGAGCCAGTCACGCAAGGGGCGCGGGATGAGCAGCAGGGCCTTCGCCGCCCGCCACGGCCAGCCGAGTTCGGCCATCACCGCGATGAAACTGTCCAGCCGCATGAAGGGAGCGCCGCCGACAAGGACCAGATTGGTCTCGTAGCTGTCGGTGCGCAGCCCGTATCTCTGGAACAGCGCCTCGCCGAAGGGCGACTGCGCCGTGGCGAAGCGGAAGCGGTTTTTGCGGTCGAGCCCGACCACCGTGCGTACGAAGCCCGAGCACAGCACGCAGACGCCGTCGAAAACGATCAATGGCTGGCTGGCATCGAAGGGTTCAGGAGAAGAAGTCACGGGACGTCCGGCAGCTTGTGTCTTCAGACACTAAGCCCGCCGGCAGCGGGATCAAAGCCGCGGCGTTGTCGCACGGCTTCTCGCGGCCAGCGCGGGGCGCTCGGCGCGATAGGTGGTTGCGCGGGGATCGGCCTCCGGTCTGCAGATCCGGCTGTCGTGACGCGTTTCGAATGTCATGATCAATGCGCGCCGAGCGAGCTGCCGCGACGGGCGCAGGCCGGACCCGGGCCGCGCATGTAGTAGCGCTCCGGCCGATAGGTCGGCGCGATGAACTCACGGATGGCGGCGGCATAGCCGGCGATGTGGCCCCAGAATTTCATTTTACTCAAGTCCCTGTCCCGATTTTCGGATGTCCCGTCCGATTGCGGGGATCATAGCGTCGAGGCGTGAATAGTCGGTGAACACGATGTTAATCTTTGGTCGAAAACCCCATGCTTCGTGGCCGGAATGCGGCTGTTTGGGGGTCTTTCGGTGTGGTTCGTCGCCATTTCCGGCATTGTGACTTTTGCATCACATATGTTTCGTATGGATGTCGCTTGAGCGCGGTTCTGTTTCAGATTTGGCGAGCCTCTCGAAATTTCCATGCTCGCTGCCGAAATGCCCCTGGCTGCGCGCCCGGAACCGGAACGGGCCTTGCCCGTTCTCGCTTGAACCGCATCGCGCAGGAGTTCGCCATGGCACCTCGCCCCGCCTGGAAGGGCTATCTGAAACTGTCGCTGGTCACCTGCGCTGTCGAACTGACCAACGTCGTCACCCACGCCGAAAAAGTTTCGTTCCGGGTGCTCAACCGCGAGACCGGCAACACGGTCAAGCGCATCTATGTCGATTCTGAAACCGGCAAGCCGCTGGGCGATGGCGACGAGATCAGGGGCTATGAGGTGAGCCCCGGTGAGTTCGTCCATATCGAGGACGAAGAGATCGAAGCGGTGCAGATCGAGTCCTCGCACACGATGGCGCTGGATGGCTTCGTCGACAAAGCCTCGATAGAGCAGATCTATCTCGACACGCCCTATTATGTCACGCCCGCCGACAAGGTGTCGGAGGAGGCCTTTGCCGTCATTCGCGATGCCATGGCGGACAAGAAGATGGCCGGGCTGGCGCGCGTCGTGCTCTATAGCCGCGAGCGGCCCGTGGTCATCGAGCCGCGCGGCAAAGGCATGGTGCTGACCACCTTGCGCTACGGCAACACGGTGCGGGAGCCGGAGAGCATCTTCGGCGACATCAAGGCGGTGAAGACCGACCAGGAGATGACCGATATGGCCGAACGCATCATCGACAAGAAGAAGGGGAAGTTCGATCCGTCGACATTCGAGGACAAGTATGAGGACGCGCTGCTCGAACTGATCCGCGCCAAGAAGGCCGGCAAGAAGGCTCCGAAAGCGCAGGCCGCGCCCAAGCCGTCCAATGTCGTCAATCTGTTCGACGCGCTGAAGAAGAGCCTGTCCGATGGCGGCCAGGCGGAAGGCCCGGCGAAGAAGGCCAAGCCGGCGGCAAAAAGCGGCAAGGCGAAAGCTTCTGCGCCCAAGCGCAAGTCGGCTTGAGGGTCGGCGCCGTGGCCAGCCTCGAACAATATCAGTCCAAGCGCGATTTCAAGAAGACGGCCGAGCCGGCGGGCAAGGTCGCGCGCGGCAAGCAGCCCGGCGGCATCTTCGTCGTCCAGAAGCACGACGCGACCAGGCTGCATTATGATTTCCGCCTTGAGCATGATGGCGTGTTGTGGAGCTGGGCGGTGACGCGAGGCCCGAGCCTCGACCCGCACGAAAAGCGGCTGGCCGTGCATGTCGAGGACCACCCGATCGACTATGCCGGCTTCGAGGGCACCATTCCCAAGGGCGAGTATGGCGGCGGCACCGTCATCGTCTGGGACGAAGGCACATGGACGCCAGAGATCGACCCCGCCAAGGCGATGAAGAAGGGCCATATCGACTTCGAACTCAACGGCCAGAAGCTGAATGGGCGGTGGCATCTGGTCAGGTTAAGACCCCGCCCGGGCGAAAAGCGCGACAACTGGCTGCTGATCAAATCCGACGATGCCGCCGCCCGCCCCGGCGAGGATATCCTGAAGGGCGCACCGAAATCGGTGAAGTCCGGCCTGACCATCGAAGAGGTCGCGGAAGGCAAGACCGCCGACGGCAAGAAGCCGAAGGTCTGGCACTCCAACAAGCCTGCGGCATCCAGCAAGGCGAAAGCCGGCAAGCGCCTCGACTTCGTCGAGCCGCAACTGGCGACGCTGGAGCGCGAGGCGCCGCCCGGCGAGGACTGGCTGCATGAGGTCAAATTCGACGGTTACCGCATGCAGGCGCAGATCGCCGGCACGGAGGTACGGCTGCTGACCCGCACCGGCCTCGACTGGACGGAGAAATTCGGCCCCGAGATCGTCGCGGAACTGGCCCAGCTGAAATGCAGCGACGCCATCATCGACGGCGAGATCGTCGTGCTCGCCGACAGCGGCGTTTCGTCTTTCTCGCTGCTGCAGCAGGATCTCTCCGCCAATCGAACCGACCGCTTCACCTACTATGTGTTCGACCTGATGCGGCTTGACGGCAAGGATTTGCGCCGCGAGCCGCTGGTCGAGCGCAAGCAGGCGCTGCAGGAGCTGCTCGGCGAGACGGCCGAAAATGCCGCTGTTCGCTTCAGCGACCATTTCGCCGAGCCCGGCAAGATCATGCTGCAGCACGCCTGCCGCATGGGCCTCGAAGGCATCGTCTCCAAGCGCGCCGGTGCGCCCTACCGCAGCGGCCGTGGCCCAAGCTGGGTGAAGTCGAAATGCACGGCCCGCCAGGAATTCGTCATCGGCGGGTATCTGCCCTCGGACAAGACCGGCCGCGGCCTGCGTTCGCTGCTGGTCGGCTACCACGAGGGCGGCAAGCTCCACTATGCCGGCCGCGTCGGCACGGGCTTCACAGCCAGGAGCGCCACCGATTTGAAGAAAAAACTCGATGCGCTGAAGGCAGACGCCTCGCCGTTTGCCGCCGCGGTGCCAAAGGGCAAGGGTTTGGTCTGGGTCAGGCCCGAACTTGTCGGCGAAGTGGAGTTCCGCAGCTGGACCTCGGACCGTATAATACGCCACGCGTCGTTCCAGGGACTGCGCGAGGACAAGCCGGCGGAGGAAGTCGTGCAGGAAAAGCCATCGAAGGCGGCAAACAAGGCAAAGCCGGCGGCAGGCGGCGCCGGCAAGGCCGCCGGGGCTAAGGCGCCCGCGACGATCACGACCAGCGTAAAACTATCCCATCCCGACAAGCTGCTGTGGCCCGAGGAAAAAATATCCAAGCAGGACTTGCTCGAACACTACGCGCTGGTCTGGCCGCGCATGGAGCAGTTCATCGTCAACCGGCCGCTCAGCCTGGTCAGGGCGCCGGATGGCATCGGCGGTCCGCGCTTCTTCCAGAAACATGCTTCGGCAGGCATGAGCGACAAGATTGCCCGCATGAAGGACCCGACCGATGGCGAGGAAATCCTGTTCATCCGCGATTTCGACGGCCTTGCCGCTCTGGTCCAGTACGGCGTGGTCGAGGTCCACATCTGGGGCTGCAAGATCGATGAGCTGGAAAAGCCGGATCAGATCATCTTCGATCTCGATCCCGACGAAGGCGTCGACGTCAAGGCGGTGCGCGAGGCCGCGCTCGACATCAGAGGCAAGCTCGACGATCTGTCGCTGCCGAATTTCGTCAAGCCGTCAGGCGGCAAGGGCTATCACGTGCTGGTGCCGCTGAAGCCGTCGGCGGAATGGGAGGCGGTCAAAACCTTCTCGCATGATTTCGCCAAGGCGCTGGAGCAGGCCGCGCCCGACCGCTACACGGCGACGCTGTCGAAAAAGGCGCGCACCGGAAAAATCTTCGTCGACTATCTGCGCAATGGCAGGGGCTCGACCACCGTCGCGCCCTACTCTTCCCGCGCCAAGAAGGGCGCGACGGTCTCGGTACCGGTGACGTGGGCGGAGGTTGAAAAAGGGTTGGCGCCGAATTCCTTCCCGATCGGCGACAAGACGACGCTGAAGGAATTGGAGAAGGCCGATCCGTGGGCGGATTTCTTCGAGCAGGCGAAGGTGCTGAAGCGGGGGTGAGCGTCGCGCGCCTCACCTGCTACGCAAGCGTTCCGTCACACCCCCCTCTGTCCTCAAGGGGGGAGATTGGCAGCTTCGAGGCGCAGCTCACCTTTACGATGTTCGAGATTGGCGAAAGCTGTTGAGCGCGTAATCTCCCCCCTTGAGGGGGAGATGGCCGGCAGGCCAGAGGGGGGGTGCTGTCCCGCCAGCGTCGCCCAATTAGCGCTGCCGAACCTCTACGCCAAAAACACCCGCTCGAACGCCTGCTTCCCCGGCGGTGAAAACACCACCGCGCGGCTGTCCTTCTCCCGCCTTGCCCATTTCTCCGCCAGGATCTTGTCCAGAATAGCCGCGCCCAGCGTTCCCGCAAGGTGCGAGCGGCGCACGCTCCAGTCGAGGCAGGCGCGGCAGACCGGCCGGCGCGGCTTGGCGCCGACGCCGATGCCGATGGCCGAAAAATGCGAGGCTGCTGCTGGCCCCAGCCTCATCTCATTGTCGTCGCGCAACAGGATGCCGCGCGCGACGAACCGGTCCAGCATCGCCACCGCATGTTCGCCGGCGAGGTGGTCGTAGCAGACACGGGCGACGCGCATGGCGCCGTCGCGCGGGCCGGGCCGCACCCGCTTGGGGCCGACCGCTTCGGCCACCCCGGTGATCGCCTCGATCATGCCTGCCACCTGCGGCCCCGCGAGGCCGTAATAGCGATGCCGGCCCTGGCTGGCCAAGGTCAGCAGCCCGCCCTCCATCAGTTTCGACAGATGCGAGGACGCCGTCGGCAGCGAGACGCCGGCCTCCAGCGCCAGTTCGCTGGCCGTCAAAGCCGTGCCGCCCATCAGCGCATTCAGCATGTTTGCCCGCGCCGGATCGCCGACCAGGCTGGCGATGCGGGCAATGTCGGGTCCTTCACGCATAGTTAGGTCTCCATCGAAGCATTCTCGTCAGATAAGCATTATTGTCGGGCGGGATCAAGGAGAACGCCGATGCCAACCGCTTCCGCCCCACTCGCCAGCCGCCGGCGGTTTCCATTCGTCACCTGGCTGCAACGGCGGCTGCTCGCCCGCTGGTACGACCGCCATGTGCAGCAGCTCGACCTCGCGGAGGTCGACGACCATCTGCTGCGCGATCTCGGCCTGACCGGTGAGGATGTGCGCCGCGAATGCGCAAAATCCTTCTCGCAGGCCTGACCGCCAGCACGTTTGCCTAGCAGACCCTGCGGCACAACGTTTCGAGGCCGCTCGAACTATCCACGCGAAACCCAAGGAGATCACGATGACCATCACTTGCTTCATCCGCTATGAGATCGACCCGTTCGGCAAGCCGGCCTTCGAGCAATATGCCAAGGCCTGGGGCCAGGCGATCCCGCGCTGCGGCGCCGATCTGATCGGCTACTACGCCCCGCATGAGGGCTCGGCCACCACCGCCTACGCCGCCTACAACATCGACAGCCTCGCTGCCTATGAGGCCTACCGCGCTCGTCTCGCCGCCGATCCGGCGGGCAAGGCCAATTACGAATTCGCCCGCCGCGAAAAGTTCATCTTGAAAGAGGACCGCATCTTCCTGAAGCTGGTGTCGGGGCCGCATGGACCGCGGCAGCTGTTCCAGACCGCGGTCAAGGAGGAGATATGATCGCTGTCATCTTCGAGGTGCAGCCGGCTGAGGGAAAGCGCGATGCCTATCTCGGCATCGCCGCGGAACTGCGGCCGCTGCTCAGCGGCATCGATGGCTTCATCTCGATCGAGCGCTTTCAGAGCCTGGGCGATCCCAACCGGGTCCTGTCACTGTCCTTCTGGCGCGACGAGGAAGCGGTGAAAGCCTGGCGCAATACGGAAGAGCATCGGCAGGCGCAGCATGCGGGTCGCGGCGGAATATTTGCCGGCTACCGGCTGCGCATTGCGCATGTGGTGCGGGATTACGGGCTGACGGAGAGGGACGAGGCGCCAGAGGATAGCAGGGCGGTGAATGGGTGACTAGGTATCGGCGTCGCGCCAGGCCCCCTCATCCGGCCGCTTCGCGGCCACCTTCTCCCCGCTGGGGAGAAGAGACTGGCGCAGGCTTCGAAAATCTCCTCTCCCCTCGGGGAGAGGTCAGCCGAGCGAAGCGGAGGCTGGGTGAGGGGGCGCTTGGCGCTCACGCATTCCCGATCAGCACCCCGGCCGCAAACACCAGCGCCCCGCCCAGCACCACCTGAAACGCCGCGCGCAGGAACGGGGTCTGCATGTAGCGGTTCTGCACGAAGGCGATCGCCCACAATTCGAAGAACACCACCACGGCCGCCACCGCCGTCGCCGTCCAGAAATGCGGGATGATGTAAGGCAGCGCGTGGCCCAGCCCACCCAGCGTCGTCATGATGCCGACGGTCAGTCCGCGCTTGATCGGCGAGCCACGCCCTGACAATTTGCCATCGTCGGAAGCGACCTCCGTAAAGCCCATCGAGATGCCGGCGCCGATCGAGGCGGCGAGGCCAACCAGCAGCGTCTGCCAGGTGTCGTGCGTGGCAAACGCTGCGGCAAAGATCGGCGCCAGCGTCGACACCGAGCCGTCCATCAGCCCGGCAAGCCCGGGCTGCACATAGGTCAGGATGAACTGGCGTTGCTCGGCGCTGGCTTCCTCGTCCTTCACCTCGCCCGGCACAAGTTTCTGCTCCAGCCGATGCGCCGAATTCTCATGGCTTTGCTCGGCCGCGGCCAGGTCGCCGAGCAGTTTCCGGGTCGAGGCATCGCCGGTGCGCTTGGCCGCCTCGACATAGAAGCGATAGGCCTGCCGCTCCATCTCTTCGGCTTGGCGCCGCACATGCTCGATGCCGAGCGGCCGCACCAGCCAGTCGGGCTTGCGCTCGTAATAGCCTTTCACGTGCTCGCGGCGCAGCAGCGGAATGCGCTCGCCGAAACGCTTGCGGTAGAGCTCGATCAGGGAATCGCGATGCCCGTCCTCCTCCTCCGCCATCGCCTCGAACACTTTCGCCGATTGCGGAAAACTGTCCGCTAGCCCGTCGGCATAGGCGCGGTAGATGCGCCCGTCATCTTCTTCGGATGAAATTGCCAGGGCCAGGATCTCCTGTTCCGACAGCGTTTCGAAAGGACGGCGGCCGAAACCGAAGACACGGGAAAGCATGAGAAATTCACCCCAGTTTAGAACAATTCTAAACTAGGCGCTACAGTCTCCGCGGTCAATCGCCAGTCAAGAAATGTTGAAGCGCCGGATCGCAACGCGGCCTTCATTATCGGCAAATGTTCACCTATATTGTCGCGACACGCAAAGCGAAAGGTATCCAAGAGATGACGGCAAAGCCGCATGACCACTTCGATCCGAAACCCGTCCTCGATCTGATCGCCAGCATCGAGGCCGATTTGCAGCGGCTGAAAGGCCTGGTCGAACAGCAGGTCGAAAAATTCGACCCCGCCAATCCGCACAACAAGGCGCCCGACGGCAAGCTGACCGAGGAGGGCGTCGAATGCTGCTACCGCCTGTTCGACGAAGGCAGGTCGCGCTACTCGGTCGCCCAGCAGATGAAGATCTCGTTTGCCGCCGCGACGCACCGGTTCAACTCCTGGCGCAAGGCGGGCGGGCCGAAGCGGCAGAGGGCGTTGCTGGGATAATTGGCGAAAGCCGAAGCGACATCTGATCTCCCCCCTTGAGGGGGAGATGCCTGGCAAGGCAGAGGGGGTCGGTCCGACCGGGCTCGACGTCCTGCGCGGCAGATGGAGGGCTAGCGCTTCACGCGAGGCGACCCCCTCTGTCGCCTTCGGCGACATCTCCCCCTCGAGGGGGGAGATTAGCAGCTTCGCCCGCCCTACGGCGTCAGTTCAATTTCCTCCGTCTCGCCGCCATTGCAGGTGTAGCAGCAATCCTCGCATTTTTCCTTGTTGTTGGGGCCGACGCCCCAATAGGTGCCCTCGTCGCCGTCGACCCAGGCGCCGTAGCAGATGGACTCGCCCTCGTCGCACGAGACCGGGATCTGCTTGGTTTCGCCATCGTCGAGATAGAAGTCCTTGTCGTTGCCCGGCCAGACATAGTCGCGGTCCTGGCTGTAGAGCTCGAGGCGCATGGCATTGGGATGGCTGTTCTTGACGGCGAAGGTGATGTCGGCGGCATGAGCGGCCGGCGCAAACAGCGCGGCAAGCGAGAGCGCAACGACGATGCGGCGCAGACAAGTGAAGGACATGGTGTTTACCCCGAGGCAAATCGGCCCCCCGGCCGAGGGAATTCAGCATCGCATGATGGCGGCGGAGATTGAAGGGCGGGGCGTGACTGATTTTGGGGGGATTGGGAGAGGTTGGTGGAGCTGCTGATCTCCCCCCTCGTGGGGGAGATGCCTGGCAAGGCAGAGGGGGGCGCTGTCCCGCCGACCTCTCATTCCTGCAGCCGCGTCATTTCAATTTTATGCTTGCTGATCCATACGCTGGCGATCCTTCGCGCCCCCCTCTGTCCTGCCGGACATCTCCCCCACGAGGGGGGAGATCAGCAGCTTCGGCGCCCCGCCCCTCACTCAACCAGATCGATCGTCTCGGTCGTCTTCTCCACGCAGATGAAGCAGCACGTATCGCACGGCTGGTCATTATCCGGCCCGACCCCGGCGGAGATCGCATCATTGCCGTTCACCCAGGCGCCGTAGCAGATGTTCTCGCCCGGATTGCACGAGATCGGCACCGATTTCTGCGAGCTCGGCTCGATCAGAAACACCTGACCACCGCCCGGCCACGACATCTTGCGGTCACGGCTGAACAGCTCCACCGCCACCGCCTGGCTGCGCAGGTTCTTGACGAAGAACGCCATGTCGGCGGCATGCGCCGGGGTGGCGATGAGGAGGACGGCAAGGGTGAGGCGGAGCATGGCGGCGGGTTTCCGAATCGGAGATGCGAGGGTCGCACGCCGCGAGGGCCGGGCCTAGAGCCACGGCTAGGCAAGTCCCCCTCACCCGGATTGCCAGCCGAATTGCGAAAGGCAATTCGGGGCAATCCGACCTCTCCCCGAGGGGAGAGGAGCTCGCTCGGCGCTGGTGCTCGCCTCTTCTCCCCAGCGGGGAGAAGGTGGCCGCGAAGCGGCCGGATGAGGGGGCGGCCTCGTGATACCCTACGCCCCCTACTGCCCCACTTCACATGCGGCGCCAGCCGTCGGATAGCGTCAATCACCTCGGCGACTTCAGCAACGTCCAGATCCAGCCGGCAAACGTCAGCACCAGGAACGGATAGCCGGCGGCGGGCAGCGGCGCCGAGGTGGGCAGCAAGGGCGCGCCCCACAGCACCATGGCCACGGTCACGACAAACAGGATGGCGGCGATAAGCCCGGTGAGTCGCATCCACAGAGCAAACGTGTTCGACGCGCCGATCAGGACGAGCGCCGCCGCCCACAGCGAGATGCCGCCGACATAGGAGGGAACGCTGGCCTCCAGCCCCGCCGCATTGCCTGATATGATCAAGCTCTCGCCGACGAGGAAGGTGAGGAACCCGGCAGCTATGCAGTCATTGCCCAGCCGCTGGTGTTTCATGGTCAGCAGCGCGGTTGCCACCACAAGCGCCACGCCATCGATCGCCCAGAATGTTTCGCGGAGCGGAGCGCTGGAGACGAAGGTGCCGGCCAGGCCGAAGGCACCGCCTATGGCGAGGTCGATGGCGGCGACGGTGTCGGAGGTGGTGCGCATGTGATGTCTCCTCAAGCTCTATGAGGATAATGTAAGACGAAGCGCCCACGAAATCTCGGTTGGTAGGAGTAGCGCATTGGCGTTGAAATATTTGATTGCATCGGGCAGATCCACGGCAAGTGTGGAATTGATCTCCGCAGGCCACCATCTCTGCCGTGCGCTAGTACCGAACCCCGCCGACGTCGAGCATCTGCTGATCGGAGCCCCCAGTAATCATCTGCAGAAGAAAATGAGTCGACTGCCGCGACCAAATCAGTAACTGTACCGGAGGGAAATTAGGGGGGGCGGACTTGCGATATACATTTGAAGAAATGGGTCTGTGGAAGAATGGCTTCCATGGTCATGATCATTCGATCGAAAAGGGTCGAATCGTCCAAGCATATCGCGCCTTCTGGGACCGTGCATGTGAGATGGCAAAACGTATTGCCTTAGACTTGCCAGGCTTAACTTTGCACGACGAGTCGCACTTCGTAGCGCTTTGGTCTAGAGCGGATCAAATTGCCGGCTCGGAGTATCAATTAAATCCACTTGAGCTATTTGTATTTGGTGGAGCAATTCTTCTACATGATGCAGCTCATACACTAAGCGTATACAAAGACGGTTTGACTGAATTGCGTGCCACTTCGTTCTGGCAAGATACAGCTGCGCAGATGAAATCATACGCTCTTGAGGAAGCAGAGCGCACCTCAAGGCCATACCGAGGTAGGAGACTTCTTCGACGTTTGAATGTAGGGCAAGATAAAGCCGAAAAGAAATATACGGAGCCACTTGAGGCGGACATACAATTCAACGTTCTTCGCCGAATGCATGCGTCAAAAGCCGAAGAACTCGCATTTTTCAGCGTCGTTACACCAGATCGCAAATCAACATACCATCTTCTAGAAGACGATACTTTTCGAAATCATCTTTGGCAATGTAATCGGCTTGATCGCAGCTAGCCACCATTGGGATATTGGTGAGATTGAACGAAGACTCGCAAAAAAGATGGGAGCCCTCGCTGGCTTCCCGTCTACTTGGACTATCCGACCCCGCGTTCTAGCTTGCTTACTGAGATGCGCGGACGCGACACAGGTCGACCAGTCAAGAGCCCCTGACTTTTCCTATGCATTACTCAGAGGCAATAAGATTTCGGAAAATCATTGGCGAGCGCAGAACAGACTTTCACAGCCGTATGTCGAGGGAGATAGCCTAGTTTTCACGTCAACGACCCCTTTTCGTCGGTCAGATGCGCGCGCTTGGTGGCTCGCATCGGAGGCGCTTATTGTCGCCAATCGGGAATTAGAGCAGTCTAATCGACTTCTATTGGACTTGGAGGAAGTGGCATTCGCTGTCCGCGCAATTGCTGATGCCGACGCGCCCGAAAAACTAAGGAAACATCTTCAGACGGAGGGCTGGGAGCCGGTCCCAGTTGGAGTCGCTATCTCCGACCCCAAGTCGGTCATTAAGCTGCTGGGCGGGAGGCTTCTATATGAGTCCGACGGATTAAGTGTCCCGCTTCGTGAACTGATTCAAAACGCATCGGATGCCGTCCGAGCGCGCCGGGCACTTACCGATGACCATACGAGCTATTCTGGAAAGATCCTGATTGAATTGGAGCCAGCGAACGAGAATGAGTCTTGGATATCGGTGCGTGACAACGGGATTGGAATGTCACCGCGTGTTCTAACAGGAGCATTGGTCGATTTTGGTAAGTCTCTATGGCGGTCATCGGATGTTGTTGAGGAGCTTCCGGGTTTCGCTCGTACGGGAATAGAGCAATCAGGGCGGTACGGCATCGGATTCTTTTCACTGATGATGGCTACTGATCGACTGACCGTAAGCAGCAGGCCCTATCACGCGGGTCTCTCCGAAATCAAAAGTCTAGACTTTCCGGACGGACTGCTAGGTCCATGTGTTCTTTACTCAGGATCTGATGTTGCTATTGGCGATGAATATTCTTCTATTGTTAGATTTCTCGTGAAGAATGAATCCATAGAAGAATTTCTATATGTTGAGACGAATATTGACTGGGACGACGCGGGTGAAATGGCTGACTTAGATAAATTACAGCTGAGTTGGCAGCACAGGATCTGGTCTATGACCCCGACCCTAGATTGCAGTGTTTTCTTTCGAACCGAAGGCCAATCCTACGAATGCCATACCGAGAAATGGTATGATGAAAGCGCTGATACCTGGCTTGAGAAGGCTGAGCTTGTTGAGGCACGTAGGATTTCTAGGCAAGGAGAAACATTCGATCTCGATCAATGCGCAAAAGCGATTCGCTTAATAAAAGAGGATGGGGTCGTTAAAGGAAGGGCGGCGATTAGCCCAATTAGCTCAGGTGGCATTGGCAGCTTTGCGCTGCACGGCTTTAATACAGGGGACCCATCGATCGCTCGGTACGGATCAACTCGCCAATTTATTGGCGTATTGCCCGTGAAAGCCGAAGGTCCACGTCGCCTAAGCGAGGTTATAGACCTTCAAGAAAGTACCTTGCTGGAATGGGCGTCAGACCAAGCAACCATATGGGCGACTGCTGACATTAGTGAATCAACTAAACATAAAATTGCTACGTGCGTTTCTGAGTATGGTGGCGATTCATCAGACTTGGCGAACATTCCAGTCAACGGTGAGTACACTAGCCTAACGGCGTTCTGTAAGATGCTAACTTCGTCAAAGAAAGTCATCTTCCCAAAGGAGCGAAAAGGTTCTGCCTTCGTAAATTTTGTGGGAAGTATTGATAACGACCGACACTCCTTATACAGGTTTAACGTTACGGATTATTTTGAGCCAACCGAAAACGAGCATGTCTGTACGCTAAGGTTTTCCTCGAGTGAGCCGTATTTCTCGCTATCCGCCGATACAAATGGATCCTTTCTGCAAATGGCGCGGAAATGTCTCAATAGTCATGGATACGAGTTATTTGTGGAAAGTCGCGATGGATATTTGATCGGTCGATATAAGGAGAGTTTTCACTTTGTGATTGATAAGAGCCTATACGGCGATACGAGCAAGGAGATAGCAACAACAGTTGCGATTGTGTCCGCAATCCCGATGGACATCGCAAGCTCGACTGCTAGATAGCTTGTCGGGCATCGCTCCACTCAATCCCCCATCTTCAAGGCCTGGATAAACGCCTCCTGCGGGATATCCACCTTGCCGAACTGGCGCATCCGCTTCTTGCCCTCCTTCTGCTTGTCCAGCAGCTTGCGTTTGCGCGAGACGTCGCCGCCGTAGCACTTCGCGGTGACGTCCTTGCGCAGGGCCGAGATGGTTTCGCGGGCGATGACCTTGCCGCCGATCGCGGCCTGGATCGGGATCTTGAACAGGTGGTTCGGGATCAGCTCCTTCAGCTTCTCGCACATCTGGCGGCCGCGCTTTTCCGCCGCGGTGCGGTGGACCAGCATGGACAGCGCGTCGACCGGCTCCTCATTGACCAGGATCGACATCTTCACCAGATCGCCTTCCTTGTAGTCGGTCAGGTGATAGTCGAAGGAGGCGTAGCCCTTGGAGATCGACTTCAGCCGGTCGTAGAAGTCGAAGACGACTTCGTTGAGCGGCAGATCGTAGATCAGCATGGCGCGCTTGCCGACATAGGACAGGTCGGCCTGGATGCCGCGCCGGTCCTGGCAAAGCTTCAGGATGCCGCCGAGATAGTCGTCGGGCGTCAGGATGGTGGCGCGGATCCACGGCTCCTCGATGGCCGAGATTTTCACCACGTCGGGCATGTCGGCCGGGTTGTGCAGTTCCTTCATCGAGCCGTCGGTAAGCAGCAGCCGGTAGACGACTGATGGAGCCGTGGCGATCAGGTCGAGGTTGAACTCGCGCTCCAGCCGCTCCTGGATGATTTCCAGATGCAGCAACCCGAGGAAGCCGCAGCGATAGCCGAAGCCGAGCGCGGCACTGGTTTCCATTTCATAGGAGAAGGAGGCGTCGTTGAGGCGCAATTTGCCGACGGCGGCGCGCAGATCCTCGAAATCGGCGGCGTCGACCGGGAACAGGCCGCAGAACACCACCGGCTGCGCCGGCTTGAAGCCGGGCAAAGCATGCGCGGTCTGGCGCTTGTCCTCGGTGATGGTGTCGCCGACGCGGGTGTCGGCCACTTCCTTGATCGAGCCGGTGAAGAAGCCGAACTCGCCGGGGCCGAGCTCGTCGACATTGATGCGGGCCGGCGTGAACACGCCGGTGCGCTCGACCAGATGCTTTGCGCCGGTGCCCATCATGCGGATGGTCGCACCCTTTTTCAGCACGCCGTCGATGATGCGCACCAGCACGATGACGCCGAGATAGGCGTCGTACCAGCTGTCGACCAGCATGGCTTTCAGCGGTGCCGAGGCATCGCCCTCGCGCGGCGGCGGCAATTGGTGGACGATGGCCTCCAGCACATCCGGAATGCCCAGGCCGGTCTTGGCCGAGATCAGCACGGCGTTGGAGGCGTCGATGCCGATGACTTCCTCGACCTGCTCGCGGATGCGTTCGGGCTCGGCGGCCGGCAGGTCGACCTTGTTCAGCACCACGACGATCTCGTGATCGTTGTCGATCGCCTGGTAGACATTGGCGAGCGTCTGCGCCTCGACGCCCTGGGAAGCATCGACGACCAGCAGCGAGCCTTCGCAGGCGGCGAGCGAGCGCGACACTTCATAGGCGAAGTCGACATGGCCGGGCGTGTCGATCAGGTTGAGGATATAGTCCTCGCCATTGTTGGCGCGGTATTTCAGCCGCACCGTCTGCGCCTTGATGGTGATGCCGCGCTCGCGCTCGATGTCCATCGAGTCCAGCACCTGCTCCTTCATGTCGCGCAGCTCCAGCCCGCCGGTGGACTGGATCAGCCGGTCGGCAAGCGTGGATTTGCCATGGTCGATATGGGCGACGATGGAGAAATTGCGGATGTGGTCGAGAGGCGTGCTCATGATGGGGCGGCTTTAGCAGGGGCGGGTTGCAGGGGCAAGCGGGGTGGCGGTGCCCTTGCCTTCTCCCCTTGTGGGAGAAGGTGGATCGGCGCGCAGCGCCGAGACGGATGAGGGGTGTTCCAGCTTGACGCCGGCGTTCTTTCACCGCCATGGCTGCAAACTGACATCCCTTACATAAGCGATTATCGTGGTGCAGACGCTGTCCATGTCTTTCAGGACATCGTCGTTCCAAAAGCGCAACACACGAAAGCCTCTCGCCTCCAGTTCCGTTCTACGGGCCTGGTCTGACTCTGAGTCCGCATGCTGACTCCCATCGATCTCGATGATGAGGAGTGATTCAAGACAAGCGAAATCGGCGACGTATTTTCCAACAGGAACTTGGCGCCGAAATTTGATCCGATCGAGCCTGCGGTCACGTAGTTCGTGCCACAGTTTGTCTTCCGCCTCCGTCATTTCACGTCGGAGCGAACGGGCAAAGTTTCGTTTGGCAGGAGCGACGGGCTGATGTGGCATGACGTTAGATTAACCAACGTCTCACTCCGCTGGAACACCCCTCATCCGTCTCGGCGCTTCGCGCCGATCCACCTTCTCCCACAAGGGGAGAAGGCAACGACGCCTTCCGCCCCCAATCACGAAGCGGTGAACCATGTAACGAAGCCTCGGGCAGCGGCGAAGTGTGGCATGAACCCGCCGCAACGGAGACCCCCGATGACTGGACTTAACCCAAAACGCGCCGGCATGCTGGCTGCCGCAGGTGCGGCGCTGATGATGCTTGGCGGCACCGCCTTCGCCCAGCCGCTCACCGTGGTCGAATTGTTCACCAGCCAGGGCTGTTCGTCCTGCCCGCCGGCCAATGCCAATCTGATCAAGGTCAAGGACGAGCCGGGCGTTCTGGCGCTGTCGTTCAACGTTACCTACTGGGACTATCTCGGCTGGAAGGACATTTTCGGCCGCGAGGAGTTCACCCAGCGCCAGGTGCGCTATGAGCCGTCGCTCGGCCGCTCCGGCCCGTTCACGCCGCAGGTCGTGGTCAATGGCGGTGCCGATGCGGTGGGTGCAGCGCCCGGCGAGATCGAGCAGCTGATTTCCGCGAGCGGTCATACGAACGGGCCGACGCTGTCGCTCGACGGCGGCAAGATCAGCATCGGCGCCGGTTCCGCGCCGGCCGGCCGCGCCGATGTCTGGCTGGTCCGCTACAACAAGGGCGTCGTCGAAGTGCCGGTGGCGCGCGGCGAGAACACCGGCCGCACGCTGCCGCATGCCAATGTCGTGCACTCGCTGGAGAAACTCGGCAGCTGGAGCGGCGACGCCACCACACTGCCGCTGCCGGCGGCAAGCGGCGGGCTGAGCACCGCGGTGCTGGTGCAGTCGCCGGGTGGTGGGCCGATCCTGGCTGCAGCCGCCGACTGATTCTTTTTCTACGCAACGCCGCTAGCGCGGCATAACCGGGCTCGCATCCGCGCGCCCTCTTCAAGGAGGAAATACCATCATGACCAAGACCCTGACCGCGCTCGCCCTTGCGCTTTCGATGACCGGCTTCGCCGCCGGCGCCCGTGCCGACGAAGCGACCAACGCCATGAAGCCGGCGATGGCCACCGATGCGATGAAGCCCGAGACCGATGCCATGGCGCCGGCGACCGGTGCCATGAAGCCCGCCGACCCAATGGCGACGAATGCAATGAAACCCGCCACCGACGCCATGAAGCCGGTTGATGCGATGAAGCCCGCAACGGATGCGATGAAGCCGGCGGACGCCATGGCGCCCGCGCAATAAGGCTTGGTCCCATGGCCCGGCCGCACAATGGCCGGGCCGGCGCACGGCAATTTGAGAAACCAGGCGGGACGTTCTGTCGTATAGTCTTCGCCACCATCAAGGAGATCAGACATGACCGGCATTGCAAGGACGAGAACGCCGATCTTCAAGAGCGCGCTTGCCGCGCTCATCGTCGCCGCCGCGGCGGCTGCCTTCTGGCAGAGCCCGGCGCGTTCGGCCGAGGACGCGGTGGTGATCCCGCCGCCGGCAGTGGACGAGAAGGCCGCCAGCGGCAGCGAGAAGGCTATCTTCGCCGGCGGCTGCTTCTGGGGCGTGCAGGGCGTGTTCCAGCACGTCAAGGGCGTGACCAAGGCCGTCTCCGGCTACACCGGCGGCGCCAAGGATGACGCCGTCTACGAAACGGTGGGCAGCGGCCGCACCGGCCACGCCGAATCGGTCGAGATCACCTACGATCCGTCCAAGGTGACCTACGGCCAGCTGCTGCAGGTCTATTTCTCGGTCGCCCACAACCCGACGCAGTTGAACTTCCAGGGCCCCGACTCGGGCACCCAGTACCGCTCGACCATCTTTGCCGAGAACGATGCGCAGCAGAAGATCGCCCAGAGCTACATCGCCCAGCTCGACCAGGCGAAGGTGTTTGCCAAGCCCATCGTCACCACGCTGGAGACGGGCAAAACCTTCTATCCGGCCGAGGAATATCACCAGGACTTTTTGACGCTGAACCCGACCTACCCCTACATCGTCTACAACGACCTGCCCAAGGTGGCGAATTTGAAGTCGCTGTTCCCGGGGTTGTACAGCGAGAAACCGGTGCTGGTGCTGGCGGGGAAGAGCTGAGGGGCGATAGGACTTGGCCGGACGCAGAGAGCGGCGACGCCCTACCTGAGACGCCAGCGGGACAGCACCCCCCTCTGCCCTTCCGGGCATCTCCCCCTCATGCGGGGAGATTGGCAGCGTCGCTGACGGTGCTCATCTTGCAAGGTTGGCGAAGGCCGCAGTGAGGAGCTGATCTCCCCCCTTGAGGGGGAGATGGCCGGCAGGCCAGAGGGGGGTGCCTCGCGCAAACCGCGATTAGAGAGCCCTTCAATCATACGTCAGATCCGTCGCCTTGCCCCCAAACACCCGATACGCATAGAACGAATAGAAGATGATCACCGGCAGCACGACCACCGTGCCGGCGAGGATGATGGCCAGGCTTTCCGTCGCCGACGCCGCCTGCCAGATGGTCAGCCTCTCGGGCACCACGAAGGGGTAGAACGACCAGGCAAGCCCGGCAAAGCCGAGCGCGAAGATGGCGGCGAGCGTCAGGAACGGCCGCAGCGCGTGGCGATCGTCGGGCTTGGGCAGGTGGAAGGTCTGCCGCCACAGCCACAGGAACAGCAGCGCCGACAGGATCGGCAGCGGCGACAGATAGAGCATTTCGGGCCAGACGAACCATTTGGCGAAGATGCGCGGACTGGCAAATGGGGTCGCCAGCGACACCGCCGCCATGCCGAGCGCGGTCAGCACCAGGGCCGTGCGCAGCCAGGCCACCGCCTTCCTCTGCAATTCGCCCTCGGTCTTGTAGATGACCCAGGCCGCGCCCATCGCTGCATAGGCCGCCGACAGGCAGAGCGCCACCAGCGCCCCGAAAGCGATGCCGCCAAAGCCGACATCGAGGCCAAGCACATAGACGCCGAGCATATAGCCTTGCGCCAGCGAGGCGATGACGGAACCGAGGAAGAAAATGCGGTTCCAGCGGTGCTTCTTGCCGGCGGGCACCTTGGCGCGGAAATCGAAGGCGACGCCGCGCAGGATGAGGCCAACCAAAAGCACGAAGACCGGAATGTAGAGCGCGGTGAGGATGACGCCATGCGCCAGCGGAAAGGCGACCAGGAGCAGGCCGACGGCCAGCACCAGCCAGGTCTCGTTGGCATCCCAGAACGGGCCTATTGCCGCGATCATGGTGTCCTGCTCGGCATCTTCGGCGACCGAGAACAGGATGCCGATGCCGAGATCGAAACCGTCGAGAATGACGTAGATCAGGATGGCGAGGCCCATCAGGCCGGCGAAGATCAGGGGCAGCGCGGTTGGCCAGTCGAAGCTCATCGGTCTGTCATCCCTCTCATCAACGGTTCTGCCCTTCGCTATTGCTCCGGGCGTTCGTCATTCGAAAAGCCAAATCGTTGGCTTTTCGTCCGCTACGCGGACCATTCCTCACTCCGCTGCGGCCGGTTGCGACATCGCCGTCTTCATGACGCCCGGCAGCGGCGAGGTATCGCCGTCCTTGGCGGCCTTCAGCGCCAGGTGCACCAGCACGCCAAGATAGGCGATCAGCAGCAGCACATAGAGGAGGAGATAGATGGCGAGCGTCAGCGCGACATGGCTGCCGGCGACCGGGCCGATAGCGTCGGCGGTTTTCAGCACGCCGGTGACCAGCCAGGGCTGGCGGCCGATTTCGGTGGTGTACCAGCCGGCCAGCGTCGCCAGCCAGCCCGACAGCGCCATCGGCACCATCAGCATGGCCAGCGGCCTCGGCAGGCTGTGGCGGCGCTTGAGGAAGAAGGTCGCCGACCACGAGACGATGAGCATCAAAATGCCGGCGCCGACCATGATGCGGAAGCCCCAGAACACCGGGAACACCGGCGGGTGCAGGCCGGGATAGTCGTTGAGCCCCGGCACGATACCGCTGGTGGCGTGGCGCAGCACCAGGCTGGCGCCGTCGGGAATGGCGATCTCGAATTTGTTTTCCTTCGCCGCCTCGTCGGGCAGCGCAAACAGCACCAGCGGCACGTTGGGGCCGGTGTTCCAGTTCGCCTCCATGGCGGCGATCTTCTGCGGCTGGTGCTCCAGCGTATTCAGCCCGTGCTGGTCGCCGGCGAAGATCTGGATCGGGATCAGGATGGCGGCGGTGAAGACGCCGGTGCGCAGCGCCTTCCACATCGATTCCGACCGGTCGCCGGTGAGGTAGCGCAGCGCCGACAGGCCGGCGATCAGGAACGACACCGTCAGGCCGGAGGCAAGCAGCATATGCGTCAGACGGTAGGGCATGGACGGGTTGAAGACGATCGCCCACCAGTCGACGGGATGCGCCTTGCCGTCGATCATCTCGAAGCCGGCCGGCGTCTGCATCCAGGAGTTCAGCGCAATGATCCAGAAGGCTGACAGCGTGGTGCCGCCGGCGACCAATACCGTCGCCAGCGTGTGGACGCGGTTGGAGACGCGGCGGAACCCGAACAGCATGATGCCGAGGAAGGCCGCTTCGAGGAAGAAGGCGGTGAGGATCTCGTAGGCAAGCAGCGGCCCGGCGATGTTGCCGACCTTTTCCATATAGCCCGGCCAGTTGGTGCCGAACTGGAAGCTCATGGTGACGCCGGAGACCACGCCCATGGCGAAGGACAGCGCGAACACTTTCACCCAGGTGAAATAAGCGCGCATCCAGGCGGAATCATTGGTGGCGTTGTAGCGGAGCTTGAAGAACAGCAGCACCCAGCCAAGCGCAATCGTGATGGTCGGAAACAGGATGTGGAACGAGATATTCGCCCCGAACTGCATTCGCGACAGGATGAGCGGGTCCATGCGGGCTCCGGCTGCTGTTTGTTGGCGCAGAATAGGCGGCGGATGCGGTCCGGTCAAAGCGGCTTGGCGTCACGCGGGGCGCGTTGTCGCAGCAGATGGGATCAAACCGTCAGCGCCCCGACACCCCCATGACGAAACGGCAAAAGGGGAACGTTTGTCCACAATTGTCAGCAGCGGCATTGACTTCCGAGCCTGCGCACCGACATTCAGCGCAATAATAATCCCCGCCTCTTTCAAACAGTCGTTTTCGGCCTCATGTCTTCCACTAATTTGCCTTCCATCATTTCGATTTCCGGGGTCACCAAGACCTACGCCACCGGCTTCAAGGCGCTGAAGGAAATCAACCTCGACATCGAACGCGGCGAGATTTTCGCGCTGCTGGGGCCGAACGGCGCCGGCAAGACGACGCTCATCTCGATCGTCTGCGGCATCGTCAACCGTTCGTCGGGAACGGTGACCGTCGACGGCCACGACATCAACCGAGACTACCGCGCCGCGCGCAGCCTGATCGGGCTGGTGCCGCAGGAGCTGACCATCGACGCGTTCGAGAGCGTCTGGGCAACCGTAACCTACAGCCGCGGCCTGTTTGGCAAGGCGCCCAATCCGGGCTTCGTCGAAAAGGTGCTGCGCGACCTGTCGTTGTGGGACAAGAAGGACGCCAAGGCGATCACGCTGTCGGGCGGCATGAAGCGGCGGCTGATGATTGCAAAGGCGCTGTCACATGAGCCGCGCATCCTGTTCCTCGACGAACCCACGGCCGGCGTCGACGTCGAACTGCGCCAGGACATGTGGGCGATGGTGCGGCGGCTGCGCGACGATGGCGTCACCATCATCCTCACCACGCACTATATCGAAGAGGCCGAGGCGATGGCCGACCGTGTCGGTGTCATCAACCGCGGCGAGATCATCCTGGTGGAGGGCAAGGCCGAACTGATGCGCAAGCTCGGCCGCAAGCGCCTGATCGTCGAATTGCGCAACCCGCTCACCGCCATTCCCGATGCATTCTCGCACTACGCCTTGGAGCTGTCGGGCGATGGCACACAGCTGACCTACACCTATGACAACCAGAGCGAACGCCCCGGCGTCGCATCGCTGCTGCGCGAACTCGAGACGGCCGGCATCCAGTTTCGCGACATGGACACGCAAAACAGCTCGCTCGAGGAGATCTTCGTCAATCTGTTGAGGCAAGAGCCATGAATTGGCGAGCAGTATGGGCGATCTACCGGGTCGAGATGGCGCGTGCGTTCCGCACCGTGCTGCAGAGCATCGTCTCGCCGGTGATCTCGACATCGCTTTATTTCGTCGTCTTCGGCTCGGCCATCGGCTCGCGCATCACCGAGATTGACGGCATCAGCTACGGCGCCTTCATCGTGCCCGGCCTGATCATGCTGTCGCTGTTGACGCAGTCGATCTCCAACGCCTCCTTTGCCATCTATTTCCCGAAATTCGTCGGCTCCATCTACGAGCTCTTGTCGGCGCCGGTGTCGTATCTGGAGATCGTCATCGCCTATGTCGGCGGCGCCGCGACCAAGTCGATCATCCTCGGCTTGATCATCCTGGCGACGGCCTCGCTGTTCGTGCCGCTCACCATCCAGCATCCGTTCTGGATGCTGGCCTTCCTTGTCTTGACGGCGGTGACCTTCAGCCTGTTCGGCTTCATCATCGGCATCTGGGCGAAAAGCTTCGAGCAATTGCAGCTGGTGCCGCTGTTGATCATCACGCCGCTGACCTTCCTCGGCGGCAGCTTCTATTCGATCAACATGCTGCCCGAGACCTGGCGCACGGTGACGCTGTTCAACCCGGTCGTCTACCTGATCAGCGGTTTCCGCTGGAGCTTTTACGGCAAGTCCGATGTCTCGGTCGCCGTCAGCCTGGGCATGACGACGGTGTTCCTCGCCATCTGCATCGCCATCGTCGCCTGGATCTTCCGCACCGGCTACCGGCTGCGCAACTGACCCTGCCGCTCTAAAGCGCGTCGCGTTTGAACGGACTCAGGCGACGCGCATTAGGTCTTTGTTTTTATGCATGTCGTTTGCTCAAATCGGGACCACTTTTGAGCGACATGCAAATAGGCGATCGCCCGTGCGCCGGTCAAATCAACAGTTTTGCTGAGGGCAAATTGGCCACGTTGGCCGCCACGGTTCTTGCTAGATCGCCTTGATGAGGCGCAGCAACCCCAGCATCTCGATCAGCCTGCCTTGGCGGAAGGCGATGTAGGTCGGTTCCTCGATGCCGTGGAAGCGGCGCTTGAACGCCGCCTGGCCCTTGAGGTTGAACTTGCTGCGGTTGACCCAGGGCGACTCATAGGCCCGCGCGAAGGCGTTGCGCCAGAAGCTCGATTCGGCAAAGCCGTTGGCTCCGACCTCGAGCATCGGCGACAGGCCGAGCGTGACGACCGAAATGCCCTCATTGCGAAACCGGTCGACGGCGAATTTGGTCAGCCCGATTTCGGCATGCGGCGAGGCATCGATGTGCTTGCGCTTGAACGAGGTGGTGTAGCCGATCACCTTGCCATCCCGGAACATCGGATCGAAATCGAGCAGAGCGACGAGCTCGCCTTCCGGGCTGTAGAGCACGAAACGGCGCATATCGATGCCGAGATGATCGGCAAAGGGGCGGTTGAGGAACGCCATCTCCCACCGCTTGACGATGCGGTCGGCCCGCCAGTTCTGTGACAGGCGCTGGACCTCGTCGAGATAGACCGCTCCTTCGCCAAAGGAAAACCCCTTCTTCAACAGCCAGCGTTCGGAATACCGCACGGTTTCGTTGCGCTTGCCGGAAAAATCGTGAGCCGGCAGTTCCAGCCGCGTGTCGACGCCGAGACGGTTGACCTGGTAGCCGAGCCCGGCCAGAACGCGCGCCGTCGGTTCGCCGATCTGCACGAACCACGGGCTGTCGGCGGCTTCGACAAAGCGCCTGATATAGTCGGGCCGATCGGCCGGATGGGCCACCGGGTCACCGAGCGCGAAATGGTGCTTCATCTTGGTGCCGAAGGCGATGTAGCCGTCGGCGTCGCCGAAATAGGACAGTTTTTGCTGCACGGCGGTCGAATAGGCCAGCGAGAAGTCGCCGTGCTGGCGGACAAGCGCCAGCCGCTCGACATGCGAAAAATCCTGGCGCGGCACCTTGGCTGCGGCGCCCTCCAGCAGTCTGTCGAGAAAGATGCGCAAGGAGGGCATGGTCGAGCTTCCGCGTGCCGATGATAAACAGAGGCTTGCCCCCAAGGCCTCGAATCAGTCGCATTGACGCGACCTCATTATCGATCATATCGCCCCTGTGCCATATGGGACGTGCCATATAGGACGGGTCCCCATGGCGCACCTGAAAGGAAATCTCGACCGAATGGCGGCTACGACAAGCGAAACGATGCCTATCGTCCTGGGGCCGAAAGGACCCGACTATACGGTTATCGTCATCGGCGCCGGAGCGGCGGGGCTGGCGGCCGCCGACGCGCTTGGCCGGCGCGGCGTGCGGGTCGTCGTGCTTGAAAAGGAGCCGCGGATCGCCGAACCGTGGCGACGGCGGCACGAGAAGCTGACCCTAAACACGCATCGCGCGCTGTCGACCCTGCCCGGCCTTGCCTATCCGCCCCGCACCGCCGCCTTTCCGAACAAGGATGCCATCATCGGTTATCTCGAGGATTTTGCCCGCGCGCGCGGCATAAGGGTCGAATTCGGCACCGCCGTCGAGCGGATCGAACGCAGAGGCAATGGCTGGCTCGTCCATACGGGCCGGGAAACGCTGAGCGCCCGCAATGTCATCGTCGCCACCGGCCGCGACCGCTTGCCATGGACGCCGGACTGGCAAGGCAAGGCGACTTTCACCGGCAAACTTAGCCACGCCGCCGATTTCGGCACAGCACAGGACTATGTGGGCAAAAGCGTGCTGGTGGTCGGGGCCGGAAATTCCGGCTTCGACGTGCTCAACCACCTCGCCCGTGCCGACACCAAGGCCATCTGGTTGTCAGCCAGGCAGGGTCCGTCGCTGATGCCGAAACGGATCGGCAAGGTCGCCGTGGCGCGCTTCGGCGGTTTCATGGCGATGCTGCCGACGTGGATTGCCGATGCCGCGATTGCCGCGACGCAGCGGCTGGTGTTCGGCGACCTCGCCCGCTTCGGCCTGCCGCCGGCGCCGAAAGGCGGCGCCAGCCGGCTCGGCGTCGAGCAGATCGCGATCGCCGTTGACGACGGCGCGGTTGCCGCGCTGAAGGCCGGATGGATTTCGGTGGTGGCGCCGGTGGCGGCTTTCGAAGGCGCCGGCGTGCGGCTGAACGACGGCACGGTGCTCGAGCCGGATGTGGTGATCGCGGCAACCGGCTATCGCACCGGCCTGGAGGCCATGCTGGGCGATCTCGGCGTGCTCGACGCCAAGGGCGTGCCGAAGGCCAATGGCGGCACCCCGAGCGGCCAGCCCGGCCTGTGGTTCATCGGCATGCGGCCAAGCCTGACCAGCTATTTTCACAGCGCCGGCCTGCAGGCCGAAGCGATTGCCCGTCAGATCGCCAAGGGGTGTAGACGAGCGCTTCTGGACGGAGAACCACCGCGCACTTCGGGCTGCTGCTATGGCGCGGACTAGTGGTTCAACGCATCTGCAAGACGGATCGAATATCCTGGCGATTGGCTGAAACGCCGATCCCGTCGTCATCCACGGGCGAAGCAAGGAGCGTAGCGACGGCGCAGACCCGAGGATCCATGCCGTGACTTCTGAACTACGCTGCGTTGCAGGTTCTGCTCCGCTGCTTCCACGGCCAAGGCATGATCCCTGGGTCTCCGCGACGGAGCTTCGCTCCTGCTTCGCCCAAGGACGACGAAGTTGAGATGCTTGCGGCCAACCTCCAAAGCAGGCGCTTGAACTCGTTCATTGCATCGTTATATAACATGTTATGGTTATCCAGGAGACGGACCACCCATGGAAGACATCATTCGATCCCTTGGCTACCTCACCCTCGGCAGCAGGCTGAAGCGCATCGGCGAGCAGTTGCAGGCCGATACGCAGCGCATGCTCGATGGGCTGGAGGTGCCGGTGCAGTCCAGCCAGTATCCTCTGCTGGCCGCGCTCGACCGGCTTGGGCCGCTGCCTGTCGGCGAACTGGCGCAGTCACTGGGGATCACCCAGCCGGGGGTGACGCGCAGCGTGGCGCTGCTGGCCGAGTTGGGGCTGGTCGAGGCCGCGCCATCGAACGACGACCAGCGCCGCAGGATGATCTCGCTGACCGCGAACGGCCAGCGCCTGGTCGATAAGGCGAAGCGGGACGTTTGGCCGCGCATCGAGAACGCCGTTGCCGACTTGTGCAAAGGCCTTGCAGGGCCGCTTCTCGAACAACTCTCGGCAATGGAGGACGGCCTGGCGGCGGCCCCGCTCGACCGCCGTGTGAAACAGGATGTCGCGCCATGAGCCATGTCCTCGATCGTCCGGTCTGGAGCGCGCTCGACACGCGGCATCGGATCTTTGCGTATGGCGACAGGCTCGCCAGGCGCTATCCCTCCTCGATCGTCCCCTTCGCGGCTTCCGGGGCAGACGACGCTGAGAGTCTGCAGGCGCTCGCAAGCCTCATTCCTGCAGGTGAGAGCGTGTTCATGCTCCAGGCGGACCCCGTTGCCTTGCCGCCGGAACTGACCGCGACCGTGACCGCCTTCGGCGTTCAGATGGTTGCCGAGGCGCCATTGCCTTCCGTGTCGGACGAGCGTGTGCAGCAGCTGACGCAGGACGACGCGGCCGAGATGCTTGCTTTGGCGTCACTGACCAAGCCCGGCCCGTTCACGCTCAAGGCGCTGAGCCTCGGCGAGTTCTGGGGCGTGAAAATCGACGACCGGCTGGCGGCGATGGCCGGCGAGCGCATGAAGCAGCCCGGCTACAGCGAACTCAGCGGCGTCTGCTCGCATCCCGAATTTCGCGGCAGCGGCCTCGGCCGGCTGCTGTCGGTGTTCGTGGCCAACCGAATTTTTGCGCGCGGCGAAGTTCCCTACCTGCATGCCTATGCCAGCAATGCCAACGCGGTTGGATTGTACGAATCCATCGGCTTCAGGCTGCGGGCAGAGATGAATGTGGCCGTCGTGCAGCGCGCCGGCTAGAGCGTTTCACCGTTTCACGGAAACGGCGAACCGCTCCTAGGCCTTTATTTTTACGCAATTCCGGACGGAAAACCGCTTCACACTTTTCCTGGAATCGCTCCAGGCCGCCTTGCGGGCCTCAGGCTGATTTCGGCTCCAACCGGCGGAAACCCACGGTTTCCATAAGCATATCTTCCTCGACCATGCCGGCATTGTGCAGCGCAAGCAGGTTCAGCGCGATCTCCCGCGCCTCCGCCGAATCGGGATGCACGTCGCGCCTGCGGCAGGCTTCGTCGAATACGCGTTGCAGCCTGGCGATGTCGTCGGGTTTCAGCAGGCCACGGTCATAGACGGACTTTGGCATGGCACTCTCCTCCAGAAGAGGTGGGGCGCCATGTTTAAAAGTCCATTCTTTTCCAATGCTTGAGCGCAGCTGCCTGGGTTTGCACGAATCCGACCGAGCGTGGCAGTCAGACCGCGATCGCGCTGCCATTCATTCAGCACCTCGGCCGTGGCCTGTTCCGCCGCAGTCTGCTTGACGTGCCGCCACGCTTGCGAAACAAGAGCTGCCACAAAGGACAGCGAGGCACAAAAGTGAGTTTCTGGGGACTGGCGCAGCTCGTCATTTCGACGGTGATCTTCCTGCTGGCGGCCATCGCGGCCAAGCAATGGGGGCTGGCGCCAAGCCTTGGCAAGATCGTGCTGACACTGGCGCTCTATACGGCGGGCAATCTGATGATGCTGCGGCTGGTTCGTGAGTTCGGCATGTCGGTGTCGTTCAGTCTGTCGGCGGTGATCCAGCTGGTGGCGGTCAATGTGGTGGCGCTGGTGTTCTTCGGCGAACGCGTCAATGCCTTGCAGGCGACCGGCATCGTGCTGGCCATCGCGGCGGTGGTGCTGATCTCGCTCGGGCCTTACCTGCAGGGGCGACTGTAATCCGATGAAGACCCCGCGTGCGTTCACCAACTGGCTTGAATTTCCGGTGCTGCTGGCCGGGCTGGTGATAGCCGCCGGGCTGTGGGGCTTCGAGGAACTGATGGAGGTGGCGCGGGCCACCACGCCGCACGCTTTCGATACTGAGATCCTGCTCGCTTTCCGAAAAGTGGGTCAGCCGGATGTTCCCGTCGGCCCGGCATGGCTGGAAGGCGCGATGCGCGACATCACCAGCCTCGGCAGCTCCAGCGTGCTGGTGCTGATCGTAACGGCGGTGATCGTCTACCTCCTGCTGATCCGTAGGCCGAGGACGGCGCTGCTGATCTTTGTCGCGGTGGCCGGCGGGCAGCTGCTGTCGACCTTGCTCAAGGCCGGCATCGACCGGCCGCGCCCCGATCTTGTCTCGCACCTGGCCAACGAGACGTCGCTGTCGTTTCCCAGCGGCCACGCGATGCTGTCGGCGGTGACCTATCTCACGCTAGGCTCGCTCGCAGCGCGCTTCCTGCCGGGACGAACGACGAAAATCTATGTCCTCAGCCTGGCGGTGCTGGTAACGCTGCTGGTCGGCGTCAGCCGCGTCTATCTCGGCGTCCACTGGCCTTCCGACGTGCTGGCGGGATGGTGCGCCGGCTTCACCTGGGCGACGCTGTGCTGGCTGGCGGCGCGAATGCTGCAGCGGAACAAGGCGGTGGCCGATGGCAACGAGCCCGAAGACTGACGATCCGGAGCGACATTCAAATCAGCCGGTTGATCAGCCCGTGTCCGCAGCCTGCCAGCAGAAAAACCGCCGACAGCAAGGCTGCCGACGTCGTCAAGGTCCTGAAAATATTCAACTGATATTTCCCCGCCAGTAAGAGCCAAGGCGGTAGCGTAGCATGCTCATCCCGTATCCCGCCATCCGGCTTTGTGGAGAGATCATGTTTCATGCATGCTTTATGATGGTTGAAACATCACTATGATTGTATTACACGTCGTCTCCGCAGACTCAGACGGGGGTTCCGACCGATGATCACTGCCGCCCAGATGCGCGCCGCGAGGGCGCTGGCCGGCATCGATCAGAAGACGCTCGCCGAGCGTGCCGGCGTTTCGCTTCCGACAATCCAGCGCATGGAAGCGAGTGACGGCGTGGTCAGGGGTGTGGTCGATACGCTGATGAAGGTTATCCAGGCTCTCGACGAGGCCGGGGTGGAGCTCATCGGCGAGAACCAGACCAGCGAGCGCGGCGGCCGGGGCGTGCGCCTCAAGCCGGTCGCGCCGCCGAACCCGCAAGGCTGAGCCGGCATATAGTCGCGACGGCGACCGCCGACAGTCCTGCCGACGATCCCGCCGCCTTCACGCAAGCGGAAGGCAGTCCATGGATCAGATCCGGCGGGCAGTGCATCAACCGGCCCAGAAGTCGGCAAAGCCGACATTTTCAGAGCTGTTCACGCCCAAGCTGGTGACGGTCTGGCGCGAAGGTTACCGCCTGCCGCAGTTCAAGGCCGACTTCATGGCCGGGCTGACCGTCGCTATTGTCGCGTTGCCGCTGTCGATGGCGATTGCGATTGCTTCGGGCGTGACGCCGGAGCGCGGCCTGTTCACGGCCATTGTCGGCGGCTTCATCGTCTCGGCGCTCGGCGGCAGCCGCTTCCAGATCGGCGGCCCGGCCGGCGCCTTCATCGTGCTGGTGGCGGCGACGGTGCAGCGCGAAGGCGTCGACGGACTGCTGCTGGCGACGATGATGGCCGGCATTTTCCTGCTCGCCATCGGCTATCTCCGGCTCGGAACCTATATCAAATTCATCCCTTACCCGGTGACGGTCGGCTTCACCGCCGGCATCGCAGTCATCATCTTCTCCGGCCAGATCGTCGAACTGTTCGGGCTGAGGCTTGCCGGGCCGGAGCCCGGGCCGCTGCTGCCGAAGCTGATGGCGATCGGCCACGCGGCCGGCACGCTCAACATCTCAGCGACGCTGGTGGCGGCGTTGACCATCGCCACCATCGTGGGGGTGAAGCGCTGGCGGCCCGGCTGGCCGGGCATGCTGATCGCCGTCGGACTGGCCTCCCTTGTCGTGGCGCTGCTTTCGCTGCCGGCGGAAACGATCGGCACGCGCTATGGCGGCATTCCGCGCAGCCTGCCGTTGCCGGCACTGCCGGGACTCAACCTCGACAAGGCGATTGCGGTGCTGCCGGATGCGGTGGCTTTTGCGCTGCTCGGTGCCATCGAATCGCTGCTCTCGGCCGTGGTCGCCGATGGCATGACCGGGCGGCGTCACCGTTCCAATTGCGAACTGGTGGCGCAAGGCTTTGCCAACATCGCGTCTGCCCTGTTCGGCGGCATCTGCACCACCGGCACCATCGCCCGCACCGCCACCAATGTGCGGGCCGGCGCGCATGGGCCGGTTTCCGGCATGCTGCATTCGCTTTTTCTGCTGGTCTTCATGCTGGTGGCCGCACCAATGGCGAGCTACATCCCGCTTGCCGCCCTTGCCGGGGTGCTGGCGGTTGTCTGCTGGAACATGTTCGAGAAGCAGGCCTTCGCCACATTGCTGCGCGCTTCGCGCGGCGACGCCCTGGTGCTGATGGCAACCTTCCTGATCGTCGTCTTCCGCGACCTCACCGAAGGCATCGTCGTCGGCTTCGCACTAGGCTCGATCCTGTTCATTGATCGTATGGCCAAGTCGATCGCCGTGGAGGCGGATTTGCCGCTGGTGCAGGACGATGTCGCCGACAGCAGCGGCCGCGCCTACGATGCAAGCGAGGCAAGCGACGCCGACACCGTCGTCTATCGCATCTCCGGCGCCTTCTTCTTCGGCGCCGCCTCGACTGTCGGCACGGTGCTCGACCGCATCGCCGACCAGCGCAAGAACTTCATCCTCGATTGTTCGGCGGTGCCGTTCTTCGATTCCACCGCGGCCAATGTCATCGAGGGCGCGGCGTACAAGGCGAAACGTGCCGGCGTGCGTTTCATCATCGCCGGCGCCTCGCCGCAGACGCGGCGCATGCTGATCAACCACGGCGTCAAGCGGCCGCTGGTGACCTTTGCCGCTTCGATCAAGGATGCGCGGGCGCAACTCAAAGCCGCGCCCGCTGGCTGAGCCGGCAAGTGTGCGCCGTCAGTCCAGGCTCAGCACCGCGATCTCACCTTCGTTCATCAGCGGCACGAAAATCCGCGTGCCATCTGTGCCGATGTCGGCGCTGCCCGGCTTGAACTGCTCTACAGCCTCCGGCGCCTCGCCGACTTTGTACCGATAGAGCGTGCCGGTCATGAAGGCGGTGGCGTAGATCCTGTCGCCGATGGCGACGACGCCATCAAGGTCGGCAAAGTTTTGTGCGCCAGGCAGCGGCGTCACGGCTTTCGTCGCGAGATCGACCGACAGCAGGCCCCCGGGCGCGGCAGTGCTGAAGTCCGGCTTGATACCCTTGCCCCACGAGGCCACGATCAGCCGGTCGCCATCGGCAAAGATGCCGTTGGGCGCGGCGAGCTTCGCATCCTTCACGAACAGGTCCGGCTTGTTGCCGTCGATGCGGTAGATCGCATCGGCCAGCATGTCGGTGACATAGACCTTGCCCGATGAGTCCGATGTGACGTCGTTGAGGAAGACGGCACCGGGCACATCGATGGTCGAGACCAGCTTGCCGCTGGCGAGATCGACGATGCGCACCTTGGTGATATCGGCGACGTAGAGCTTGCCGCCAGAGATCGCCGAGCCCTTCGGTGCATCCATGCCGGCGGTCCAGTGCCGGCTAACGACCTTGCCGTCCAGCGACAGCACCGAGAGATAACCGTTGCCGTCGGCCTCCCCGGGATTGCCGACGATGTTGGAGACGATGATGCGATTGTTGGCGGCATCGAACAGCGCCGATTCGGGTTGCTCGAAGCCCGAGGCGCGCCAGAGTTCGGCGGCCTCGGCGGCAGGCACAAGCGCGATACCGAAGGCGGCGAGACAAATGGAGGGGATGAGGGTTTTCATGGCCAGGTCTCCTGTGGTGGATGGCGGAGAGCTAGGAGTTTCGATACTTTTCCGGAAAGGGCGATTCGAGCTAGTATCGGAAACCGATACGAAATGGCGCAAAAGAGGTGCATCCCATGAACGGCCTGATCTTCGAGGCGCTGAAGCGGACGCTGAAAGCCAAGGGCGTCACCTATCGTGAGCTAGCCGGGCGGATGGGCGTTTCCGAGCCGACGGTGAAGCGCATCTTCCACGAGCGCAACTGCAAGCTCGACCGTCTCGTCGGGATCTGCGCTGCCGCCGGCGTCGAGCTGGAAAACGTGCTGGGGTCGATGAACCGGGGGCCGGGACCGGTCAACCGCATCGCGCCAGAGGTCGAGCGCAAGCTTGCCGGCCGGCCGGCGTTGCTGTTCATCTTCGTCATGCTGTCGGAGAAATTCACGCCCGAGGGCGTCATGCGCTCGCAAGGCTTAAGCGAAGCGTCGATGTTCCTCTATCTGCGCGATCTCGAAGCGCTCGGCCTCATTGCGCTGGGCAGCGGGTTGTCGGCACGGCTGCTGGTCGACACACCGATCCAGTGGAATTTCGAAGGGCCGCTCAGGCCGCTATTCGAGATGACAAACAAGAATTTCATCGGCTGGGCGATCACCCATCTGGAGCGGGAAGCGACCTTCGTCTCTTTCTCCAGGCGGATGCGGCCGGAGACGGCGGAGATGGTGAAGCGCGAGGCGGAGGAACTGGCCGAGCGCGCCAAACTGCTCGCCCATCACGACCAGCACACGACGCCGGAAGACGGGCTGACCGGCTACAAATGGACATTTGCTTTTGGCGCAACCCCGTTTCCGGCGATCATGCCGATCGGCCCGCACCCCAGGGATGCCGGTGCGTCCGACCGGCCCACCGCTCCGGCAAAGGGACGCCGCCCGTTGCCGGCTTGACGCGCCAGCCGCGTTTCAAAAACGAAACCATGATAGAGTTCGCGCGCTGATTTGCCAGACTGTACGGGGCGGGTTTGCCGAATGCGTGACCGTCCCCGCAAAATCGAAGTGATCCTATGCCGACCGCGCCAACACTTGAACTTCGCCGCTATTCGCGCCTGAAAAATTTGCGGGAGCGCGCAGAACGCCAGGGTGCTGCATTGCAGTTCTGGGCGCGCACGGCATCGCTCGCCGTGATCTCCTGCTTCTTTTCCTTGATCGGCCGCTGGGATGCCTCGCTGCTCTTCGTGCTGGCGGGCCTAGCGCTGTTCCAGCTCGTCGGCCTGATCCAGTTTCGCTTTGCGCGCCGTCGCAACGCGCCATGGTGGATCGGTTACCTCGTCGGTACGCTGGACATCATTCTGTTGACCGTTCTGCTGGTAACGCCCAACCCGTTTTCCCGCGAGGTCGCGCCGGCTGCGATGCAACTGCGCGAGGGCAGCTTCAAATTCCTGCTGATTTTCGTATGCCTTGGCGCGCTGACCCTTTCGACGCGATTGGCGCTCTATCTCGGCGCGCTCGCGGCCTTGACGTGGACGATCGGGGTGGGATGGGTGGTTTTTCATGCGGGAACCGTCATTCCGGCAACGAACCTCTATTCGCTGCCGATGACAGAGCGACTGAATCTCTATCTCAACCCCAATTTCGTCGATACGTTCGCGCAGGCGACCAATGTGTTGGTTGTCCTGATTATCGGCGCGATCATGGCTCTGGTCGTCTCCCGTTCCCGGCATCTGTCGGAAGACTATGTCAAGGCGGAGCGCGCCCGCGCCAATCTCGCCCGGCATTTTTCGCCCAATGTCGTCGACCAGCTCGCCTCGGATGACGAGCCCTTCGGTCCGGTCCGCCGGCAGGATATCGCGGTGCTGTTCGCCGACATCGTCGGCTTCACACACTATTCCGAGGATCATCCGGCCGAAGCAGTGTTCGAACTACTGCGTCAGTTCCACCGTCGCATGGAGCAGGTCGTTTTCGACCACCATGGCACCGTCGACAACTATATCGGCGATTGCATCATGGCGACCTTCGGGGTTCCGCAAGCCAGCCATGACGACGCAACCCGGGCCATCCGGTGCGCTGAAGCGATGATCGCCGCTATCGAAGACTGGAATGTCCAGCGTGTGTCCAGGGGATATCCGCCGCTGGACGTTCGGATCGGTGCACAATATGGCGCCGTCGTCCTCGGCGCCGTCGGCAGCGAGCGCAACCTGTCCTTCGCGGTGGTGGGCGACACCGTCAACGTCGCCAGCCGTTTGCAGGCGCTCTGCCGGGAACTTCAGGCGAATATTTGCTTTGGGTCACGACTGATTGAGGCCGCGAAGGCGGAATCGCCAACGACACGGTTGAATGCGCGCGATCATGGACCGGTTAGCATCCGCGGCCGGGACGAACCGGTCCATGTCTGGGTCGAACACAGGGCCGAAAACCAGGGCGCTATTGCGGTTTCGGCGTGATGCAGGCCGCCATGTGAGACGCCTGAACCTCATGACTCAGGCCGAAGCCATCACGTGTCTGAGGCGATTGCGCCAGCCTTCGCGGCTGCGGCGTCGGTGCCTGCCTTGTCCTCCCAGGTCACCGCCCGGTAGTCGAACCCAAATTCCAGCGTCGGTTTCACGATGCGGAAGAAGGGCGACAGGTCGAAGTCGCGCGGCGTGTAGAGCGAGTGGTGGCGGATGTGCAGGATTTCGCGGCGCGAATAGTTCGACTGCGCCGAGGCGCGGCCGGGCGCGCGGGTGATCTCGGGCAGGATCGGGTAGCGGATCTCACCATAGGCTTCGGCGATCAGCGTCGAGCAAATGGCGCGCGTCGGATCGCCGGAACCGAAAGCCAGCATGCGGCGGCGCCAGCGCACCGGCACCGGTGGCGTCGGCAGGAAAAAGCGCAGCATGTCGAAGATGTTCTTGAGATCGTATTTCAGGCCGAGCTTGCCGATCATGAAGGCGACAACATGGTCGCGGTCTTCCGGCGCCAGCCCGCTCGCCCGGCAGATGCGGGTGTTGTAGGTGCGGTAGCGCGACAGCGGCACGGCGACACAGCCTTCGCCGAGCGTGACTTCGATCAGCCGACGCCGTTCCGATCCGTCCTCCGGTTCGGACAACGCATCGCCGATATAGAAGGCCGCATGCGACCAGGTCGACTGTGTCAGGTATTTGATGGCCGCGGAGATCTTCTGGTTGCCTTCGATGAGCAGGATGTCGCCGGGTTCGAGCGTGCGCCGCAACGTCTCGGCGTCGGACGGCGTGTAGGGCTCATAGCCCGAGGATTCGTCCTGCAGCCGGCCGGCAAGCCAGCGGCCAAGTCGGTCGAGAAGCGTGTCGCGCGGCGCGGTCATGGTAAAGTGTGACTAGCACGAGGTGACGTCCTCGGCCATGATCAACCGACCGGGACCTCTTTCGACAATACCGGGCCGGCGAGGTCGTCGCGCGCATTGCGCGCGAGTTTCTTTGTCGAGCGCTTGGGGCTGTCGCCGAACAGCTCGGCCGCTCCGGCGAGGCAGCTCTTCTTCAGGCTTTTTTCCGAGCGCTTCAAAAGCTTGCCAAGAAGCCTTGTGTCCTGCGCATCGCCGAGCGGCTCACCGTCGGCCTCGAGCAACACGCGCATGACGAAGACGTCGTGCAGTTCGCCGAGCCTTTCGCCCAGTTCGTCGACCGCCTTGCGCCGCACCTTGATCGGCGTCGGCCACAGCCGGCCGAGCAGCGACAAATGCATCGAGTGGGTCTTGGCAGCCTTGCGCAGATCGTGGAAATCCTCTGCTTCGCCGCGCGATCCCGCCCGGTCCAGCGCCTTCCTGGCACGGCGCAAGGTCTTGCGAGCGCCTTCCGCAAGCACATCGGCTGCATGCTCAGGCAGATCGGGGAGCAGCAGCCGCTCGATCCTGATGAGGCCTTCCTCGCAGGCGGCGGTGGCCGCGCCTATGGCGGCGTCGAGGCCGGCGCCGGCATGCATTTCATGCTGGCGGGCAATCAGCCGGTCGCGCACGCTGTCGAGGCCGCCGCCGGCAACCTGCTCGGGAAAGGCGGCTGCCAGCCGGTCGACGGTCTCGACCAGCGCGGTCGCCTCGCGCGGCCCGGCAAGCAGCGCCGCCACCTGACGGTAGCATTGGTTCTCAGTCCGACAGAATGTTTCATTTCCGGAACGGACCAGCCGCAGCAAGGCGCGCGCGCTCTTCAGCCGCTTGCGGCATTTGTGCAATGCCTGCTCCGGCTGGTCGCGCGCGACGGCCAGATGGGCAAGCGCCTTGCCGATCTCCTCGCCAAGGATACGCCTGACCTCGCCGGTCAGCGGCAGGCGCGGATCGATGCGAAAGCTCATGCGGCGATCTCCGGAATCCCCCTAGAGCATGATGCCGAAAAGTGTGAAGCGGTTTTCGGACGACATCATGCTCCAACTCTTTTGATTTAGAGCCGGATTCCGATTTTAGGTCGACCCGACCTAAAATCATCCGGCTCTAGGGCGAGCGACGCGTTGTAAAATCTCTGCTCGCCGGTCACTTCGCGGCCGAGCCAATCAGGCAGCATTTCGTCAGGTACATCCTCCGGCGTCTCCAGTTCGGCCACCACAAGGCCGGCTAGAATCCCGCCGAAAACATCGACTTCGTAGAGATAGCCGCGATGCCTAACATGGTGGCGTGTCTTCTCGATGACATGTCCGATGGCGAAGGCCAGCATCTCCTCTGCGTCCGCCAGTGGAATTTCATATTCGTATTCGTCACGCTCGCGGATCTTGCTGCCGAATTTAAGCGTCAGCTTCGCCGAACTGCCGTCGCTGATGCGCACGCGCACGGTGCGGCCGGGTGTTGCGGCAAGATAGAACTGGCGAATGCGTATATTCGCCTCGGCCATTTCCAGCCATTCGGCGCTGGAGACCAGGAACTTGCGTTCGACTTCCTTGCCCATGGCCGCCCACTAAAGCGTCTGCGGCCCGACATGGCAAGCGGCCGTAGATAATCAACTTGACTTTAATCAATCGATTGATTAAACACGCCGACATGATCAAATCCGCGCCCGACAAAATGCCCCGCCAGGAGACATCGCCCGCCGAGCAGACGCGCGCCGCACTGGTGCTGGCCGCGCTCAAACTGTTTGGGCGGCAGGGCTTCGACGGCACCTCGACGCGCGAGATCGCGGCGGAGGCGAAGGCCAACATCGGCTCCATCGCCTATCATTTCGGCGGCAAGGAAGGGCTGCGCGGGGCCGCCGCCGACCACATCGTTGAGACCATCCAGGCGGTTGCCGGCCAGGCGCTCGGCGGCATGCAGCTGCAAGGTCAAGCCAGTTCAGAGACGGCGCGGGCGCAGCTCTCGACCGCATTGGAGCGGATGGTAGGATTTGTCGTCGCCAGGCCGGAGGCGGGCGAGATCGTACAATTCGTACTTAGAGAGTTGTCGCATCCGACGGCCGCCCTCGACCGCATCTATGACGGGGTGTTCGAACCGACGCATCGCCGCCTCTGCCAGATCTGGGAACAGGCGACGGGCGAGCCGGCCGAAAGCGAGGCCACCAAGCTCGTGGTCTTCACGCTGATCGGCCAGGTCATCTATTTCCGCATCGGCCGCGAAGCAGTGATGCGTCGTATGGGCTGGCGCGAGATCGGTAACACCGAAGCCGCCAAGGTGGTGGCGGCGGTCACAAGCAATCTTGGCGCCATACTGGCGGCCCGAAATCCGGTCGCCCGCAAGGAGGGCAAGCGATGAGTTTTCTCTGTTCCCTGCCGCTCGCAGCCCAGCTGTTCGGCGCCTGCGCGCCGGCAGCGCCGCTTGCCGTCGGCTATGTCGAGGGCGACTATGTCTTGCTGGCGCCGATCGAAGTGGCGCAGGTCGAGACCGTCGCGGTCAAGCGCGGCGACCGTGTTGTATCAGGCACGCCGGTAGTGACTCTCGAAAGCGCCGACGCAAAAATCGCCGTCGCCCAGGGAGAGGCCGCGCTCGCCCAGGCGCAGGCGCAGCTGGCCGACCTGCAGATCGGCAAGCGGCCGGAGGAGATCGCGGTGCTGAAGGCCGAGGTCGACATGGCCAAGGCCCAGGCCACGGATGCCAAGCGCAAATACGACCGCGCCGCCGACCTGTTCAAGCGCGGTGCCGGCACGCAGGCCGACTACGACACCGCCGCCGCGACGCTGGAGACCGCCAATGCGCAGGTCGGCCAGGCGCAGGCCAACCTCGCCGTCGGCGGTCTGCCTGCGCGTCCCGAAACGATCAAGGCGGCAGACAATCAGGTCAAACAGGCGCAGTCGGCGTTGGAACAGGCTGAGTGGCGGCTATCGAAGCGCGTGCTGGCGGCACCCTCGCCCGGCCGCATCAATGACGTCATCCGCAATCCCGGCGACACCGCTGGTCCGACCGCGCCTGTCATTTCGATGTTGCCGGACGGTGCGGTGAAGCTCAGCGTCTATGTCCCGGAAAGTGCGTTCTCGTCGATCAAGGTCGGCACGCTGCTTGTCGTGCATTGCGACGGCTGCGGGCCGGAGGTGAAGGCGCGCGTCAGCTATGTCTCGCCCGACCCGGAATTCACCCCGCCGGTGATCTACTCGCTCGAGAACCGGCAGAAGCTGGTCTACCTCGTCGAGGCGCGGCCTGAGGGCAAGGCGCAAGCGCTGCAGCCGGGACAGATCGTCGATGTCGAGCTGGCGGCCTCAAAATGAACGCCATCGACGTTCATGGCCTGGTCAAGCGTTTCGGCGACAAGACTGTCGTCGACCATGTGACGATGACGGTGGCCGAGGGCGAGATCGTCGGCTTTCTCGGGCCCAACGGGTCCGGCAAGACGACGACCATCCGCATCATGTGCGGCCTGCTGACGCCCGACGAGGGCGAAGGTACGGTGCTGGGTTTCAACATCCGCACCGAGTCGCTCCGCATCAAGCGCGAAGTCGGCTACATGACGCAGAAATTCTCGTTCTACGAGGATTTGACGATCGGCGAGAATCTCGAATTCGTGGCGCGGCTCTACCGGCTGAAACCGGTCGAGGAGCATGTGTCGAAAACGCTGGAAGAGCTTGGCCTGACGAGCCGCCGCAACCAGCTCGCCGGCACGTTGTCGGGCGGCTGGAAGCAGCGGCTGGCACTGGCCGCCTGCATCATGCACAAGCCGAAGCTGCTGCTGCTCGACGAGCCGACCGCCGGCGTCGATCCGAAGGCGCGGCGCGAATTCTGGGACGAGATCCACCGGCTGGCGAGCGGCGGTCTGACCGTGCTGGTGTCCACCCACTACATGGACGAAGCCGAGCGCTGCCACCGCATCAGCTACATCTCCTACGGCAAGATGCTGGCCACCGGCACGGTGGACGAGGTGGTGACGAATGCCGGTCTGACCACCTTCGTGCTGCAGGGACCGCGCCTCGACCAGGTCGCCGATGCACTCAGGGACCGGCCCGGCGTCGACCAGGTGGCGCCGTTCGGCGCGACGCTGCATGTCGTCGGCTCCGACAAGGCAAAGCTCGAAAAGGCGCTCGCCGATGTCGAGAAGGAGCACAAGGGCGTCAGCGTAAAACCCGGCGAGACCAGCCTCGAGGACGTCTTCATCCAGTTCATGTCCGGCTCGAAGGACAATATGGCATGAACAGCGTCTTCTCCTTCGCCAGGCTCGGTGCGCTGCTGATCAAGGAATTCATCCAGATGCGGCGCGACCGCATCACCTTCGCCATGATGCTGGGCGTGCCGCTTTTGCAGCTGGTGCTGTTCGGCTACGCTATCAACAACGATCCCAAAAGCCTGCCTGCCGCACTGGTGGCGACCAGCAACGACCCCTACACCCGCGCCATTGTCGCAGCCCTGCAGACGACCGGCTACTACCGCTTCGACCATGTCGCGCAAAGTGCCGAGGATGCCGAATTCCTGATGGCGCGCGGCGATGTCGCCTTCGTCGTCACCATCCCGGCCGATTTCGGCCGCCGGGTGGAGCGCGGCGACAATCCGCAGATACTCATCGAGGCCGACGCCACCGACCCGGCCGCCGCCAGCGGCGCCATCTCGACGCTAAGCAAAGTGGCCAGCCAGGCGCTGCTTCGGGCGCAAGGCATGCAGGAGGCGGCGAGTGAGGCCGCCAGGGGCCAGCTCGATGTGGTGGTGCACCAGCGCTACAATCCGGAAGGCATCTCGCAATACAACATCGTGCCCGGCCTGCTCGGCGTCATCCTGCAGATGACCCTGGTGATGATGACCTCGATCGCGCTGACCCGCGAGACCGAGCGCGGCACGATGGAAAACCTGCTCGCCATGCCGTCCAGCCCGTTTGAGATCATGCTGGGCAAGGTGCTGCCCTATCTTGTGGTCGGTGGCGTCCAGGTGGTGGTGGTGCTGGCGGCGTCGAAGCTCTTGTTCGCCATCCCCTTCACCGGTTCCATGTCGCTGCTGCTTACAGCCGTATTGGTGTTCGTGCTGGCGCTGGTGCTGCTTGGCTACACCATCTCGACCATCGCCCGCACGCAGATGCAGGCGCTGCAGCTGACCTTCTTCTTCTTCCTGCCGTCGATCCTGCTGTCCGGCTTCATGTTCCCCTATCGCGGCATGCCGGGCTGGGCGCAGACCTTCGGCGAGATTTTTCCGCTGACGCATTTTCTGCGCATCACCCGCGCGGTGATGCTGAAGGGCGCCGAACTGCCGGCGGTTGCGGGCGAGATCGCCTGGCTGGTCGGGTTCGTGGCCTTGTTTGCCGGCGTCGCATTGGTGCGGTTCAGGCGCACGCTCGACTGAGCGTTCAGGAATTGAGCGATCGCGGACCGCTGACGAACGGACTGCCTCTGACATAGAACCGCAGCGGGCGGTCCGCATCCTTCGTGATGCCGATGCGGATGCCTTGGCCGATGTCGCTGGCCTGATGCTCGTCGGCTGCCAGCCATAGCGGGCCTTGGCGGCACAGATCGAGGCCGTCCAGCGAACGGTCGATCCGCAATGCCTGGGCGAGCCGCCCCGGCCCGCGCGCCAGGTCGCGCAGGCGCTCCACGCCCCGGTTCAGCCGCATGATGGCGATGCCTTCGAGCGGCTCCAGCGCCCGGATCAGCACGCCGGTGCCGGTGCCCGGCCCCTCGCTCGAGACATTGAGCATCCAGGAGACCCCATAGGCGAGATAGACATAGGCGTGCCCGGGCCCGAGAAACATCGAACGGTTGCGCGGCGTCATCCCGCGATAGCCGTGACCGGCGGCGTCGCCGGTGACATAGGCCTCGGTCTCGACGATACGGCCGCCGACGATGCCTTCCGGCAATTCCCGCACCACGAGCTTGCCGATGAGATAGCGGGCGAGATCGGCCGTATCATCAGGCAGTTCGGCACGATCGAGCGGATGGTGGCTGGTCATGCTACCGCCGCCGTGTTTCAAGGTATCCGTTCGACCCATTGCGCGCGCGACTGCCCCGGCTCGAACGGATCGCCGAAATACTGGGTCTCGCGAACCACCTTGCCATCGACGAACTCCATGATGCTCACCGTATAGGACGGAATCCCGTCATAGGTCAGGACATACTCGGTGATCCAGAGGTCGCCTGACCCGGTGATCCGCCGCACGGCAAAGCGCTTCCGGTTGGGCTGGGCGGCGCGCGACGGCTGGATGTTGTGCCGTCCGCTGATGCGCTCGCCTGACTGCGGATAGTCAAGCACCGCGTCCTCGCGATAGATCTGATGCTCCGTCTCGAGATCATTGGCATCGGAGGCAGCCCAATGGCGATCGAGAGCCGCCCTTATCTCAGCGTCTGCCATATCGGTTCTCAGGCCGCGGCCATGATCTCGGCATAGGTGGTGAAATCGACATTGCCGCCTGACAGCACGACGGCGACGCATTTGCCCGACAGTTCGATCTCGCCTGACGAGAGCGCCGCCAGCGCCACGCAGCCGCCGGGTTCGACCACCAGCTTGAGATGGGCCATGGCGTCGCGCACCGCCTGTGCGGCCGCCTTGTCGGAGACGGCGATGGCGCCGGCCAGGTTCTTGCGGTTGATCTCGAATGTGATCGCGCCGGGCTCGGCGGTGAGGATGGCATCGCAGATCGAGCTGTGGCCGGGCTCGTTGGAAACCCTTTTTCCTTCGATCAGCGAGCGGCGGGTGTCGTCGAAATGCTCGGGTTCAACGGCCCAGACTGCTGTGGCCGGCGAGGCATCCTTGACGGCGATCGAAATGCCGCTCGTCAGGCCGCCGCCTCCACAGGGAATGACGACCGCATCGAGGCTGACGCCGAGCGCTTTTGCCTGGCGCATCAGTTCGAGACCGATCGTGCCCTGGCCGGCGATGATGGCCGGATCGTCGAAAGGAGGCACCAGCACCATGCCCTTGTCCATGTAGGGTCGCACCACCGTCATGCGGTCGTCGCGAAAGCGGTCGAACGGCACCACTTCGGCGCCCATCTTGCGGACATTGGCGATCTTCATCGCCGGCGCGTCGGCCGGCATGGCAATGACCGCCTTGACGCCGAACATGGCAGCCGCCGCGGCGACGCCCTGAGCATGGTTGCCGGAGGAGAAGGCGACGACGCCGCGGCTGCGCTCTTCTTCGCTCAGCGAAGACAGTTTGTTGTAGGCGCCGCGGAACTTGAACGAGCCGGTGCGCTGCAGCGTCTCCGGCTTGAACAGGATGCGGCCGCCGAAGCGTTTGTTGAGTTCCAGCGATTCGATCAAGGTCGTTTCGGCGATCAGGCCGGAGAGCCGCGCGGCGGCGGCATGGATGTCGGCGATGCCGGGAAGCGTGGTCATGGCGAAGTCCTGAAAGGGATGAGATCGGCGCATGGTGCACGCAAAGGCAGGCCACGCACCAACGAAAAAATGTGACCGTTACAAAGTTTGGCGGGCATGAGCGGCGACGAGGGTCAAACTGGCCCACCTCTCCCGCCTTTATCAGCCGGGCCGTATCGGCTAAGGGCGGGGGAGCAGAATCCCGGACCGCCAGACATGACCGCCAAGCCAAAACCCCTGTTTCTCGGTATCGACACCGGTGGCACCTATACCGATGCCGTGCTGTGGTCGGAACAAGGCGGGCCAAAAGGCAAGGTGCTGGCCAAGGCCAAGGCGCTGACCACGCGGCACGATCTTGCCGTCGGCATTTCCGGCGCGGTCGATGCGGTGCTGGGAAAATCGGCCACCGATCCGGCCGCGATCAAACTCGTGTCGATGTCGACGACGCTCGCCACCAATGCGCTGGTCGAGGGCCAGGGTGGGCGTGTGGCGCTCATCATGATCGGCTTTACCGGGGCCGACCTTGCGCGCGACGGGCTGAAGACGGCGCTCGGCACCGATCCGGTGGTGTTTTGTCCGGGCGGCCATGACGTGCACGGCAATGCGGCCAAGCTCGATCTGTCGGGGCTGGGAGCAGCACTCCCTGAACTCGGCGCCTCGGTGTCGGGCTTTGCCGTGTGCGCCTATTTCGCCACCCGCAACCCGGCGCATGAACTCGCCGCGCGCGACCTCATCCGCGAAAAGACCGGCCTGCCGGTGACCGCCAGCCATGAATTGTCGGCCAAGCTCGGCGGTCCGCGTCGCGCGCTCACCACCTTGCTCAACGCCAGGCTGATCTCGATGATCGACCGGCTGGTGGCGGCAACCGAAGGATTTTTGGAAGCCCGCAACATCGCAGCGCCCCTGATGGTGGTGCGCGGCGATGGCGCGCTGGTTTCGGCGGCGTTTGCCCGCCAGCGGCCGATCGAGACCATCCTCTCCGGCCCGGCCGCCAGCCTGGTCGGCGCCCGCCACATGACGGGCCTGGACAACGCCATGGTGTCCGACATTGGCGGCACCACCACCGATGTCGCCGTGCTCGACGGCGGCCGTCCTCGGCTCGATCCCGAAGGCGCCACCGTCGGCGGCTTCCGCACCATGGTCGAGGCGGTCGCCATGCGCACCTTCGGCCTCGGCGGCGATTCCGAAGTGGCGCTGGAAGATGGCGCGCTCAACCCGAAGATCCTGCTCGGGCCGCGTCGCTTGGTGCCGCTGGCGCTGGCCGGGATGATGCATGGTGCTTCAGTGACATCCGAACTCGAACGCCAACTGCGCGCGCCCAATCCCGGCCGCATGGATGGCCGTTTCGCGTTGCGCACCGGCGTGCCGGACAGGCTCGCCGCCGGCCTGACCGCGCCCGAGGCGAAACTGTATGAACTGATTGGTGCCGTGCCGCTCGCCATCGACAGGCTGCTCACCTCGAACGCCCAGAACGCCACGCTGAACCGGCTGGTCTCGCGCGGTCTTGTGCATATCTCGGGCTTCACCCCCTCGGACGCCGCCCATGTGCTCGGCAAGCAGGCCAACTGGGACCCGCTTGCGGCCCGGCTCGCCGCCGAACTGTTTGCCCGCAAGCGTGATGGGCGAGGCCAGTACATCGCGCCGTCTCCGGAGGCGATTTCCGAACGCGTGCTGCTGACGCTCACGCGCTTGTCGGCCGAATACATTCTGGAGACAGCCTTTGCCGAGGATGGGCTGGATGGCGCCGCCACCGTCGCGCATGCGCTGGTGCAGCGCGCCGTCGATTCCCATCCCGGCATCGCAAGGCTCAGCGTCGCGCTCGATCGTCCGGTCATTGGCCTCGGCGCCTCGGCGCCGCTGCACTATGCCGGCTTGGCCGAGCTGGTCGGTAATGAGTGCGTGGTGCCGGAGGATACCGATGTCGCCAACGCGCTCGGCGCCGTCGTCGGCCAGGTCCGCGTCTCCGCCGAAGCCCGCGTCAGCCAGCCTAAGGAAGGTTTGTTTCGTTTGGCGTCGGGGCAAACGGTGCGCGACTTCACGGACGAGGCCGAGGCGATCGCGGCAGCGGAGGCTGATGTGCGGGCGATTGTGGCCGAGCGGGCGAAGGATGCCGGCACGGATAATGCCGAGATCGACGTTTCGACCGAGTTCAAGGTGTCTACGGTTGAGGCCCAACGGATGTTTATCGAAGCGCATGTGGTGGCGGTTGCATCGGGTCGGCCGAGGATCGCGGTTTAGGTAATCTCCCCCCTTGGGGTCCCCTTGGGGGGAGATCAGCAGCTTCAAAATCCCCGGCTTCACCCTAAGCTGAATTGACCCTTCACCCCTGACATGCCAAACGCCGCAAAGCCTTTCATCTGGAGAAGCCCTGATGACCGATCGCGTCGAGATCGCCGGATTACGGATTGCCCGCGAACTGCATGACTTTGTCGGCGAAGCGCTGCCGGGTACCGGCATTGCCGCCGACGCCTTCTGGAACGGCTTTTCGGCCATCGTCCATGATCTCGCGCCGAAGAACCGGGCGTTGTTGGCCAAACGCGACGCCATGCAGGAACAGATCGACGCCTGGCACCGCGCCAATGGCGCGCCCATCGATATGGAGGCCTACAAAAGCTTCTTGCGTGAGATCGGCTATCTCGTGCCCGAAGGGCCGGTCTTTTCCGTGTCGACCGACAATGTCGACCCCGAGATCGCCACCGTTGCCGGGCCGCAGCTGGTGGTGCCGGTGATGAATGCGCGTTATGCGATCAACGCCGCCAATGCCCGCTGGGGTTCGCTCTACGATGCGCTCTACGGCACCGACGCCATTGCCGAGACCGGTGGCGCCGAGAAGGGTAAAAGCTTCAACCCCGTGCGCGGCGCCAAGGTGGTTGCCTGGGCGAAGAGTTTTCTGGACGAGTCCGTGCCGCTCACCTCGGGCAAATGGGCCGGCGTGAACGGGCTGACGGTTTCGGGTGGCACCTTGCGGCTCGGCGCCGGCGCCGGCGGCACCACGCTGGCCAACCCGAAACAATTTGCCGGCTATCGCGGCGACGGCGCCAACCCGGAAGCCATCCTGCTGGTCCAGAACGGCCTGCACATCGAGATCCTCATCGACCGCACCAACCAGATCGGCCGCACCGACCCGGCCGGCATTGCCGACGTGATCCTGGAATCGGCGCTGACCACCATCCAGGACTGCGAGGATTCGGTCGCGGCGGTGGATGCCGAGGACAAGGTCATCGTCTACCGCAACTGGCTCGGCCTGATGAAGGGCGATCTGGCGGAGGAAATCAGCAAGGGCGGCAAAACCTTCACGCGCAAACTCAATCCGGACCGCGCCTGGACCGCGCCCAGTGGTGGCGCGCTGAGCTTGCCTGGCCGCTCGCTGATGCTGGTGCGAAACGTCGGTCACCTCATGACCAATCCGGCCATCCTCGACCGCGATGGCAACGAGGTGCCGGAAGGCATCTTGGATGCGGCGATGACGGCGCTGATCGCGCTGCACGATGTCGGCGCCAACGGGCGTCGGATGAATTCCCGCGCGGGCTCGATGTATGTGGTGAAGCCGAAGATGCATGGGCCGGAGGAAGTCGCCTTCGCAGTCGAGATTTTCGACCGCGTCGAAGCGCTGCTCGGTATGGCGGCAAACACCATCAAGATGGGCATCATGGACGAGGAGCGGCGCACCACCGTCAACCTCAAGGAGGCGATCCGCGCCGCCAAGGAACGCGTCGTGTTCATCAACACCGGCTTCCTCGACCGCACCGGCGACGAGATCCACACCTCGATGGAAGCCGGCCCGATGATCCGCAAGGGAGACATGAAGCAGGCCGCCTGGATTTCCGCCTACGAGGCGTGGAATGTCGACGCCGGGCTCGAATGCGGGCTCGCCGGTCATGCCCAGATCGGCAAGGGGATGTGGGCGATGCCCAATCTGATGGCGGCGATGCTGGAACAGAAGATCGCGCATCCTAAGGCCGGCGCCAACACCGCCTGGGTGCCGTCGCCGACGGCGGCGACGTTGCACGCCACGCACTATCACAAGGTCGATGTCCATGCCGTCCAGGCGGCGCTCAAGAGCCGGCCGAAGGCGAAGCTCGATGATATATTGTCGGTGCCGGTGGCGGTGCGGCCGAACTGGACCCCCGACGAGATCCAGCGCGAGCTCGACAACAATGCGCAAGGCATTCTGGGCTATGTCGTGCGCTGGATCGATCAGGGCGTCGGCTGCTCGAAAGTGCCGGACATCAACGATGTCGGCCTGATGGAGGACCGTGCCACGCTGCGCATCTCCTCGCAGCACATCGCCAACTGGCTGCACCACAAGGTGTGCTCGCAGATCCAGGTGATGGATTCGCTGCGGCGCATGGCGGCGATCGTCGACCTGCAGAACGCCGGCGACCCGCTCTACCGCCCGATGGCCACCGATTTCGACAATTCCATCGCCTTCCACGCCGCCTGCGACCTGGTGTTTAGAGGCCGCGAACAGCCGAATGGCTATACGGAACCGGTGCTGCACGCACGGCGGCTGGAGCTGAAGGCGAAAGAGCGGGCGAATTAGCGCCTGCATTTCCCTCCCCCTTGAGGGGAGGGTGGCCCGAAGGGCCGGGTGGGGTCCTGCGTGAAGTGCGGCGACTCCCTTCGGACGACACTACAAGCAATGTCATTGCAGAGGCCCTTTCTCGGCTCGGCTCCAAAAAGATCGACCATTCTTCGGCGACCCCCACCCTGCCGCTTCGGGGCCACCTTCCCCTCAAGGAGGAGCGTTACGCCGCCTGCGCCACCCGCTCCGACATCATGCGGTAGGAAATCGCCTCGGCCAGGTGAATGCGGCCGACGGTTTCTCTCGCTTCGAGATCGGCCAGCGTGCGCGCCACTTTCAGCACCCGATGATAGGCGCGCGCGGAAAAGCCGAGCTTTTCGCTGGCGTCCTTCAACAGAGACAGGCCGGCGGCATCCGGCATCGCGATGTCCTCGATAACAGAAGGCGAGCAATGCGCGTTGGTGGTCGCGCTGGTCACGCCGAGCCGCTCGAACCGTTCGCGCTGGATGGTGCGGGCGCGCGCGACGCGCTGCGCAACGGCGGCACTTTTCTCCGCCCGATCCGGCCGCGCCCGATCCGGCCGGATCAGATCGGCGGCCGAAACCGCAGGCACCTCGATCCTGAGATCGATGCGGTCGAGCAGCGGGCCGGAAATGCGCGCCTGGTAGTCGGTGCGGCAGCGCTCACCGCGCAGGCAGCGATAGCCGGGCTCGCCGGCCATGCCGCAACGGCACGGGTTCATCGCCGCCACCAGCTGGATGCGCGCTGGATAGGTGACGCGGTGGTTGGCGCGCGCGATCATGCAGTCGCCGGTCTCCAGCGGTTGGCGCAGCGCATCCAAGGTCTGCGGCGTGAATTCGGGAAACTCGTCGAGGAACAGGACGCCGTTATGGGCAAGCGATACTTCGCCCGGCCGCGCCCTGATGCCGCCGCCGACCATTGCCGCCATCGAGGCCGAATGGTGCGGGGCGCGGAACGGCCGCCGGTCGGTGAGCTTGCCTTCGCCGAGCTCGCCGGCCACCGAGGCGATCATCGAGACTTCAAGAAGTTCCTTCGGTGCCAGTGGCGGCAGAATTGAAGGCAGCCTCTGCGCCAGCATCGATTTTCCCGAGCCGGGAGGCCCGACCATCAACAGATTGTGGCCGCCGGCCGCCGCCACTTCCAGCGCCCGCTTGGCGCTTTCCTGGCCCTTGATGTCGCAGAGGTCGGGCAGGTCGCGCGCCGAGACATGGATGCCGGGCTCGGGCCGCGACAGCACCTGCGTGCCGCGAAAATGATTGGCGATGGCAATCAGGCTGCGCGGCGCCAATATGTCGAAATCCTTGCCCGCCCAGGCCGCTTCTGGCCCGCAGCCGAACGGGCAGATCAGGCCCTTTCCCTCGGCATTGGCGCCGATCGCGGCTGGCAGCGCACCGGCCACCGCGGCAATGGTACCGTCGAGCGACAATTCACCCAGCACGACATAAGACGCCAGCATGTCGCCGGGAATAGCGCCGAGCGCGGCCATCAGGCCGAGCGCGATCGGCAGATCGTAATGGCTGCCTTCCTTGGGCAGATCGGCAGGCGCCAGGTTGACCGTCACCTTCTTCGACGGCATCGACAGGCCCGACGCATGCAGTGCCGCCTGCACGCGCTCGCGGCTTTCGGCCACCGCCTTGTCGGCCAGCCCAACGATCTGCATGCCGACCTTGCCCGGCGCGATCATCACCTGGACATCGACCGGTACGGCCTCGATGCCCTGGAAAGCAACCGTGCGAACCCGCGCCACCATCTTGCTTTGCCCCCGGATATCAGCTCGCCTCGGCCTTGTGGTTCAGACCGCGAGCGACGTCAGGACAAGACAACCATAGATTTCAGGCCAAGGCAAGAACATTACAGGAACATGCATTCGTGGTGGTTGCAGCGCGCTGTGCCGGTTGCAAAAACGGAAGATGGTTGAGCAAAATGGAACGGCTGCTCCGCCTCCTCGACCGCGTTAACAAAGGCGACTAGGCCCTTCGGCAATCTGAGGGTGTTGCTTCTAAGCGGTGATGAAGGCATCGACCGAACCTGAAAGCGATCGATCGATCGCGACCTGCGGTGGAAGCCACTCCATGACAGGATATCTGAAAGGCCAAGGCAGGGCGATCCGGCGCGAAGAGCCGCTCTCCAGAAAAATCTCGTTTACAAGGTCTATGAACCGCCCGCGGTCTCGTTCGATTCGTTTCAAAGTTTGCGAACGAATGTAATCCCGGGGAATTCGTCGCTCCTTCAGCGCTAAGACAGCCTCCGCGATGGATCGAGGATCGGGTGGAACTGTGAGCGAATAGTCGTCATCCAGATAAAGGTCTCGGCCGCCATGGTTCGGCGTCGTGACCACTGGAAGGCCCGCGAGAAGATATTCCGTGCTGGCGAACATTGGTCCTTCCAGGTGAGAGAGACAGATTCCCACGGCTGCACGATTTAGATGCGTGTTCACCTGAGCCGGTGCCAATCGGACCGGCTTGCCGGTGCCGTCAAACTCGTTGATAAAGACGTGATGCGGCGCGAGCTCCCTATGCCGATTTATTCGCGCTCTTTCCGACTCCGTCGTGGAGGATCCGCTTGAATCTCGATAGAAGACAAATGCGCAACGCTGGATGCCAAGCGACAAGTCATGGCGCTTCCACGGAGCCAGCTGCGCATTGTAGATTGCATCAAATTCTACAGGGACGTCATCGAGAGGCCTGAATATGTGTTCGGAGGTTGTTGACGTCTTGTTGTGCAGGACGGCGGCCTCGCCGGACTGGTTCAACAGATCAGCCTCTGCCTGAGTGTTGGATAGGAAGATTAGCGAGTGACGGGGGTTCTTGAGTCTATGCAGAACGGCATAGGTCCGGATGGTTTTGACGCTAGCACTGTTTTCGACGGACCAGGTTGGCGAGATGAGAAACCAGGCGCGGTGGCTGCGTGGACGGAAAGGCATATGACTTGCTAATCCGAGCGGCGTACCGGACATTCCCGAATAGGATATGAACGGATCGTCCGACAGCAAACTGGCCTGAAGAGCAGGTTGCGACTTCGCGGAAGGGTGCCCTTTTCTGAGGTTGTGGCCATGACGCAGCATGGCTCTGACAATCTCGAATTTGGTAGGAGGGCGATACCCGTGCTGTAGGGTCAACATGCGGCAATTGCGATCTTGAGTGCGGAGAAAAACTCGCTTCGATAGAGAGAAATTTGGCAAAGAAACACCGCCATTTGATCGACGGAATATCTCAGGCGATCAAATCTGGTGTACGGAGAAGCGCCTCTTGAAAGAAAACATCGTCCCAAGCGGAGCTGGTTCTCACATCGCGCTACCAACCGTATCCGTTTGCGTAGGCTGTTTCAATCAAGAGGCATTCATCGACACTGCGATCCGATCCGTAGCGGCGCAGACATACACTGCGTTCGAATGCGTGGTGGTCGATGATTTTTCGACCGACGGTTCCCGCCGAAGGATTGAAGAGTGTCTGTCCCAGCTTGGCGACAGTCGTTTCCGCTTTCTGCCCCGACTGCAAAATGGCGGGCAGTTGACAGCAATGATGACCGGGCTTGACGCGACAGCCGGGCCCCTGATCTCCTTTCTTGACGGTGACGATGCTTGGCATCCTGACTTCATAGAATGCCATGTGAGAGCGCATCTCAGCCAAACCCGTATCGCGGCAATGTCGAGCTCCGATGAGGTGGTGATAGATACGGCCGGCAACCTGCTTGCGGGCGGTCATCCCGTATTCCACCTGAACGACCCGCGATCGATGCCGAAAATGAGCGGCTACCTGCATGTCGACACCGAAGCTGACCCGACATTATTATTTATTGATCGGGGTACCGTGGGTTGGTTTTGGTCAACCACATCGGGGATGATGTTTCGTCGAGCTCCGCTTGAAATCATGCGTCCATCCGATCCGGACGAAATAAGGATATGTGCCGATGGTTATATGGCTCGTGCCGCCCATATGATCGGCGGAACCGTGAGGATTGGGCGGGCTCTTGGCAGTTATCGGCTTCACGGCGGCAATGGCTGGGCGGACGGGCGCATCCTGGGTACCGGAGTTGGCCTCGGCAGGATGTCGCCTGATACTGAAATAGCGATACGGCGGGCACTGGCCAATCGTTGGTGCGAAGTGGCGCCGGGACTGGCGCATTTAATCTCCCGCCACTCAATGCGCAGGACCTTGGTCGACCTGATCGGACTGTCTGCGGCTTTTGCATTGCTGGAAAAGAACTCCGATGCGGGTTTTCTGCTGAAAGACTGGGCAACACCACAGCGAAAATTGCAGACCAGACTTATCGGTCTCCTTCCTCCGAAACTGAGGCCTCGGCGCTTCCGGGACATAGTTTGATTTGATGAGCCGCTTGCTCGGCAGTCTTACCCGATAAAGAGCATCTTTCGATGCTTCTCTGGACCCACCAAAGTCCTCCGTAGCAACGCACACTACGCGGCCAAATTCCGCCGCTTCGCCTCTACCGCGTCCCAGAACAGGCTGGCGATATCCGCGCCACCAAAGCGTTGCACTTCGCGCACGCCGGTTGGCGAGGTCACGTTGATCTCGGTCATGTAGTCGCCGATCACGTCGATGCCGACCAGGATGAAGCCGCGCTCTTTCAGCGACGGGCCGATGCGGGCGCAGATTTCGCGTTCGCGCTCCGTCAGCTCGGTCTTTTCGGCGCGGCCGCCGACATGCATGTTGGAGCGGGAATCGTGGTCGGCCGGCACGCGGTTGATGGCGCCGACCGCCTCGCCGTCGATCAGGATGATGCGCTTGTCGCCCTTGCGCACATCCTTCAGATAGCGCTGGACGATATACGGCTCGCGTGACAGCTGGGCGAACATTTCGAGCAGTGAGGCGAGGTTGCGATCGTCTCCCTTGAGATGGAAGATGCCGGCGCCGCCATTGCCATAGAGCGGCTTGACGATGATGTCGCCGAATTCCTTGCGGAAGGCCGCGACCTCCTGGGGATCCTTGGTGATCAGCGTTTCGGGCATCAGATCGGGGAATTCGGTGACGAAGATCTTTTCCGGGCTGTTGCGCACCCAGGCCGGGTCGTTGACGACCAGTGTCTTCGGGTGAATGCGCTCCAGAATGTGCGTGGTGGTGATGTAATTCATGTCGAAGGGCGGATCCTGGCGCAGCAGGATCACATCCATCTCCGACAGGTCGGTGCGCACCTTGTCGCCCAGCGTATAATGATTGCCCTTCTCGTCGCGGAGCTTCATCTCTTCGATGCGGGCAAACACCTTGCCGCCCAGCATCGACAGCCGGTCGGGCGTGTAGTGGAACAATTGGTGGCCGCGCCGCTGCGCCTCCAGCGACAGCGCAAAAGACGTGTCGCCGGCGATCGAGACGGTGGAGACATGGTCCATCTGGACGGCGATCTTCAGGGTCATCTTCCGGTCTCCAGCAGGCTCTGTCGCCGATATACGGAACTTGGCGGCTTCTGCCAATCGCGCTTGCTTGGCCCAGACCTTTACCGGTCGAAGACCAGCCGGGAGTAACCGAGGAAGGACAGCGCCATGGCGACCAGCGAGGCGACGGCAAGTGCCGCCAGCGGCGGCATTGCCGGCAGCGCGAACAGGATGGCGCAGTAGACGAGATAGTTGACAATGCTGGTGGCGATGCCGACGCCGCCATAGCGCGCGCCCTCCTGCGCCACGCCGCGGCTCGACGGCGAAAAGGTCAGGTGCCGGTTGATCTGCCAGGTGACGCACAGCGCAAAGCCGATCGACAGGACACGGGCGACGAAGGGACCGAGCGGCGTCACCGCCAAGAGCAGCCAGAGCACCGCGGCATCGGCGACGAAACCAACGCCGCCGGCCAGGACGAAGCGGGCGAGCCGGCTCACGGCCTCAGGCGGCCCGGGGCGTCTTGCCCGGTTCGGCCTTCGCTGTTTCGCTCGTGCGTTCGCGCCGTTCGACCCGGCCCGACGGAACCGAGAGATAGAAAATGCGTTTCTGCTCGGCGCGTCCGCGCGATACCGAATCGAGGATCAGTCCGGTCACCATCGCAAGCATCGAGAGCAGCAGCAGGCCGACCGACAGCACCCAGGTCGGCATGCGCGGCACGAGGCCGGTCTGGGCGAATTCGATCAGCACCGGCGTCATCAGGGCAAGGCTCGACGCCAGGAAGAAAATCGCGAAGGCGCCGAAGAAGCGCAGCGGCTGCGTTTCCTTCATCAGCATGGCGAACATCCACAGGATCCTGGCGCCGTCGCGATAGGTCGACAGCTTCGACGACGATCCCTCAGGCCGGCGGCCATAATCGAGCGCGATCTCGCTCACCGGCAGTTTGAGCTGCGAGGCATGCACCGACATTTCGGTCTCGATCTCGAAGCCGCCGGAAACCGCGGGAAAGCTCTTGACGAAACGCCTCGAGAAGACGCGGTAGCCGGAGAAGATGTCGGTGAAGTCGGCGCCGAACAGCCGCTTGTAGAGGCTGTTGAAGATGCGGTTGCCGAAGGCATGGCCGGAACGGCCGGCATCGTCGGTGACGCCGCGCCTGGTGCCAACCACCATGTCGCAGCGCTCGGTCTGCAGGATGTTGATCAGCAGCGAGGCATCTTCCGGCGCATAGGTGCCGTCGCCATCGGCCATCAGATAGATGTCCGCATCGATGTCGGCGAACATGCGCCGCACGACATTGCCCTTGCCCTGGCGCGGCTCGCGGACGACGATGGCGCCCGCTGCGCGCGCCTTGAGCGCGGTCAAATCCCTGGAATTGTTGTCATAGACATAGATCTCGGCCGATGGCAGCGTCTCGCGAAAGCGCCGCACCACCTCGGCGATGGTCAGTTCCTCATTGTAGCAAGGCAGGAGCACGGCAATGGCCGGCTCATGGCGGACTTCGTGCGGCATTTCCGTCTCCCGACACCCGGCGGAGCCTCCGGCCGCGCTCATATGCGGCCTCGCTCAGGCGACTTTACTATTTATTGAAGCTGTTAAGGCTAGGTTTAAGGCCGCAGTCTTTCCGACGAAGGTCATGATGATGAACGCAGCCAAGGCGGGTGCTTCCTCCTGGAAGTCCGATATGACGCTGGCGTTGCTTGCCATGCTGGTGGTGCTGGCCGTCAATGCCGCCACGGGCTTTCGCGAATTGAGCAATGCCGGCGGCGACAATGACAGCCTGCTGCGGCTGGTCGAGGTTCGCGACATGCTGGCCGGCCAGGGCTGGTTCGACCTGCATCAGTACAGGATGGGGCCGGAAGGCGGTTTCGTCATGCACTGGTCGCGGCTGGTCGACGCACCGCTCGCCGCCATCATCCTCGCCGCCTCGGCGCTGACCGGCAGCATGGCCATGGCCGAAGTGGTCGCACAGGTGCTGTGGCCGTCGCTGCTGTTTTGCCTGGCGGTGTTTTTTACAGCCCGTGCGGCACGCAGCTTCGCCGGCGTCGGCGCCGTGCTGCCCGCTATCGTCATCGGCGCGGCGGCGCTGCATTTCATCGGCATTTTCTTGCCGGGTGCGCTCGATCATCACAATGTCCAGCTGACGCTGACCATGGCCAGCCTCAGCCTGCTGCTCGAGGCGCCGGCGCGTCGCTGGGCGGCGCTGATTTCCGGGCTGTGTGCGGCCCTGACGCTGGCCGTCGGCATGGAAACCGCGCCCTATGTCGCCACCATCGGCGCCTGCATCGCTTTGCTGTTCGTCGTCGATCCCGGCGGCGAACGCCGGATCGCCAGGGATTTCGGTCTCGGCTTTGCCGGGGTTTCAGCCCTCGTCTTCGTCACCACCATCCCGCCATCGGCCATGGGCCAGCCGCAGTGCGATGCCTTCTCGGCTGTGCAGTTCGTGGTGGCGGCAATCGCCGGACTGGGGCTTGCCGCCGTGACGTCGCTCACGGTGTCCAATGGCACGGCCAGCCGCCGCCTGATCTCGCTTAGCCTGCTCGCGCTTGGGCTGGGCGCCGTCATCGTGGCGCTGTTTCCGCAATGCCTTGCGGCTCCCTACGCAAACCTCGATCCGCGCCTCAAGGAATTGTGGCTCGATCACATCGACGAGGCGCAGTCGCTGTTCAGTATTGCCGTCAATGAGCCGGCGTCGCTGGCGGCGCGCTATGTCACGCCGCTGGTGGCGATCGCGCTGATGGCGCTTCGCCTGCGCGGACCATGGCGCCGCCAGGACAGCCTCGTCGGCGCCCTGCTGGTCGGCGCCTTCATCGTCAGCGCCTGGCAGGTCCGCGGCTCGACATTCTCGATCGCCTTTGCCGTCATCCCGCTGTCGGCCTGGATCGCAAGCTGGCGCGAACGGGCGAGGATCAGCCCTGCGCGCAGCGTATCGCTGCGCATGGCGGCGGTCTGGCTGGTGTCGGCGAATGCCGTCTGGGCCGGCGCTGCCGCCGCGACGTCGAGCGTATTCGAGGCCAGCAAGGTCTCGGTCGAGGCACAGGACACCGACAGCGATCCGTCCTGCGAGCGCAAGGCCTCCTTCGCGGCGTTGGCCCGGCTGCCGGACACCACGGTGCTTGCCATTTCCAATCTCGGCTCGCCCATCCTTGCCTATTCCGGGCACCGCGTCTTTGCCGGCCCCTATCATCGCAACATCGCCGGCGACCTGCTTGCGCTCGATGCCTTCCTCGGATCGGCGGACCAGGCGAGGATGATCGCGGCGGCTCACCACGTCGGCCTGATGGCGCTCTGCCGCGGCAGCGCCGAAAGCAAGATGCTTGCCGCCAAGGCGCCGCAAGGCTTCCTGGCCAGGCTGATGCAGGGAAGCGTCCCCGATTGGCTCGAACCGGTGGCCGAAACGCGCGGAACCCCGGTCGAACTCTACCGCGTCCGCTAAAGCATCATTCGCCAGCGAAAAATCGATTTCGCGATACGCTTCCTAAACGCTTTGCTGCCAGTCTCAGCCTAAATTTCGGGCGTCACAAACAGGGATACCGATGCAAACGACGTTTGGCACCGGGCAGGCAAGCAGGGAAAACTCGGATCTGGCGTTCACCGATGCGCTGACCGGGCTTGGCAACCATCGCCGCTTCTTCGACAAGGTCGATCGCCTGATCAGCGACCGTGCAGACGATCCCGCGCCGTTCACGGTCGGCATTCTCGACCTCGACGGCTTCAAGCCGATCAACGATCTGTTCGGCCACAAGGCCGGCGACGACATATTGATCCAGGTGGCAATGCGGCTGCGCGCTTCGATGGACAGCCACTCCACCGTTTGCCGCATCGGCGCCGACGAATTCGCCTTCCTGTATCCGATGGTGTTCTCGGAGGAAGCGGCGGCCGAGAAGTCGCGCATGATGATCGAAATCCTGTCGGCGCCCTACGATGTCGGCGAACGCACCGCCAGGCTTTCGGCCTCGGTCGGCTGCTCGCTCTTTTATTCCGGCGACGAAACCACGGAAATCCTCGTCAACAAGGCCGAAACGGCGCTCTACCACGCCAAGCGTTCGGGCCGTGGCCGGGTCGTCGTCTACACCCGCGAAATGGAAGAGGCGGCCAAGCGCGTCACCCGCATCGAACAGGCGCTGCGCCGTGCCGTCTCGGCCGGTGAGGTCGAACCGCATTTCCAGCCCATCGTCGATTTGACCACCCGCCGCACCATCGGCTTCGAGACGCTGGCGCGCTGGACCGATCGCGACCTCGGCGTGGTGCCGCCGACCGTGTTCATCCCGATCGCCGAAGAGCGCGGCATCATCGGCCCGCTGTCGCAGCTGGTGCTGCGCAAGGCGACCGAAGCGGCGCGCAGCTGGCCGAAGGACCTGTTCCTGTCCTTCAACCTGTCGCCCTCGCAACTCGTCGACCAGAACACCGGCCTGCACATATTGTCGATCCTCGACCGCACCGGCTTCGATCCGCGACGGCTGGAGATCGAGATCACCGAAACCGGCCTGATGAACGATCCGGCCTCGGCCGAGAAGATCGTCGAGGACCTGCGTCGCGTCGGCATCCGAGTCTCGCTCGACGATTTCGGCACCGGCCAGTCCTCGCTCGGCCGCTTGCGCGAATTCCATTTCGACAAGCTCAAGATCGACCGCGCCTTCGTCTCCTCGATCCTCGACGACCGCCCGTCGGAACACATCATCCGCGCCATTCTGGCCATGTGCGAAGGGCTCGGCATGGATGTCGTCGCCGAAGGCATCGAGGAGGAGGCGCAGGCCGACCGCCTCGTCCAGTTCGGCTGCGCCGGCGGCCAGGGCTATCTCTTCGGCAAACCGGTCGACGCCGACGCCACGCTCGGCTACCTCCGCGATTCCTATCGCGGCGCCCTCTACGCCAAGGCAGTCTGACCGGCGGTCTTGCCTGCGTCGAGCAAGTCAGCGGTGCGAGCCAAGATCGACTGTGGCCGCCATCTTGCGTCCTTTTGTCTGACATAAGCCAAACAAATCGCCGTTTTCGCCCTTGCTCCCCGGACTTGGCTGGATAGGATGCGCGCCGACCGGATCGGGAGAGAAAAATATGATGCCATCGGCCGATTTTGCCGACCTCAGGGGAGCCTCGGTGCTGATCACCGGCGGCGGTTCCGGAATTGGTGCGGCACTGACCGAGGGCTTCGTTCGCCAGGGCGCCCATGTCGCCTTCATCGACATCGCCGATGGCCCAAGCACGCTGCTTGCCGACCGCGTCGAAAAAGAACTTGGCCGGCGACCGCTCTACCTCAAGACCGATTTGCGTGACGTCGAGGCGTTGCGCGCTTCGGCCGCCAAAGCGGCTGAGGCGCATGGCGACGTCACCGTGCTGGTCAACAATGCCGCCTGGGACGAACGCCACGACGTCGCCGACGTTACCGTCGAGTTCTGGGACAATAATCTCGCCGTCAATCTGCGCCCGCATTTCTTCACCGCACAGGCGGTCGCGCCGGGCATGAAGCGGGCCGGCGGCGGTTCGATCATCAACTTCACCTCAACCTCCTATCTCATCAACCACCCCGATATGCCGGCCTACACCGCCGCCAAGGCCGGCATACTCGGCCTCACCAAAGGTCTCGCGGGCAAGCTTGGGGTCGACGGCATCCGCGTCAATGCGATTGCGCCGGGCTGGGTGATCACCGAGCGGCAGCGGGAACTCTGGGTCACCGAGCAGGGGCTCGCCGCCCATGTCGCCAAGCAATGCATCAAGCAGGTCATGCAGCCCGACGACATCGTCGGCACGGTGCTGTTCCTGGCCTCCGACGCCTCGCGTATGCTGACGGCGCAGATGTTGATCGTGGACGGGGGTTTCCTGTGAGCCCGGTGAATCAAAATCCGGCAACAGGCACGCCGGCAGTCGCCGCCGTCGACTGGGGCACGACCCGCATGCGGGTCTGGCTGGTCGACGAGGCGGGCGGGGTGCTTGCCGAGCGTCGCGGCGATGATGGGTTGATCACCGCGCAGCAAAAAGGCTTTTCGACCATCCTCGAGGGCCATCTGGCGGCGCTCAGCGCACCTGACACACTGCCAGTCATCATCTGCGGCATGGCCGGCTCGCGCCAGGGTTGGCTGGAAGCGCCTTACGTCATCGTGCCGGCGCCGCTCAGTGCCATCCTCGCGGGGGCCGCCCGCATTCCCGGCCAGAGCCGCGACATCCGCATCGTGCCTGGCCTGGCGCAGCGCCTGGAAGATGCGCCGGACGTAATGCGCGGCGAGGAAACCCAGCTTGCCGGCGCCGGTTTGCCGGCAAAAGGTCGCCATCTCGTCTGCATGCCCGGCACCCATTCGAAATGGGTTCTGGTCGAAGACGGCGCGGTCGACGGCTTCTGCACCTGGCCGACCGGCGAGCTGTTTTCGGTGCTGGCCACTCACTCTATCCTGCGCCATTCGCTGGGCGAGAGCCCGAAGCCGGTCACTCCGGACAATCCGTTCTTCCAGGAATGGTGCCGCAAGGCTTTGGCGGAGGGCGGCGATGTCACCTCGCGGCTGTTCTCGATCCGCGCCGCCGGCCTGCTGCAGAACCTCAAGGCCGACGATGCCGCCGCTTGCCTGTCCGGCCTGCTGATCGGCGGCGAGATCGCCTCGGCGGGCCGCCGCTATGGCGAAAGCACCACCGCAATCGTGCTGGTTGCGTCCGGCTCGCTAGCAGCCCTCTACCGCCAGGCGCTAGACCTTGCAGGGCTTGCCGTCAGGACGGTCGACGCCGACGAGGCGGTGCGTGCCGGCCTTATCGAGGCAGCGCGGGAAAATGGCATGATCGCCAAATGACTCACCAGAGTGGAGTGACAGCGTGACCCAGACCGCCCCCTTCCCGAAGCTCAAGCGTGGTCTTGTCGCCATTCTGCGCGGCCTCAAACCCAGCGAGGCGGTTGCCATCGGCCAGGCGCTGTTTGACGCCGGCATCGAAGCCATCGAGGTGCCGCTCAATTCGCCGGAGCCGTTTTCATCGATCGCCAGCATTGTCACCGCTTTGCCCAAGACAACGCTGGTCGGCGCCGGCACGGTGCTGACTTCAGCCGATGTCGACACCTTGGCCAAGGCCGGCGGGCGGCTGCTGGTCAGCCCCAACATCGATGCCGACGTCATGGCCCGCGCCATGCACCATGGCATGGTGACGATGCCAGGCGTGTTCACCCCCACCGAAGCTTTTCAGGCGATTAGGCTTGGGGCTTCGGCGCTCAAATTCTTCCCGGCAAGCGTGCTCGGGCCCAGCGGCATTTCGGCGATGCGGGCCGTGCTGCCGGCCGATACCGTGGTCGGCGCCGTCGGCGGCGTTTCCGAGAAAGACTTTGCCGGCTACAAAGCCGCTGGGGTGACCGCTTTCGGTCTTGGCTCCAGCCTGTTCAAACCCGGCATGAGCGTCGACGAGGTGGCCTCGCGCGCCCGGGCGGCGGTGACGGCCTGGGATGCGGCCTTCGGCGGAGCGGCATGATGGAAAACGTTTCGGTTTTCTCGGACCATGTCTGCGAGCTCGGCGAGGGGCCGAGCTACGATCCCGCCACCGATACGCTGTTCTGGTTCGACATTGTCAACGGCCTGCTGCTGGAGCAGGGTGTCACGTCCGGCGCGCGGAAAGTCCATGAACTCGGCCAGATGGCCAGCGCCATCGCCATTGTCGATGACAATCGCCAGCTCATCGCCACCGAGACTGGCCTGCATGTCCGCGACGTCTCGACCGGCAAGCTGACGCTGCATACGCCCATCGAGGCCGACAATGCGCTGACCCGCTCCAACGATTCGCGCGTCCATCCGTGCGGCGCCTTCTGGGTCGGCACGATGGGCAAGGGTGAGGAGAAGGGCGCCGGCGCCATCTACTGGTTCTTCAAGGGCGAATTGCGCACGCTTTACACCGGCATCACAGTATCGAATTCGATCTGTTTTTCCGAAGACGGCTCGATTGCCTATTACACCGACACCTCGACCGGCCTGTTGATGCGCGTCGCCTGCGATCCGGCAACGGGTCTGCCGATCGGCGAGTCCAAAGTGTTCGTCGACCATCGCTCGTCCAGGGGCTTTGTCGACGGCTCGGTCGTTGATCGCGACGGCGTGCTGTGGAACGCCGTCTGGGGCGGCAAGGCGGTCAAGGCCTATTCGCCAGATGGCACATTGTTGCGCGAAATTGCCGTGCCGGCGGGGCAGTCCTCGTGCCCGGCCTTTGTCGGGGCCAAGGCCGGTCGGCTGGCGGTGACCTCGGCCTGGAAAGGCAAGGACGACAAGCAGCGCAAGCTCGACCCACAGGCCGGCATGACCTTCCTGCTCGACATCCCCGTCAACGGCCGCTTCGAGCCGCGCGTGGTCATCGCCTGAGCGCTGTCGCGCAGGCGTCCGGCTCGGTCGGTTTCGCGCAAGTCTGAAGCAGGGGCCATGCCATGGTGGGACAACACCACCGAAGGTCCTGATCCATGCCGCGCCCGACCCTGATCCTCGTCCATGAGCCGGAAAAGGCCTGTCTCGACCGGCTGGTCGCCGACGGCTTTCCCGCCGAGCGCGCCCTGGAAATCTCGTCCTATCTGGCGCAATCGACCGATCTCGCGCCCGAATTCGATGAAATCACCGCCGCTTGCGGGCGGCGCGGCCTCGCCTTCATGCCGGTTGCACTCGACGATGCGTCAAGCGCGCTGGCGAAGGCCGATCCCGCAACCACGCTTGTCTGGACGCTGACCGACGGCATTGCCTATTTCCGCGGTGCTGCAGCGCCCGCACTTGCCAGGCTGAATGGGCTTAGAACCATCGGAGCCGACGATGCGCTGTTCGCGCTTTGCCAGGACAAGTTCCGCTCCGGCGCCGTGCTTTGCGCGCTCGGCCTGCCGGCGCCGCAGGCAGGCCTGGCCCGCGACGGCCGCTGGCTGGCCGCCCCGCCAGCTTCGGAAGCCGGCTGGTTCGTCAAGCCGAACCGGCTCGGCTCTAAGGTAGGCATCTGGCCGGATTCACGCTGCAACGACCTGGCCCATGCGCTGGAGCTTAGCCGGCGGGTCTATGCCGCTTATCGCGACGATGTCGTCGTCCAGCCCTATGTCGGCGGTCGCAATGTCCGCGCCAGCTTCCTTGGGCTGCAAACGGATGCCGGGGCGGAAGCGCTCGGCATTGCGTTCGTCGACTCCGGCGGCGATTTCCAGACCATGGCGGACTCGATGGCGCTTTACGGCGACACCGGCGAGGCCGCCAAGGCGGCTGGACTATACAGCGAGCCGGTGCTGGAGGCGGTTGCCGACACCCAGCCGGCAGCCGCGGCAACCATCCGCCGCATCGCCGAGCGGCTGGTCAGCGGACTTGGCCTGCGCGACGTGTTTTCCATCGATTTCAGGGTCGAGGCCACCGATCATGTCCACCTCATCGAGTTCGAGGTCTGTCCCGGCCTGCCCTGCTTCGATTTCCGCGCCTATTGCCTGATGCAATGGGGCATGACGCTGGCCGATGCGGTTGCCGAGACGGCGGCGAACCGACTGAACCGACAGGCGATCTGAACGGTCGAGGGACCAGCGCGACCTACCGCGCCTTGACGGCTTTTGCTCCACCTTTAGTGTCGCGGGACAGTCCTCAGGCAAGGCCGCGCGATGAGCACACCAGCAAGCTCCCTCCACCATCACATCAGGCGCATGGCCGGGCGCGATCCGCATGAGGCGCATCGCGTCGCCACGCCGCTCGAGCTGCTGTTCGATCTGACCTTCGTCACCGTCTTCAGCCTTGCCTCGTCGCAACTGGCGCATGCCTTGGCCGAGGGCCACTACGCGGCGGCGCTGATCGGCTTCGGCTTTGCCAGCTTCGCGATCTGCTGGGCGTGGATCAATTTCTCCTGGTTTTCCTCCGCCTATGACACCGACGATTGGATCTTCCGCCTCGTCACCATGGTGCAGATGATCGGCGTGCTGGTGCTGGCCATCGGCCTGCCGCGCATGTTCGCCTCGATCGAGCATGGCGAACACCTCAACAATTCGGTGATGGTGCTGGGCTACGTCATCATGCGCGTCGCCATGATCTTCCAATGGCTGCGCGCGGCGCGGCAGGACCCTGGGCGGCGGCGTGCCTGTCTCACCTATGCCATCGCCATCGCGATCGCCCAGATCGGCTGGGTGGTGCAGATCCTGGTCGATTTCTCGCTGGCGACGAGCCTGGCTTTCGGCGCGGTCCTGCTTCTCATCGAGCTTGCCGGACCGGTCATCGCCGAACGCCGGGATGGCGGCACGCCCTGGCACGCGCATCACGTCGCCGAGCGCTACAGCCTCTTCGCCATCATCGCGCTGGGCGAAGGGGTGGTCGGCACGCTGGCGACGCTGTCGGCCGTGGTCGAGGAGCAGGGCTGGAACCTCGATGCCGCCTTGATCGGCATTGCCGGAATGGGTCTCACCTTCGGCATGTGGTGGGTCTATTACATGCTGCCCTCGGGGACGGTGCTGCACCAGCACCGCAATCGCTCTTTTGTCTGGGGCTATGGCCAGATGCTGATCGTGGCGGCCATCGTCGCCACCGGCGCCGGGCTGCATGTCGCGGCCTATTTCATCGAGCACAAGGCCCATATCGGCCCGGTAGCGACCCTGCTCTCGGTCGCCATTCCGCTAGGCGTGTTCCTGGGGGCGATCTACGCGCTGTATTATTATCTCGTCCAGCGCTTCGATCCCCTCCATGTCTGGCTGCTGGCGGGAACGGCTGCGGTCGTCGCACTTGCCATCATCGCCGCCCTTGCCGGCGTCGACATGGCGGTCTGCCTCATCTTACTCACGCTAGCGCCGGCCGTCACCGTTGTCGGCTATGAGCTGTCGGGGCACCGCCATCAACTGGAGGTGCTGGCGCAGGAGGAAGCGCCGCACTGAGCAGAGCAGCTTCGCGCGTCAGATACCCTCGACCAGCACGATCTCGCCATCGGCTACTTTCTGACGGATGGCGACGGCGCGCTGGTACTCCGGCGAGTGGTAGCAATCGTGCGCCGCGCTGAGCGATTCGAACTCGATAATGACATTGCGGGCGCGGCCAGGCCCCTCGGCCTTTTCATGCTCACCGCCACGGGCAAGGAACTTCACGTCGAAACGGTCGAAAGCGAGCTTGGCGGCAGCGACATAGTCCTTGTAGCCTTCGGCGTCGCGCACATCGACGCGGGCTATCCAGTATCCCTTGGGCATTTTCTTCTCCTCGTTACGCGGCGCGCATCTCTTCCAGTATGGCTTCCGCCGCCGCGCGCCTGTCGCTTGCCGCCACGATTGGCCGGCCCACAACAAGATGGCTGGAGCCGTTGCGGATCGCCTGGCCGGGCGTCACCACGCGTTTCTGGTCGCCATGGTCGCTGCCCTTGGGCCGTATCCCCGGCGTCACCACCGCCAGGTCGGGTCCGACGATGCGGCGCACCGCTTCCGCCTCCTCGGCCGAGCAGACGACGCCGCCCATGCCTGCATGCAGCGCCTGTTCGGCGCGCCTCAGCACCAGCGTGTGCGGGTCATATTCATAGCCGGCGTCGATCACGTCCTGCTCGTCCATCGAGGTCAGCACGCTGACCGCCAGCAGGCACAGGTCGCTGCCCCTGGCGACCTCCACCGCGGCCCGCATAGCCTTGGGATAGGCGTGGATGGTCAGCATGGTCATGCCCATGCGCACGATGTTCTCGACACCCTTGGCCACCGTGTGGTCGATGTCGAGCAGCTTCATGTCGAGGAAGATTCTGGTGCCGCCGCTGGCCAACTCCCTGGCGAAGTCGAGCCCGCCGGCGAAGGCCAGCTGATAGCCGATCTTGTAGAAGGAGACGACGCCGTCGAGTTCGCGCACCGCCTGTTCGGCCTCTTTCACCGTCGGCACGTCGAGGCCGACGATCAGCCTGTCTCTCATGGTATGGGCCTGCATGGCTGTGGAAATCATGCCCCGGTCCGGGTCGCTAGCATGCGCGAGGTTTCGATCAGCGTGCGGCATAGGTGCTCCATCGATTTGGTCAGTCTATCATCCCTGAAATTGCCGTCGCCGTCGAAGGCACTGCCGCCATCGGATACCGAGCATTCCGGCGTCACCATCTCCAGCTGGCAGCGCACCAGCACGGCGCGCAGATGGTTGATGCAGCGGATCCCGGCGAAATGTCCGTTCGAAGACGAGCACAGGCCGGCGACCTTGCCGACAAATGGCCTCACCGGCCGGCCGCCATCCAGGCGCACCCGGCTTACCCAGTCGATCGTGTTCTTGAGCAGTGGCGGGATCGAGCCATTATATTCCGGCGTCGCGATCAGCAGCCCGTCATGGGCGGCGATCAGCCGGCCGAGCTTCACGGCGTTGTCGGGAACGCCTTTTTCCTTTTCGAGGTCCTCGTCGATGATCGGCAGCGGATAGTCGGCCAGCGAAATGCGCGTCACCTCGGCGCCTTGCATGGCCAGCTCCTTCTGCGCCACATCGGCGGTCCTGCCGCTGAAGGCGCCGCTGCGCACCGAGCCGGCGAAGACGAGGATTTTCGCGATCACAGCCATTGGCCACTCTTGTTCCCGGACAGGTACAGCCAGAGGCCGCGCAAATCAACGCACTGGCTCAAAAAACGGAAACGATCGGGGGGCAAGCGCGCGAAGGTGTGCCGAGCAGCTGGGCTATTGCTAGTGGGTGACCGCAATTCTTGCACTCAGCGCGATGAGTGCAACTCCGAGCAAGGCATCTATCGGCCTGCGGACGCTGCCATATGCCGCCCGAACCCTTCTAGTGGAGAACATCAGCGCGACAAGCCCAAACCACGCCATCGCGACCAGCCCGATTATGGCCAGCGATACTGCCTGGACCCAGATCGGAGCCTGCATCGGCAATACCGATATGAACAGGCTCGCGAAGAAGGCGGCCGTCTTCGGATTTGTAATTCCGACAACGAAGCCGCTTCGCCAAGGAGCCGTAGTCTCTGCGCCACTGACGGCCAGCGGTGGCTGCGCCTGCCAAGCCGACAAAAGGATCTTGCTGCCCAGGTAACCGAGATACACGGCGCCGGCGATCCGGACGGCAAGGTGAGCCCATGCAACCTGCGTCAGTACGAGGCCCAGGCCAAACATCGCGAGAGCCGCCCACACCATGATCGCTGCGGCAATGCCAAGCGCCACATGGAACCCCGCGCGACGGCTGATCAGCGCATGGGAAGTCACGGCTACAAAATCGGGTCCCGGGCTCATCGCGCCGAGCAGGAACACTGAAGCAAGTGTCAGGAATTGCGGAAGGTAGCTCATGCGAAGCTCCAATTTCAGGCTCGTCGTACCGCACGCCTGCATGCCAGAGAGGCCAGGAAGCCGCTCGCCGCGATTTCGAGGGTCGTTTCCCTCATCTTCACAAACCTACAGCGCTCTCTAATATGAGCGAAATGAAAGATATTTCGGCAGCCATGAACAAAGCTAATATCAACATCACAATGGTGCGCGTCCTGACATCGCTCAGCGAGACGCGCAGCTTCACGAAAACCGCCGAGCGGCTCTGTCTTTCTCAATCGGCCATAAGCCATGCAATGAAGGCGCTGGAGGAGATCGTTGGCGCGCCCCTCGTCATACGTGATCGGCGCGGTGTCGCTTTCACCGCAACCGGCGAGGCGGCTTTGGATGCGGCGCGCGCCGCTTTGCATGCTTTAGGCCGTCTTGCCGGCCTACGGGAACACTCCATCAAAGGCAGAGTACGGCTCGCGCTGGTCAGCAGCGCCTCGGTAAAGATTGCTCCATATGCGTTGAACATTACTTCCGTCCGGCACCCGGAGCTTGCTGTCGAACTGCTCTTGGGCACGGATACCGAGGTGGCGGAGTGGGTCGATCGCGGTGCCGCCGATATTGGACTGTCCTACATCGCCGGCAATTGCCAAGCCGAGGAACTTGTCGACGACGAACTCTTTGTGGCGTCACCGCAAAAGAACTCAGTCCAAGGCGGGTCATTTCCGATCCGCGCTCTCGACGGCCAGCCATTCATCATGTCGAGCGGCGGCTGCGGACCAATGCTTGCCGAATTGTTCCAGGATTTTGGCGTTGCGCCAGTTGTCATCCTGTCGGCGAGCGATATGGCGGCGCTGCTTGCTCTGGTTGGGGCCGGGCGCGGTTTGTCGGTTGCGCCAGGCCTGGCGTTTCCGGCCGATTGGCAGCGAACCGTCGCGAGGCGTCCTCTTGAGCCGCGTGCGCGTCGGCCTCTGCTGCTTCTGTTCTCCAGCAGCGCCGAAGCAACGGCCGTGCGGGCCATGTGCGCGGCGATCAGAGAGGTCGCCACGAGTTTGCGAGGCGGATAACAGTCAAGGATGTGGATCGACCCTCAATCGAGCTTCCTTCGGGAGACGTCGATCCTCTACAAGGCGCCAGAGACTTCTTCGGCTCTCGATACCAAGCTAATGCGCTTCGCGCCGGTAGATCCACAGCTGCGTCGGCGGGATGTTGCGGAAGATGAAGTCGAAATGCTTGACCGTGTAATTGCCGCGGCCGGGCGGGATCGGCGACAACGGCCCATAGGTCAGCTGTACGATCGGCCGTCCAACCGGGATGCGGTCTAGCAGGCTTTCAATATAGGCGATCCGCTGTGCGACCGGGAAATTGAGCAGCGGCACGCCGGAGACGACGGAATCGAAAACCATACCGCTCTTCTCGCCAAGCGTGGCGTTGAGATTGAAGGCATCGCCCTCGATGACGTTGACGCCGGGATAGAGCTGGCGCAGATGGCGCACGAAATCGGTGGAATATTCGACCGCGTAGAGGTTTTCGGGCTTAACGCCCTGGGCGAGGATTGCACGCGTGATGACGCCTGTGCCGGGGCCGACTTCAAGCACCGGCAGGCCGGACTTCGGATTGACGATGGAAGCCATCTTGCGGGCGGTGACGGAGCTTGTCGGCACGATCGAACCGACCGACTTCGGCTTGTCGATCCAGCCTTTGAAGAATTTGAGTTCGTCGTCGAACTTTTCCGCCAGCGCCTTCCGCAATCCCGGACCACGTGCCATGCAAGTTCTCCTCAACACTCCCCGAACGCTACTTAGCAGCTAACAGGTCCAAGGCAAGGCGCGATCTGGCATAAGATGTTGATGACGTTCGGGAAGCGTGGCGGCCTTAGTTTGGGTTCAGTGCTCGCCGAAGGATTCAAAAAAGTCCTTCATGCGGGCGAAAAAGCCGCTCGACTGGGGCGAATTGTCCTTCGACGACAGCTGCTCGAACTCTTCCAGCAGCTCGCGCTGGCGGCGCGACAGGTTTTGCGGCGTTTCGACCGCGGTCTGGATATAGAGGTCGCCGACATTGGGCTGACGCAGCACCGGCATGCCCTTGCCCTTGAGGCGGAACTGGCGGCCGTTCTGCGTGCCTTCGGTCACTTTCACCTTGGTCTGACTGCCGTCCAGCGTAGTCACCTCGAACGAGCCGCCAAGGGCGGCCGTCGTCATCGATATCGGCACCTTGCAGTAGAGATCGGCGCCGTCGCGCTGGAAGAATTCATGCGGCTTCACCGCCAGGAAAATATAGAGGTCGCCCGATGGGCCGCCGCGCAGGCCCGCCTCGCCCTCATTGGCAAGCCGGATGCGGGTGCCGTCCTCGATGCCGGCCGGGATATTGACCGACAGCGAGCGTTCCTCGGTGACGCGGCCCTGGCCGGCGCATTTCGGGCACGGGTCCTTGATCGTCTGGCCGCGGCCTTGGCATTGCGGGCAGGTACGCTCGATCGAGAAGAAGCCTTGCGTCGCTCGTACCTTGCCGTGGCCATGGCACATCGAGCAGGTCACCGGCTGGGTGCCGGGCTTGGCGCCGGTCCCGGAGCATTCCGTGCATGAGATCGAGGCCGGCACGCGGATTTGCGCGGTCTTGCCGGCAAACGCTTCTTCCAGCGTGATTTCCATATTGTAGCGCAAATCGGCGCCGCGTTCGCGGCCGCCCGACGAGCGGCGCTGGCGCCCGCCCATCATGTCGCCGAAAATATCTTCGAAAATGTCGGCGAAGCCGCCGGCGCCAAAACCTTGCGCGCCGCCATTCATGCCGCCCTGCTCGAAGGCGGCGTGACCGAAACGGTCATAGGCCGCGCGCTTCTGCGGGTCCTTCAGCGTTTCGTAGGCTTCGTTGATTTCCTTGAACTTGTGCTCGCAGGAGTGATCGCCGGGATTGCGGTCGGGATGGAACTGCATGGCAAGCTTGCGGAAAGCACTCTTGAGCTCCTTCTCGTCGGCGCCTTTTTGCACGCCCAGCGTCTCGTAGAAATCAGCTTTCATCTTTTCCCGCAGTCCGGATGCTCAACGTCTTGATGCATGTTGCGTCGTTTGCCGGCACGTTGTCTCGATTTAGGAGCGGTGCTGCCCGGATGCTAGGGCCGGCGCGCTTGTGCCTGTGTTTTTCAGTGACTTTTTCGGCAAGGCCCGCACTTTTTCAGCGAGGGTTGCAAAAAAGCCCGGCTTTGCGCCGGGCTTTCCGCTTTATTTGCCGTCAACCGGTCAGGCCGACTTCTTCTTCTCGTCGTTTTCGTCGATTTCCTCGAAATCGGCGTCGACCACATCGCTATCCTTGGCCGCGTCCGCCTTGGCGTCGGCTTCCGCCGCTTCCTTCTGCGAAGCTTCGTACATGGCCTGGCCGAGCTTCATGGATGCTTCGGCAAGCGTCTGCGACTTGGCCTCGATGTCGGCGGCATCGTCGCCTTCGGCAGCAGCCTTCAGCGCCGTGATAGCCTCCGATATCGCCGTGCGCTCGGTTTCCGAAACCTTGTCGCCATATTCCTTCAGCGACTTCTCGGAGGAGTGCACCAGCGCCTCGGCCTGGTTGCGGGCCTCGACCAAAGCACGCCGCTGCTTGTCGGTCTCGGCATTGGCTTCGGCGTCCTTGACCATCTTCTCGATGTCGGCGTCCGAAAGGCCACCAGAGGCCTGGATGCGGATCTGGTGCTCCTTGCCGGTGCCCTTGTCCTTGGCCGAAACGTTGACGATGCCGTTGGCGTCGATGTCGAAAGTGACCTCGATCTGCGGCACGCCGCGCGGCGCCGGCGGAATGCCGACCAGGTCGAACTGGCCGAGCGCCTTGTTGTCGGCGGCCATTTCACGCTCGCCCTGGAAGACGCGGATGGTCACGGCCGACTGACTGTCTTCAGCGGTCGAGAACACCTGGCTCTTCTTGGTCGGGATCGTCGTGTTGCGTTCGATCAGGCGGGTGAACACGCCACCCAGCGTCTCGATGCCGAGCGACAGCGGCGTCACGTCGAGCAGCAGCACGTCCTTCACGTCGCCCTGCAGCACGCCGGCCTGGATGGCGGCGCCCAAAGCGACGACTTCATCCGGGTTGACGCCCTTGTGCGGCTCCTTGCCGAAGAACTGCTTCACGATCTCCTGGATCTTGGGCATGCGGGTCATGCCGCCGACCAGGACCACTTCGTCGATCTCGCCAGCCTTCAGCCCGGCATCCTTGAGCGCCGCCTTGCAGGGCTCGATGGTGCGCTGGACGAGATCGTCGACCAGCTGCTCGAACTTGGCGCGGGTCAGCTTCAGCGTCAGGTGCTTGGGGCCGGTCGCGTCGGCGGTGATGAAGGGCAGGTTGATTTCGGTCTGCGTCGTCGACGACAGCTCGATCTTGGCCTTTTCAGCCGCCTCCTTGAGGCGCTGCAGCGCAAGCTTGTCGTTCTTCAGGTCGATGCCCTGTTCCTTCTTGAACTCGGCCGCCAGGTATTCGACGAGACGCATGTCGAAATCCTCGCCGCCGAGGAAGGTGTCGCCATTGGTCGACTTCACTTCGAACACGCCGTCGCCGATTTCGAGCACCGAAATGTCGAACGTGCCGCCGCCAAGGTCATAGACGGCAATGGTCTTGCCATCCTTCTTGTCGAGGCCGTAGGCAAGTGCTGCAGCCGTCGGCTCGTTGATGATGCGCAGCACCTCAAGGCCGGCGATCTTGCCGGCGTCCTTGGTGGCCTGGCGCTGGGCGTCATTGAAATAGGCCGGAACGGTGATGACCGCCTTCTCGACCTTCTCGCCGAGATAGGCCTCCGCCGTTTCCTTCATCTTCTGCAGGATCATGGCCGAGATTTGGCTGGGCGACTGCTTCTTGCCGCCGGCCTCGACCCAGGCATCGCCATTGTCGCCCTTGACGATCTTGTAGGGGACAAGCTTCTTGTCCTTCTCCGTCACCGGGTCGTCATAGCGGCGGCCGATCAGGCGCTTGACCGCGAAGATGGTGTTTTCAGGATTGGTGACCGCCTGGCGCTTGGCCGGCTGGCCGACGAGACGTTCGCCGTCGCCCGAGATGGCGACGATGGAAGGCGTCGTGCGCGCGCCTTCCGCATTTTCAATGACCTTGGGCTCCTTGCCATCCATGATGGCGATGCAGGAGTTGGTGGTGCCGAGATCGATACCGATTACTTTTGCCATTTTTCTAGTCTCTCCGCTAAGCAGGCTCTCAGGACCCGTAAGGCGTTCCGACGAAAGCCCCTGTTCACAAGAAATTCCGCTCCGGCAACCGGCATTCCGGCACTGGGCGGCTTGGCGCGTATATAAGAACAGGCGGCATCGGGCGCAAGCATTCTGCGCATGGCATCCACCGCGCCGCGCTTGGCGCCTTTGAACAGCCGCCCGGCGGCCCGGATGTGCTCAAACCGCGCTCAAACCCCCAGGATCTGCGCGATCCCCCGGCGAAGCGCCCAGTCAGGGCTTCGAAACCACAAGAAAACGTCACCTATGCGTGAGAGAGGCGGCTCCTGGCTGAGGAAGGCGCCTGCCCACAGCAGACACAGGCAAAAGCGTCACGCGGCCTGCGACAGCGATTTATGCGCCTCGGCCAGGATTTCGAACGAGCGCACGCGTGCCGCATGGTCGAAGATCTGCGCGGTCACCATCAGCTCGTCTGCGCCGGTGCGGCGCACGAACGCGTCTATGCCTTGCCGGACCGTTTCGGGAGAGCCGACGACGGCGCAGGACAGCGCCTGCGAAATCATGGTTTTTGCCATCGGCTCGAGCGTCTGGTCATAGCCCTCGACCGGCGGCGGCAGGCGGCCGGCCCGCCCGGTGCGCAGATTGACGAAGGCCTGCTGCAACGAGGTGAACAGCAGTTTGGCCTCTCCATCGGTCGGTGCGGCGAAAACGTTGAGGCCGAGCATGACATAGGGCTTGTCCAGCTGTTCCGAAGGCTGGAAGCGCGAACGGTAGATCTCCAGCGCATGGTCGAGTTCGGCCGGCGCGAAATGCGAGGCAAACGCATAGGGCAGGCCGAGCATGGCGGCGAGCTGCGCGCCATAGAGGCTGGAACCGAGGATCCAGACCGGCACCTTCTGGCCTTCGCCGGGCACGGCGTGGATACGCTGGCCTTCCGCGGCCGGCTGGAAATAGCCCATCAGCTCGACGACATCCTGGGGGAAATTGTCTGACGCCTCGAGATTGCGGCGCAGCGCGCGCGCTGTTCCCATATCGGTGCCGGGCGCGCGGCCGAGGCCGAGGTCGATGCGGCCGGGGTGCAGTGCCGCCAGCGTGCCGAACTGCTCGGCAATCACCAGCGGCGCATGGTTGGGCAGCATGATGCCACCGGCGCCGACGCGGATCGTCTTGGTGCCGCCGGCGACATGGGCGATGACCACGGCGGTCGCCGCGCTGGCGATGCCCGGCATGTTGTGGTGCTCGGCCAGCCAATAGCGCCTGTAGCCGAGCCGCTCGGCATGGCGGGCCAGGTCGAGCGAATTTGCCAGCGATTGCGAGGCGTCGCTGCCTTCGACGATCGGCGACAGGTCGAGAACGGAAAGTGCGGTCATGGGCCTCAAGCCTTTACGATGTTCAACTGCCTGACCCTGGTTTCGAAGGCGCGGTCGGGAATGACGATGTCGAGCTGGTGCCAAGCAACGGGTCCATATTCTCGAACGGGATCGCCTGCGGACGCTGGCGATGCAGCGCGCTCAGCTTGTAGAGCGACGCATCGATCGGACCGCGATAGCCAATGCGGTCGAAATAGGAATCGAGGTCGAAGGAGGCATCGTTCATCGCAGGGTCCGGCTTGACCGGCTCGATATAGGCACTCCGCCTGAAGACAACAAATGCGCGATGACGGACAGGCGCGGCAAGCTTATGCTGCGGCCTTTCCGTTCTCTTCGGCCGCTTCCTCCTCCACCACGGCGGTCTGCTGTGCGGCGAGAAAATTGCCGACATGGCTGAGGCCATCGAAATGATCGCAGAACACCTTGACGACGACCAGCAGCGGCACCGCCATCAGCGCGCCGACAAAGCCCCAAAGCCAGGACCAGAAGGCGATGGCGATGAAGATCGCCACGGCGTTGATCTCGAGGCGTCGGCCGACAACCATCGGTGTAACGAACTGGCCTTCGGCGATGTCGCACAAAAGCACGAAGCCCGGCGCCAAGAGGGCGTAGGTAATCGAGTCGAAGCTGATCATCGCAATGACGCTGACCAGCACGATGGTAATCAGCGCGCCGACATAGGGCAGGAAGTTGAGCAGCGCCGCCATCGTTCCCCAGACCAGCGGGTTGGGCATGCCGAGCGCCCACAGGCCAAGGCCGATAACCGCGCCGAGACCGGCATTGATGACGGTGACGGTGAGCAGATAATGCGAGATTTCGCGCTCGACGTCATAGACGACGCGCAAGGCCCGCTTCTTCTCGCTGAGGCTGGCGAAGGACTGGATGATCTTCTCATAGAACATCGTGCCCGACGCCAGCAGGAACAGCGACAGCACAAAGATGATGGTCAGGCTTGTCCCCGCCGACAGGACGTTGCTGGCGGCGGCCGACAGGACGCCGGACTGTGCCATCGCCACCTTCTGGATGCCCGGCTCCTGCGAGGTCTCCGTCATCTGTTCGATCTGATGCGAGATCTGCATGATCCTCTCGAGCGGACGCCGCAATTGCGCCAGCCGCTCGGTGAGTTGTTGGCCGATCGACGAGGTGTTGTTGAGAAGGTCGATGACCGGGCCGCTGAGCAGATACCCGGCAACGCCGAAGAGGCAGATCGACAGCACGACCAACATTGTCGCCGAAATCACTTCCGGAATGCCGCGCTTGCGCAGGAAGCGCACGATCGGTGTCAGCGTCAGCGTCAGCAGGAAGGCGAGAATGACCGGCATGAAGAAAGCACGCGCAAAATACAGCGCGTAGATGGCCATGAACAGGAAGATCCCGATGAGCAGCGAACGCATCAGATGCGTGTCGGCACGCGCCACAACTCTCGCCTCTTCGGTCTCGGCAAGGCCAGCACCCAAAGCGGCGGGTTCGGCTTTCATGATTTTCCCTCAGCGGCGCACCGCAATTGGTGCATTCCCCTGACGGAAACGCCTCTGCAAGCCCAAGGTTCCGTTAGCCGGCAAGGCCCTCAATCCGGGCCGCCCGTCGCTCAGGCGGCTGGCGCTGCGACGGCGACGCCGGGCTTGGCGGTCTCCTTGCGCACGATCGGCGCCACCTTGGTGCCGTAGAGTTCGATCGCCTTCATGATCTTGGCGTGCGGCATGGCGCCGATCGCCATCTGCAGCAGAAAGCGGTCATTGTTGAAGATCTTGTGCTGGGCGACGATCTTTTCCGCCACCTGCTCCGGATTACCGACAAACAGCGCGCCGTTCGGACCACGCGACTGATCGAAATGCGCCCGCGAGGTCGGGCCCCAGCCGCGCTCGCGGCCGATGCGGTTCATCACTTCGGCCTGCGGGCCGTAGAAATCGTCGGCCGCCTGTTCAGTGGTCCCGGCGATGAAGCCGTGCACATTGATGCTGGTGGCAAGGCCCGAGGGGTCGGTACCGGCCCGCCTGGCGGCATCGCGATAAATGTCGAACAGCGGTGCAAACCGCGCCGGCTCACCGCCGATGATGGCCAGCGCCAGCGGCAGGCCGAGCACGCCCGCGCGCGCCGCAGATTGCGGCGTTCCACCTATTGCGATCCAGATCGGCAATTTGTCCTGCAGCGGCCGCGGATAGACGCCGCGGTCGTTGATCGGCGCGCGCAGATTGCCGGACCAGGTAACTTTGACGCTGTCGCGTATGGCCAGCAGCAAATCGAGCTTTTCGGCGAACAGCTCGTCATAGTCCTCGAGATTGTAGCCGAACAGCGGGAAGGATTCGATGAACGAGCCGCGCCCGGCCATGATCTCGGCCCGGCCGCCCGACAAAAGGTCGAGCGTTGCGAACTGCTGGAAGACGCGAACCGGATCGTCGGAGGACAGCACGGTGACCGCGCTGGTCAGCTTGATGCGCTTGGTGCGTTCGGCGGCAGCGGCCAGCGCCACCACCGGCGCGGACGCGGCATAGTCGGGGCGGTGATGTTCGCCCAGACCAAAGACGTCGAGGCCAACCTGGTCAGCCAGCTCGACCTCCTCGATCAGATTGCGCAGCCGCTGATGCGGGCCGATCGCGCCGGGGCCGGGCTCCGGGCTGACGTCGGCGAAAGTGTAGAGACCGAGTTCCATGGCATGTCATCCAAATGTTCTGATTTGCCGCTAGAGGTAGCGGCGAGCCGCCCCGGCCGCCAGAGGGGCGGATAGTGAACAGTGCATGTCGGTTTTTCGGCCGGCTTTGTTTCAGGGAAAACGCGTCTCCCGGCTGCAACAGCCTAAACTTTCATGGCTGGCATACCGTTTTGGCGCTTGAACTCTCGGTTTTCGCGCGTATGTAAGCGTCGCGAATTGACTTCAGGGAAGTGGACTTGGCTATCTACAGGGAAAAAGACATTTTCGAGCGGCGCAATGCCGCGAACGAGGCAAAGAAGGCGCTTCTGGAGCGCTTCAAGTCGAAGCCGGCGGCTGATGATCCTGCGGTTCTGGCCAAACAGGCCGAACGCAAGGCGATTCTTGAGGCTCGCGAAATACGCGAGGCCGAAAAGGCCAGGCTGAAGCAGGAAAAGCTGGCACGCGAGGCGGTCGAGAAGGCCGAGCGCGAGGCAGCAGCCGAAGCGGCGCGTATTGCGGCCGAAGAGGCAGCGCAGGCTGAAGCGAAGATCAAGGAAGCCGAAGAAAACGAGCGCATCGCCCGTTTGCTGGCCGACGAAGCCGAACGCAAGGCCAAGCGCGACGCACGCTATGCGGCGCGCAAGCAGCGTACCGGCAGGACGCCTCCGGGCTTCTCCGCCCGCTAACGCTTCGATCGAAACGATCGGACATTCAGGGTCGCCTTCCAGCGGCCCTGAATGTGTTTGTGCGTCGATTTCCTTGGTTGCTTTGCTCAGGCGGCGAGCTTCAGCCCCATAATGCCGCAGACGATGAGCGCAATGCAGGCGAGCCGGATGGCCGTCGCAGGCTCGCCCAGCAGCCAGATGCCAAGAAGCGCCGTGCCGACCGTGCCGATGCCGGTCCACACCGCATAGGCCGTCCCGACAGGCAGCGTCTTGAGCGCCAGGCCGAGCAACCCGAGGCTGATGATCATCGAGGCGACAGTGAGCACCGTCGGCAGCGGCTTCGAGAAGCCGTCGGTGTATTTGAGGCCGATCGCCCAGCCGATTTCGAACAGGCCGGCGAAAAACAGAAAAATCCACGACATCGGGATGCACTCCATTCCATGAGCATGGCGGGCCGTCCCGGCCGATTTATGGGAAGGCGCGAGGTCGTCCTCGCCGCTTCGACACAAGCGGCTGCGCCGGTGCGATCAACAAAAACACCGGCCGCATCGTTCATGCCGCCGGTGTCAAAATCTGCGCCGAAACGGTTTGTCCGGATTTCAACCGTCCAAGATCTTCCGAGGCGGGCTTACTTTTCCTTGAGCCTCATCGCCTTGACGGGCGGCGCCTTGAGTGCCGGAGCCGCTGCGGGCTTCTTGGCGTCTTTTTTCGGCTTCCGAGCTTCCTTGCCCGCCTTCATCGCACCTTTAGCCATGATTCGTTCCTCCAGTTGCTGGGAGGCCAAGTGAAACAAGAGAAACGCCGGACTGCAAGAGGGCTGCGTCTGTCGCCGGCGCCGTCGGGCCGCTTTCAACCGGTTTCTAATTTGCTCGTAAACCATTCCGGTCCGTGCCATGGTTGCCTTCGCACTGCAGCATCGGCCATGCCTTCGCCCGGCGATGATCAGGCAGTGCGGTCAGGACGACAATGCGAATCCGCATCGGCAGCGAGATGAGTTTCGATTTTCCGCAGGAAACGCCGCTGATCGCGATGCTCAACGTCCACTACTCCAGGGCCTCCGATCTCGAGCGCCCGGATTTCCTGACCTCCAACCCGCCGGTGCCGATCCAGAGCTACCGCGACAGTTTCGGCAATTGGTGCAACCGTTTCGTCGCCCCGCCCGGACGCTTCACCTTCGGCACCGATTCGGTAATCCGCGACCCCGGTACCTTCGAGATGGGCGACCTGATGGCCTGGCAGCATGAGGTGCGCGACCTGCCGTCGGACACATTGCTGTTCCTGTTGCCCAGCCGCTTTTGCGAGAGCGATCTGCTGGCCAGCGAAGCCTGGCGGCTGTTCGGGCACACTCCGCTCGGTATTGCCCGCGTCCAGGCGGTCTGTGATTTCGTCCACAACCACATCGTCTTCAGCTACGGCAATGCCCGACCGACGCGCACCGCGGCCGAAGCCTATCGCGAGCAAAGCGGCGTCTGCCGTGACTTTGCCCACCTCGCCGTCACCTTTTGCCGTGCGCTAAACATCCCGACCCGCTACTGCACCGGCTACATCAGCGACATCGGCCTGCCCAAACCTTGGGCGAGCATGGATTTCGCAGCCTGGATGGAGGTCTATCTCGGTGGCCGCTGGCATGTCTTTGACCCGCGCAACAATTCGCCACGCATCGGCCGCATCCTGATCGCGTCGGGTCGCGACGCCGCCGACGTGCCGCTGACCCACATCTTCGGACCGGGCACGCTGGCTGGTTTCAAGGTGTGGACGGACGAGATCATCGAATAGGGGCGTCTTTCCGCAAGCTGGCCTTCAACCTGAACGACCAGGCGATTCGTGCGTTGTGATGCCTGTGGAGCTCGGCGGCAGGCCGTTACATTGGGCGCCTTGGAGGGACAGCATGGCAGCGCATGGCGGGTCGAAGACGGTCATCTACGCGGCGCTCGCCGGTAATTTAGCTATTGCTGTGACCAAATTCGTCGCCGCCTTCTTCACCGGCAGCTCGGCGATGCTGTCGGAAGGCGTGCACTCGCTGGTGGATACCGGCAATGGCGGGCTGCTGCTCTACGGCATGCACCGCGCCGCCCGTCCGCCGGACCGCACGCATCCGCTCGGCCATGGCCGCGAGCTGTATTTCTGGAGCTTCATTGTCGCCCTGCTCGTCTTTGCGCTTGGCGCTGGCGTGTCCTTCTATGAAGGCGTCGTCCACATCATGGCGCCTGAGCCGGTCGCCAATCCCAAGATCAACTACATCGTGCTTGGCCTCTCGATGCTGTTCGAGGGCAGCTCCTGGTACGTGGCGCTGAAGGAGTTCCGCCAGCAGAAGGGCAAGCAAGGCTGGCTGCAGGCCGTGCAATCGAGCAAGGATCCGAGCGTCTACACGATCCTGTTCGAGGACAGCGCCGCCCTGCTCGGTCTGTTCGTCGCCTTCGCCGGCATATTGGCGGCCGAACTCCTCGACATGCCCGAACTCGACGGCGTCGCCTCGATCGGCATCGCGATGATCCTCGGCGCCACCGCCATCTTTCTGGCGCGCGAAAGCAAGGGATTGCTCATCGGTGAGCCGGCCTCGGCGGAAGTGCAGGCCAAGGTGCTGGCCATCGCCCAGCAGGATCCGGCGGTGCAGCGGGCCAACGGCGTTCTCACCGTCCATCTCGGCCCGCAACAGATCGTCGCTGGGCTGAGCATCGAATTCGAGGACCATCTGACGGCGCCTGAGATCGAAGCCTGTGTCGAGCGCATCGAGGCGCTCTTGAAAAAAGAAATGCCGGAGATCACCAGGCTGTTCGTCAAGCCGCAGACGACCGGAACGTGGGAGCACCGGCGCAAGCAGGTCGAGGCGGCGTCGGACTAGTTCTGGACCAGCAGTGCACCGTTGGCCCCATCGCCTGGTCCCGCTAAGATCACCCGACGGATTTCGGAGAATCAACCATGAAAATCGATGGTGGGTGCCATTGCGGCGCCATAACTTATGAAGCAGACGTCGACCCGGAAAAGACCTCTATCTGTCATTGCACCGACTGCCAGCAACTGACCGGTACCGCCTTTCGTGTCACTGTTCCCGCGCCTGAGGATCATTATAGGATCACAAAGGGCACACCGAAGGTTTATATCAAGACGGGATCGAGCGGCGCCAAGCGTGCCCAGGCGTTCTGCGGCGACTGCGGTTCGCATCTTTACGCAACGTCGGTTGGCGACGGGCCGAAGGTCTATGGGATCAGGGCGGGGACCGCGCGGCAACGCGAGGATCTCGTTCCGACCCAACAGAAATGGCACCGATCGGCCCTGCACTGGCTTCCGGAATTCGAGGGCGTAAGCATCGTAGAGGCGCAGTAGCACCTGCCCCCCGGTTAAACGCGGCCCAAACCAGCCAATAATGTGCTAGGCTCGCCATCAAACGGATGGCGGGGGATAGCAATGTCGGAAACGGACAAAGTGTTTGCCGGCTCGATTCCGGAAAACTACGACCGCTACATGGTGCCGTTGATCTTCGAGCCGTTCGCCGCGGATTTGGCACGACGGGCAGCGTCCTTGTCGCCCGGCGCCGTCCTGGAAGTCGCCGCCGGCACCGGCGTTGTCACCCGCGCATTGGCGCCAAAACTGTCTCCCGGCGCAAGCTATGTCGTGACCGACCTCAACCAGCCTATGCTCGACTACGCGGCCTCGCGACAAGCTCCCGACAGTCGTATACAATGGCGTCAGGCGGATGCTCTGGCGCTGCCGTTCGAAGATGCGGCTTTCGATCTCGTTTGCTGTCAGTTCGGCGCGATGTTCTTTCCCGACCGAGCCGCCGGCTATCGCGAAGCAAAGCGGGTTCTGAAGACCGGCGGCCATTTCCTGTTCAACGTGTGGGATCGCATCGAAGAGAATGTATTCGCCAATGATGTGACGAATGCTCTTGCGGAGATTTTTCCGAACGATCCGCCCCGCTTTCTCGCCCGCACGCCGCACGGCTACAATGACACTGCATTGATCCGCGGCGAGTTGGAAGCCGCAGGTTTCTCCCGCGTGGTGATCGAGACGAGGGCCGAACAAAGCCGTGCCCCCTCGCCGCGCCTTCCGGCGGTTGCCTATTGCCAGGGAACTCCGCTTCGCAATGAAATCGAGGCCCGAGGAAAATTGGAAGCCGCAACCGATCACGCCGCGTCCGTGATTGCAGCCAGACACGGCAGCCGCGAGGTTGCGGCCAAGATCCAGGCGCACGTGATCGTGGCTACGGTCTAATGCATGGCGCCCAGAAGTGTGCCGCGGTTCTGGGACAACGACATGCATCAAAACAAAGACTTTAATCGTCGCCTTCGACGACACGTAGCCTGAGCTGCCCCGTCTTGGAATCCGCCACCCGCACCCCGGCTTCGGCCTTGGCGGGTCCGCCACCGCGCACTTCGGCTTCGCTTTCGCCAAACTCCAGCGCTTCGATCTTTTGGCCGCGCTTGGTCACCTTCGAGGTCGACACCAGTATCTCGTCGATATCCTTGGCCGACTGGCCAAAATGCGTCTGCAGCCGGCGCACGCGTTCGTCGACACGCGCGACGTCCTCCATCAGCCGGATCACCTCGCCCTGGATCAGATGCGCCTGTTCGCGCATGCGGGCGTCCTTGAGGATGGCCTGGATGACCTGGATCGACAGCATCAAAAGCGACGGTGAGACGATGATGACACGCGCCCGGTGCGCCTTCTGGACCACGGCGTCGAAATTCTCGTGGATTTCGGCGAACACCGATTCCGACGGCACGAACATGAAGGCGGTGTCCTGCGTCTCGCCCTGGATCAGGTATTTTTCCGAGATATCGCGGACGTGAATTTCGATGTCGCGGCGGAAAGCCTGGGCCGCGATCTTCTGTTGTTCGGCGCCATCGGCGGCGCGGATGGCGTTCCAGGCTTCCAGCGGAAACTTGGCGTCGATGGCAAGCTGCGGCGCACCGTTCGGCATCCTGACCAGGCAGTCGGGACGGCTGCCGTTTGACAGCGTTGCCTGGAACTCGTAGGCGCCCATCGGAAGGCCGTCGGCGACGATCGCCTCCATGCGCGACTGGCCGAAGGCGCCGCGCGTCTGCTTGTTGGACAGGATCGCCTGCAATTGCACGACCTGGCCGGCCAGCGACTGAATGTTGCCTTGCGCGGTGTCGATGACCGCCAGCCGTTCCTGCAGTTTGGCGAGGCTCTCATGCGTCGATTTGGTCTGTTCGGTCATGGTTTGGCCGAGTCGGCCGGTCATGGCGTCGAGGCGCTGGCCGATCGACTGGTTGAGTTCGGCCTGCCTTGCGCCGAACACGTCGGCGATGGCGCCCATGCGGCCCTGCATCTCGGCCTGGCTTTGCAAAATGCCGGCCATCCGCGCCCCGGCGTCGCGGGCGTGGTCGGCGGCTTCCGCCGCGGCGATGGTGCGCGCCTTGGCCGATCGCCACAGCGCCACGACAAGCGCCAGGAACAGGCCGAGAAACACCAGCGCGCCGAGGGCCAGTGCATGGCCGAGCGTGATCGTCGTGGCGCCAAGCCGGGCAACGGGTTCGGAAAGGATGGTGCTCAGGTCGTTCATCCCGCCAGCATAGCCGATTCGCAGACCTGGCACAGATCAAAACGTGAACGAGACCGATTCGCACCGGTTGACGCTTCTCCTGCGACGTTTTAGGTGAGGCGCCATGTCGATCAAGCCGCTCATCATCCTTCCCGATCCCATCCTGCGCCAGGTTTCCAAACCAGTCGAACGCGTCGACGCGCCTTTGCGCAAACTGGCCGACGACATGCTGGCGACGATGTATGATGCGCCGGGCATCGGCTTGGCCGCAATCCAGATCGGCGAGCCGCTGCGCATGCTGGTCATCGACCTCGCCAAGGAAGACGAGCCGCCGGCGCCGCATGTCTTCATCAATCCCGAAATCCTCGAAAGCGCCGACGCCCGCTCGGTCTACGAGGAAGGCTGCCTGTCGATCCCGGACTATTACGCCGAGGTCGAGCGTCCCGCCTCGGTGCGCGTGAAATATCTCGACCGCGACGGCAAGCTGCAGGAGATCGAGGCCGAAGGCCTGATGGCGACTTGCCTGCAGCACGAGATCGACCATCTCAACGGTGTGCTGTTCATCGACCACATCTCGAAGCTGAAGCGCGACATGGTGGTCAAGAAGTTCAAGAAGCTCGCCAAGGACAAGGCGCCGGGCAAGCTGGTGGGATAGGCCCTGCTTCGGCGACTCGCACAAAATCCCGTCTCGACCCGCCCCTATTGAGAGACGCTTCCTTGCGTGATATCACTGATATCAGACTGGAGACTCAGATGGGCGATATGTTGATCAGAGATATTCCCGAGCCGTTGAAGCGTGAAATCGAGCATGCGGCACGCAAGGGCGGCCAAAGCCTCTCGATCAAGGCGATCGATTTATTGCGAAAAGGCATGGTTGCGGAAAAAGAAGGCAAGGCCGAGCCTGGACTCACGGCTTGGGATGCGATTCGCGCTGCCTTCGCCTCGGAAAATGCAATCAGCGACGAATTTGCGCAGATGATGGATGAGATAGAAGCGGAACGGAAACGCGACTTTGGCCGCACCATTGAGAATTTCGAGTGATAATCCTCGATACCAATGTCGTCTCGGAAGCGAGCCGGCCCGCGCCCGATCCAAACGTCGCTAAGTGGTTTCGCAGACAGGACCTGCTCGACCTCTATCTCTGCGGTCCTGTTGTCATGGAGCAGTCCTTTGGAGCCGAAAGGTTTCTGAACAAGACCGGCTCGGACCGCCACGTCCGTGCACTTGACCACCTGGTTTCGAAGCAGTTTTCGGGACGTGTCGTCGAATTTGCCGGTCCCATTCCCCGTCTGGCGGGCAAGCTCCGGGCAATGCGGGAAACTATCGGCCGGCCGATCAGCCTTTCCGATGCCATGATCGCTGCCATCTGCCTGTCGCACGACGCTATGCTGGCGACGCGCAATATTAAGGACTTCGAAGAGCTTGACCTCAAGATCGTAAACCCGTTTGAAGCAGACGCTTGAGCGGACTGCCGCGCGCAGAACAGGATACTGGACGAAAAATGCCGCTTCGCGTCATCTTCATGGGCACGCCGGAGTTTTCGGTGCCGGTGCTGCGCGCGATTGCCGAGGCCGGGCACGAGATAGCAGCCGTCTACACCCAGCCGCCGCGAGCCGCGGGCCGCCGCGGGCTGGAGCTGACACCGTCCCCGGTGCAGCGCGAGGCTGAGCGGCTGGGCATCGAAGTGCGCACGCCGCTGTCGCTGAAGGGCGAGGCCGAGCAAGCTGCTTTCCAGGCGTTGCGTGCCGATGTCGCGGTCGTCGTCGCGTATGGTTTGCTGTTGCCGAAGGCTATTCTGGAGGCTCCGCGCCTCGGCTGCCTCAACGGCCACGCCTCGCTTTTGCCGCGTTGGCGTGGTGCAGCTCCCATCCAGCGCGCCATTATGGCCGGCGACGTCGAGACCGGCATGATGGTGATGCGCATGGAAGAGGGCCTGGACACCGGTCCGGTGGCACTGGTTGAAAAATGCGCCATAGAGCCCGATATGACGGCCGGCGATCTGCACGACCGCTTGATGAATATTGCTGCCACGCTGATGGTGGAAGCGCTGTCCCGATTGGAGACAAATACCCTGGCATCGACTTTGCAGGCGGCTGACGGGGTGACCTACGCCAGGAAAATCGATAAGTCGGAGACACGTGTGGACTGGACGCGCCCGGCTGCGGAGGTCCACAATCACATTCGCGGCCTGTCGCCATTTCCCGGCGCCTGGTGCGAGGCCGACATCGGCGGCCGCACGGAACGGCTGAAACTGCTTCGCTCGACGCTTTTGGAAGGCACGCTTTCTGAAAGCATGGGCGAGTCGGGAGGAATTCTCGATGACCGGCTGACGGTCGCCTGCGGGTCGGGCGCGGTCAGGCTGGTCGAAGTTCAACGGGCGGGCGGAAAGCCCGCTGCCGCGCAGGAGTTTCTGCGCGGGGCCAAGATCGAAAAAGGAATGAAGTTCTCATGAGCATGATGTCGATACGCGGCGCGACGCCGCGGGACCGCGAGGCCATACGCCTGGTCGAGGAACACGCATTCGGCCAGCAGGCGGAGGCCGGGCTGGTCGACGCTCTGGTCACCGGCGGCGACGCCGTTGTCGAACTGGTGGCGGAAGAAGACGGCCAGGTGGTCGGCCACATCCTGTTTTCCAGGCTGTTCGTCCAGAACGGCGGCAAGCAGTTCGCAGCCGTGGCGCTGGCGCCGTTGGCGGTGGAACCTTCGTTCCACGGCTCGGGCATTGGCGGTGCGCTGATCCGCGAGGCGCATATCCGCCTCAGGGATGGCGCCGAGACGCTCGCCGTTGTGTTGGGCGATCCGGCCTATTACGGCCGCTTCGGCTACAGCCATGCGCGCGCCGAAAAGTTCGAGAGCGAATATCAGGGCGAAGCGCTGCAGGCGCTGGCCTGGGGTGACGCACCCGAAAAAGGCAAACTGGTCTACGCCCAGGCCTTTACCGCACTCGCCGCCTGAACGAAGGGTGTATGCCGCGTTTTCGTCTCGATATCGAATATGACGGCAGCCTTTTCGCCGGCTGGCAACACCAGGCGGATCAGCCTTCGGTGCAGCAGGCGATAGAGCAGGCGATCGAGAAATTCTGCGGTGAGGCGGTGCGGATACGCGCCGCCGGCCGCACCGACGCCGGGGTGCATGCGACCGCCCAGGTGGCGCATGTCGACCTCGCCAAGGCATGGCCAAACGACAAGGTGCGCGACGCCGTCAACGCGCACCTGCAGGCGGCAGGCGCGCGCATCGCCATCCTGCAGGCGACGGTTGTCCCCAATGAGTTCGACGCCCGTTTCTCGGCCACCGGACGGCACTATCTCTACCGCATCCTCAACCGGCGCGCGCCTGCAGCGATGGAAAAGGGCAAGGTCTGGTGGGTGCCGAAGCGGCTCGATGCGAACGCCATGCACGAAGCGGCGAAAGTCCTGCTCGGCCGACATGACTTTACCACCTTCCGCTCGACGCAATGCCAGGCCAACAGTCCGGTGCGGACGCTGGAGCGGCTCGATGTAAGCCGCCAGGGCGACCTGATCGAAGTCAGGGCCTCGGCGCGCTCATTCCTGCACAACCAAGTGCGCTCCATGGTCGGTTCGCTGAAACGCGTCGGCGACGGCGGCTGGACCGGCGCCGACCTCAAGGCAGCGCTCGCGGCGCAAGACCGCGCCGCCTGCGGCCAGGTGGCGCCGCCCGACGGGCTTTTTCTCGTCGGTGTAGACTATCCGGAAAAGTTCTAAGCCGGAGCGGCGGTCGGCACAGTGATGCCGAGCAGCGCCACCAGGCCGAACAAGACGGCCAGAGACACCACCAACATGCCTGCGAACACGGCGCTGCCGACAGCCGCGCCCTTGCCGATCGCGGCGTTGGTCATCCGCCAGGAGAGTACCAGCGACAGCACCACCAGAACCAGCCACACCAATTCGGCAACCGGGTTGCCAGACGGCAGGAAAAGCCTGATCAGCGCTGAAGGCAGCAGCATCCAGGCAGTGATCGCCGACGCCCAGTTGCTGGCGACGACATAGTGGACGAAGCGGTCGCCGATGCCGGCGCGCGATGCGACCAGGGCAAGCACAACCAGGGGCAGCAGCCACGAGCCGAGGTCGACGGTCGCCAGGCGAATCAACATGCCCAGCCGGCCGGCGAACGCATTGGGATCGCCGATCTCGTTGGCCGTGCCGACCCAGCCGACGATCATCGCCGGCGCGGCGACGACGATGGCGAAGAAGGAATTCCAGAAGCCGTCCGCCGAAAGGTCGAGCAGCCGCAAGCCGTCGGCCTTTCCGAGCATCAGCCGCCAGGCGCCGTTAAGCGATGAAGAGGTCTCGTCAACCGAAAGCATGATCAGCCCTGCTCGAACCAGTCATCGATGAAGCGCTGGTAGATTTGGGTCAGCGTCTCGAGGTCGGCCAGTGCGACGCGCTCGTCGACCATGTGCATGGTCTTGCCGACGAGGCCGAACTCGACCACCGGGCAATAGTCCTTGATGAAACGCGCATCCGAGGTTCCGCCCGAGGTGGACAGCGCCGGCTCCTTGCCGACTGTCGCCTTGATCGACCCGCGCAGCGTCTCGATCAGCTTGTCGTCGCGCGTCAGGAAGACATGGCTCGGCCGGTCGCGCCAGATCAGCTCGTAGTCGACCGGCGTCTTGCCGGTCCGGTATTTCTTGCGCTTCGCCGCCTGGTCGAGGCGGTTATGGATCTCGGCCTGCACCGTCTCGGCAGTCCATCTGTCGTTGAAGCGGATGTTGAAGGTGGCTGTCGCCTTGGCCGGAATAACATTGGTCGCCGGGTTGCCGACATCGATCGAGGTCACTTCCAGATTGGTCGGCTGAAAATCCTTCGTGCCCTTGTCGAAGACGGGCGACAGCAAGGCGTCGACCAGGCTGATCAGGCCGCGCACCGGATTGTCGGCGAGCAATGGATAGGCGACATGGCCCTGGCGGCCGTTGACCGTGACACTGCCCGACATCGAGCCACGCCGGCCGATCTTGATCATGTCGCCGAGCGTGTCCGGATTGGTCGGCTCGCCAACGATCGCGGCGTCCCATCTCTCGCCCCTGGCCGCCGCCCAGTCGAGCAGTTTTGTCGTCCCGTTGATCGCCGGCCCCTCCTCGTCGCCGGTAATCAGCAGCGAGACCGAGCCTTTCGGACCACCCTTTTTCTCGACATGGCGCGCCACGGCGGCGATGAAACAGGCGATGCCGCCCTTCATGTCGACGGCGCCGCGGCCATACATCTCGCCCTTGGCGATCTCGGCGGCGAAGGGCGGATGCGTCCACGACGCCTCGTCGCCCGCCGGCACCACGTCGGTATGGCCGGCAAACATCAGATGCGGCCCATTGCCGGAGCGACGCGCGTAGAGGTTCTCGATGTCGGGGGTGCCGTCTTCGGAAAACACCGGGCGTTCGACGGAAAAGCCGAGCGGCTTCAGCATGCCTTCCAGGGCAGCCAGCGCGCCGCCCTCGGCGGGCGTTACGGAGGCGCAGCGTATGAGGGTCGCGAGGTTGGCGGCGGGATCGGTCGGCAGTTTCATGGGCAAAGCGATAGTCGAAAGCGAAAGGCCTGTCACGGCCAGAGATGATGACCGGTCCTGCCGCCGACATTATGGTTTTCATGTCGTGTAGTGCAGGCCAACACGAGATAATCGCATGGCCAACGCCGAAAAGACCATCGTCATTGCCGGCGCCGGCAGCATCGGCTGCTATGTCGGCGGCTGCCTGGCGCTGGCCGGACGCAAGGTGGTGTTTTTGGCGCGGCCAGGCATCGCGACGGTCTTGCTGGACGGCGGCCTGCGCATCACCGATCTCGATGGTCGCGACCGATCCATCCGGCCGGAGTCCGTCACCACTGATCCCGCCGCTGCCCTCGCCAGCGCCGACGTGGTGCTGGTGACGGTCAAGAACGGCGCTACCGAGGAGATGGCGTCGCTTGTTGCCGGACATGCGCGCAGCGATGTCGTGGTGGTCAGCCTGCAGAACGGCGTCGGCAATGCCGACCGGTTACGCGCCGGGCTCGGTGGCCGGACTGTGCTCGCCGGCATGGTGTCGTTCAATGTCGTCCAGTCGGCCATAGGCAATTTGCCGCTTCACCTGCATCGCGCCAGCGACGGCAAGGTGATGATCGAAGACGGTATGGCCGGGCTTGCCGGCCTTCTCGATGTCGAAGGGCTTGGCGTGGAAACGCGTGCCGATATGAAGGCCGTGCAGTGGGGCAAGCTGCTGATCAACCTCAACAACGCGCTTGTCGCCTTGTCCGGCCTGCCGCTGGCGAGCGAACTTGCCGACCGCCGCTGGCGGCGGATCCTGGCCGGTCAGATCGACGAGGCCCTGGCGGCGATGAAGGCGTTACATATCGCGCCGGCACGAATCGGCGGCTTGCATCCCGTCCTGCTGCCGAAACTGCTCCGGCTGCCGGACTGGCTGTTCCGGCTGGTCGCCCGCCGCATGCTCGCCATCGACCCGCAGGCGCGTTCGTCGATGTGGGACGACCTCCAGCGTGGTCGGCCGACCGAGATCGGTGACCTGCAGGGGGCCGTCCTGAGCCTCGCCGAAAAGGCCGGCACGCCGGCGCCTCTGCTGAAGCGGGTCACCGCGCTGGTGCGGCAGGCCGAGCGGGAAAAGCGCGGCTCACCCGGGCTGACGCCGGAAGCCGTCACTGGATAGTCTACTTGCCGCGAGCCTCGGGCCTTGGCCCGCATAGCCCGAAAACAGGCGCGTGGGCCCGCCGCGTCACAGCTTTGGTGCGCGCCTCGGAGCCGGCGCTTTGCTCGCCGGGCCTGGCGCCGGCAGGGGCTGCGCCGCCGGGTGGTTCTCGATCAGCGTGATCTTCTGCCAGATCTTGCGCGACAGGTTGGACGCCAGGTTCTCGACGTCGTTGACGCCGTCGATGACCACATCGTCATTGACCGACTGCGCAAACAGCGCCGCGATCTTGCCGGTGATCGACAGCATCTCCGAGCAATAGTCGAGGTAGCGCGCCAGGTCGGCGGCATTGGTGATGCGCGCCGGCGAATGCGCGGTCGGCCTGAAATTGGCGGACAATGCTGCCGGATCCTTGGTCAGCTGGTGCATGTCGATGACATGGATCAGCGATCTCAACCCATGCAGCTGGCGAAACACCCGCTTGCGCTTGATGCGCTCCTCGGTGCGGATTAGCGCCAGCAGGCCAAGCACGGCAAGGATCATCATGTTGATCGTGGCTTCGATGCCTTGCACCGACTGCACCGCATCGTCGGCCTGCGAGATATGGATGAGCGGCAGGATGGTGCCGACGAACAGGAAGATCAGCGCGCCGGCGGCAACAGCGGCGACGATGGCGCCGCGGAGCCACCAGATCGGCGCTTCGAGCGCCTGCGCCGCCCTGGCCAGGTCGCGCGACAGCGACACCAGTTCGGCGGCGACGCCGCGCAGGCCGGCATCGGGAAAACGCTCGGCGACGCGCTCTTCCAGCCGCTCGGCGGTGTCGATGATCAGTTTCGGATCAAGCGTGCGGTAGCGCATGGCGAGATATCCGGTCGGCGCTCATGGTTCAGCCGGCGCGTTGCTGCGTTTGCCGTAGCGGTTCGGACCGGGGTCACCGCGGAAACACGCTAGAACGATGAGAAGAATGGGGCCGATGATAAGAGAGATCAACGCGTAATAAGTCGGCTTGCCGAAATCATGAAACCGCTTTGCGGTTACCGCAAAGCTCGACCATGTCGAGATCAGCAAAACGACCCAGAACACAAGTGCCCAGTTCTGGCTGGTTGCGGTGCCGGGTTCCAGTCTCGACAACTGGTAGAGCGGGAAAAACTGTGCAAGCACCAGCAGCAGCCCGGCGAGCACGTAGGCACTTGGGCTGACGCGCCCTGAGAGGCTGAAGAAAAGCCAGGGAAGTGGTGGTGTGTTGGGCAATCTGGAGCGCTCTGGTTGCTCGGACAGGATCAATCACGCAGCAGTTCGTTGATCGAGGTTTTCGACCGGGTCTTGGCATCGACGCGCTTGACGATGACGGCGCAGTAGAGGCCAGGGCCCGGCTCGTTGTTCGGAAAGGCCTTGCCCGGCATCGAGCCGGCGACGACGACCGAATTCGGCGGCACCTCGCCATAAAACACTTCGCCGGTGGCGCGGTCGACGATCTTGGTCGACTGGCCGATGAACACACCCATTCCGAGCACCGAGCCTTCGCGCACGATGCAGCCCTCGACCACTTCGGAGCGCGCGCCGATGAAGCAATTGTCCTCGATGATGGTTGGGCCGGCCTGCATCGGCTCCAGCACCCCGCCGATGCCTACGCCGCCCGAGAGGTGCACATTCTTGCCGATCTGGGCGCAGGAGCCGACCGAGGCCCAGGTGTCGACCATGGTGCCGCTATCGACATAGGCGCCGACATTGACGAAGGACGGCATCAGCACCGCGCCCGGCGCGACATAAGCCGAGCGGCGCACGATCGAAGACGGCACGGCGCGGAAGCCTGCCTTCTCGAAATCGACCGCGCTCCAGCCGTCGAACTTCGACGCCACCTTGTCCCACCAGACCGCCTGGCCGGGGCCGCCCTTGATGATCTCCATCGGATAGAGCCGGAACGAGAGCAGCACCGCCTTCTTCAGCCATTGGTTGACATGCCATTTGCCATCGGGCTGGCGCTCGGCAACGCGCACGGTGCCACGGTCGAGCAGGTCGAGTGAGGACTGGATGGCGTCGCGCGTTTCGCCCCGGGTCGCGGTCGAAATCGTGTCGCGCTCCTCGAAGGCCTTCTCGATCGTCTTTTCGAGGCTGGCCAGATCAGGCTTCGACATGAATCGCTCCGTTACCACGCTGTTAAGGCCGTCGGCCTTAACCTTGTTTTGAAAGTCGCGCGGACCCTATGTTAAGGCGTATTGGGGGTCAATCGCGCGTGCGCCATGGGACGGCGCAAGTGAACTGTTGGGACGGGTAGAAAGCATATGACTCCTATGGAAAAGGCGGGATGGACGCCGCTGCCGCATTCGGACGAGGATCTGGAGCGCTCGAAAAGCGTTCCCGACACGCCGCAGACGCGCGCCGAAACCTACCGGCTGGCCTGGAACGATCCCGACTTCATGACGCGCCGGGAATTGCGCGCTGTGCGCTTGCAGCTTGAGCTCTTGAAGCCCGAAATGATCCTGGCCGAGCGCGGCATCCGCTCGACGGTCATCCTGTTCGGCGGCGCGCGTATTCCCGAGCCCGGCGGCGAGGCCTGGGCCGCCAAGAACGAGACGCAGAAGAAAAACCTCGAGGAAAACAGCAAATACTACGAGGAGGCGCGCAAATTCGCCCGCCTCTGCTCACAGCAATCGGCCACGTCCTACTACCGCGAATTCGTCGTCGTCACCGGTGGCGGCCCAGGCGTGATGGAGGCGGGAAATCGCGGCGCCGACGATGTCGGCGCGCCGTCGATCGGCCTCAACATCGTCCTGCCACACGAGCAGGCGCCGAACGCCTATGTGACCCCGGAGCTGTGCTTCAACTTCCACTATTTCGCCATCCGCAAGATGCATTTCGTCATGCGCGCCAAGGCCGTCGCGGTGTTTCCGGGCGGCTTCGGTACCATGGACGAATTCTTCGAGACGCTGACGCTGATCCAGACCGGCCGCATGGAGCGCGTGCCGGTGATCCTGTTCGGCAAGGCGTTCTGGCAGCGCGCGATCGACCTCGATTTCCTGGCCGAACAAGGCACCATCACGCCCGGCGACCAGGATATCATCGACTTTGTCGACACCGCCGACGAGGCCTGGGGGATCATCAGCCGCTTCTACAAGTTGGGGGAGTAGGGGAACCGGGAATTGAAGAACTGAAGAATTGAGGAAAAGGAGGTCCGGATCGGTCTCCTTTCACCAGTTCTTCAATTCTTCAGCTCCTCAATTCCTCTACCCCCTCCACTATCCCCGTCAGAAACGTCGCGAGATCGTCGGTGACGAAATCGACGTCGTCCTCATTGGCCGGATCGCGTTCCCAGATCTCGGCAAAGGTCGGCTCGAAATTGCGCGGCACCACCAGCACCGTGGTCATGCCCAGTGATTTCGGCACCTCGAGGTTGCGGGCGAGATCCTCGAACATCACCGCATTGTGTCCGGTGACGGCGTGCAGTTCGGCAAACTTCTCATAGGTCTGCCGCGACGGCTTCGGCGTCAGCCCGGCGGCGACGATATCGAAAATGTCGTCGAAATGGTCGAGTATGCCGAGCTGGCGCGCGGTGCGCTCGGCGTGCCTGCGGTCGCCATTGGTGAAGATGAACTTGCGGCCGGGCAGCTGGCGGATAGCGGTGCCCAGCACCGGATCCGGCACCAGCCACGAATAGTCGATATCATGCACCTTTTCGAGAAAGTCGTCGGGGTCGATGCCGTGACGCGTCATCAGCCCGTTCAGCGTCGTGCCATATTCCTGATAGAGTTCCTTCTGCAGCTTGCGCGCTTCCTCGCGCGGCAGCGTGAGCAGTTCTCCGACATAGGCCGTCATCTTGACGTCGATCTGCGAAAACAGATTCGAATGGTGCGGATAAAGCGTGTTGTCGAGGTCGAACACCCAGTCGGTGACATGGGCGAAGCGGGCGGGATCGGGCAGCGTGGTCATGGCGTCCTTATGGCATGAAATATCTGCCGTTCGAACCCCTTTCTGATGTAGAGCTTATCCACAACCTATGTGCATCTAGAGTTGTAAAAATGGGCTCACCATTCAAATTTTAGCCATCACGGAAAGGTGGCCTTCAGGGCTTGCTGGCACAGAGACGGTTCAGTGGGAGCCAGCGATGAGTCGCATAGTCTTAAAGTCCGCCGCGGTCGCATTCGGCTCGGTAGCCATCTCGCTTTTGCTGACGCTGATCATCGTTCCCGCCATGGGTTTTCCGGTCGACCGCACTGTCTGGCTGACATCGACGGTGTGCCCGCTGGCGCTCGCCTGGATCGCCTGCGCCAGCACCTTCTGGCAGAGCGACCGACTGAAAAACGCGCATCGCGATCTCGCCCGCGCGCATGCCCAGCTCGCCGCCGCGCATCGGCGCCTGTCGGCGAAGGCGAGCCGCGACGACATGACCGGCATGCTCAACCGCGAGAGCTTCTTTGCCGCGTTGGACGGCTCGCGGCGCAAATCCGATCGCGGCGCGCTGCTGATCATCGACGCCGACCATTTCAAGGCGATCAACGACAGTTTCGGCCATCTGACCGGCGATGACGCACTGGTGTTGATCGCCAGCGCCATCGAGCGCGGCGTCCGCAGCGGCGACGTGCTCGGCCGCATTGGCGGTGAGGAGTTCGGCGCCTTCCTGGTCGGCGCTACGGAAGCCGAAGCCCGGCGCGTGGCCGAGCGCATCCGCCGTGAAGTCGAGCTGGTCCGCTTTCGTCCGGTCGACGAGCGCACGGTGCCGCTGACCGTCTCGATCGGCGGCATCACCTGTGCGCAAGATGCCGATGTCTCGGACCTGATGCGCGCCGCCGACCGCCGGCTCTACGAGGCCAAGCACCGCGGCCGCAATTTGTCGATCCTCGACCGGGACATTTCCGAAGCTGCCTAGGTGTTGGTGGTGGGGCTGTTAACGGTTCGCCAACATTGTTTCCACGCAACTGCGCCGTTTACCGGGTTGTAACTCGTTTACAGGCAAGGCTTGGCACGGGAATGGCATGTCTGGCCGGTACCTGTGCCGTTCAGGGAACGCCATGCGTGGATCGAAGCCCCCATCCAGAGACGTGTCATGAGTTTCTTCATCAGGAAAATATCGCGCCGCACCATCGTGCAGGCGCTGATTGCGATGCCGGCGCTACAGCTTTTTCGCAAGCAGCCTGACAGCGACCGCCCCCCGGCCGATCCCGACGTGATCGTCGTGGTCAATGGCTGGATCCTGAAGCGGAGCGACCTGGCATGATCTTCGACAGCTATGAGGCGTTTCGAGCCTCGGATTTCAAGCCCAAGGTCTGCATTCTCGGCTCCGGGCCGGCCGGCACCACCATTGCCAGAAAGCTCGGCGCCGCCGGCATTCCGGTCGTGGTGCTGGAGGCCGGCGCACGCGAATTCAGCGACGAGTCGCAGGATTTCTACCGCGGCTCCACGGTCGGCGATCAATATTTCGATCTCGACACCACCCGGCTGCGCTTCATGGGCGGGTCGTCGAACCACTGGGCCGGCTGGTGCCGCGTGCTCGACAAGCAGGACTTTGAGCCCAAGGCATGGGCGCCGGACACCGGCTGGCCAATCGCCCGGACCGACATCGAGCCCTATCTGTCCGAGCTGCACGACATACTCGAGCTTCCCGACTTCAAGCCCGATGTGCCGATTTCAGACGACATACGCTGGGTGCAGCTGATCAAGAGCCCGGCCGTGCGCTTTGGCGAGAAATTCTCCGACGAGCTCGACAAGAGCAAGAACATAGCGCTCGTGCTCAACACCTATGCCACCGAACTTGCCGGGGACGGCAAACGAGTGACCGGCGCCAGGCTGTGGTCGAACGGCAAGGATGCCGGCGCCTTCAGCGCCGATTATTTCATCGTCTGCGCCGGCGGGCTGGAGAATTCGCGGCTGCTTCTATGGTCGAACCAGCGCTCGAATGGCGGCGTGGTACCGAACGCCACGGCACTTGGCCGCTACTGGATGGAGCACCCGACCTTCGAGGGCGGCAATGCCATCCTGGCCGATTACAGCGAGTTCGAGGTCGATGCCGTCAACGAGGCGTTCTTCTCGCCGACGCTCGCCGCCATGGAGCGGCTGCAGATCATGAATTTCGGCATACGCCTGATCGAGACGCCCTATGCCGGCGTCAAGAGCCTGATTGCCGACCTTGCCTGCACCGCGCCCGAGGCCGCCGAATGGGTCGCCTACCAGCTCAGCCAGAACCTGCGCTGCGCCGCCCAGCTCTACGTCGCCTGGGAACAGGCGCCGCTGGCCTCGAACCATATCGAATTGTCGAAGACCGATGTCGACCGTGCCGGCGTGCCGCGCATCGAGCTGCACTGGAAGAAGTCGCCGTTGGAGCGCCGCACCATCCTCGAGGGGCTCAAGTTGTTCGGAACGACGCTGATCGAGAAGGACCTCGGCCGCGTCCGCATCATGGACTGGCTGACCAATGGCGAGGACTACCCGACGGATGAGGAACTGGCCGGCCACCACCACATGGGCGGCACGCGCATGGGCACCGATGTCGTCAAGAGCGTGGTCGACGCCAACTGCAAGGTGCACGGCATGGATAATCTCTATGTCGGTGGTTCCTCGGTATTCTGCACCTCTGGCGAATGCAATCCAACGACGACGATCACAGCGCTTGCCTGCCGGCTAGGCGACCATCTGACCAAAGTAATCACGGTGTGACGAAGTCATCCACGGTGTGACGAAGTCATTACCGTCTGATTGTCAAAAAAGCGAACGGCGCGACAGGATTGCTGCCGGCGCTACCCATGCCTTGGTGTCGAAACCCTCGGAAATCAGCGCCAACGAGATCTCCCTCCCCCTTGTGGGGAGGATTAAGGGTGGGGATAGGTGCCGCGCAAACCCTTCAGGATTTGCTAAACCGTCGCTGGATCCAGGGTCGGCTGCCCCTTGCGACGGGCAACAATCGCCTTGAAATCGGCGGTCCGGAACGCATCGCGCAGCACGTCGAAGGACGGCAGCACGAAATAAGCGCGCTGGAACTTGTCGATCTCGTAACCGGTGCGCATTACCGTTTCGAGGTCGAAGGGCACGCGGTGCGCGTCCGGGCTCGCGACGGCGAACTGCAATTCGGTGAACGACGACATCAGCCCGGCGCCGAAAGCTTTCAGCTTCTGGCCCTCCTCCTGTATCAGCCCGTATTCGGCGGTGTACCAGTAGAGCCGGGTGATCATCTCGTCACCGCCCAGCGCAATCACGTTCTCGGCCTTTTCGCCATACATCTGCATGAAGTCGGCAAACACCGGCTGTGTCAGGATGGGCACATGGCCGAAGAAGTCGTGGAACATGTCGGGTTCGACGATGTAGTCGAGCTCGTCCTTGGTGCGCAGCCAGTTGGTCACCGGAAAGCGCCGGTTGGCGAGATGGTCGAAGAAGGGCGCGGCCGGGATGAGCCCAGGCACGGCGACGATTTCCCAGCCGGTCAGCTTGCGCAGCTTGTCTGAGACCGCGCCGAAATCCGGGATCTTGTCGAGCAGGCCGAGTGCGGCGATCCCATCGAGATAGGAATGGTGCGCCAGCTTCTGCGTCAGCTTGGTCTGCCGGTCGCACAACGTGCGCCACACCGCCTGTTCGTCGGCGCTGTAGTTGTAGCCCTGCGCCACGGTGAAGTCGGAACGGCACACTGAATAGTCGCCACGCAGGCCTTGCGCCGCGCAATCGCGGGCATATTCGGCAACACTCATCGTCGTCATGGTTCTTCTCCCCTGATCGTGACACTTGAATCTGTCCGCAGAGTCTAGCGGCGGCCGGCGAGGCAATTCAGCTTTGATGATGGCTTGGGTCCATGATTTGAGGTAAAAATCACCAAGCAGAAGCTGAAAGAGAGTGAAAATGCCTCAGTTCGACGATTTCGAGATCAAGATGCTGGATGTTCTTCAGCGCGATGGACGCAAGCCCGTGTCCGAACTGGCGCAGGAGATCGGCCTGTCGACGACGCCTTGCGCCCGCCGCTTCGAGGCGCTGCAGGAGGCCGGCATCATCAAGGGCTTTGCCGCCGTGCTCAACCGCCGCGCCGTCGGCCTGATGGTCGAGGTGTTCATCCAGGTGCGCCTCACCAGCCACAGCGACGGTTCGCCCGAAACCTTCATCGCCGCCGTGCAACGCATGGACGAAGTGTCGTCATGCTGGACGATGACCGGCGACCACGATTTCCTGCTGCACGTCATGGTGCCGTCGGTCGACGAACTCAACGCCTTCGTCATGCACCGCCTGATGCGCCTTGCCGGCGTGCGCGACGTTCACACCCAGCTGGTGCTGCAGAACATCAAGGGCCCGGGCCACGTGCCGCTCGCCCACCTCAGGCGGTAGGACACGCATCGCCATTTCTGCGGAAAAGCTGCACGCAAACTGCTGAACGGAGCCCAAATGCGAAACTGAAACGCCGGCTACGCCATGCGGACCGTCGCTCAAAGGTCCGTCATGAACATCGTGCTGATCAATCCGCCGCACACCGCCATCGGCAGCCGCGTGCCCGATGACCATCTGCCACCGCTCGGCCTGCTGGCACTGGGCGGCCCGCTTATCGACGCCGGCCATAAGTCCGGCGGGTCGATGCCGAATTCGGGCCGATGCCGTTGGAAACGCTGGTGCGCGATGCGCTCAGCGGCCAGCCCGATTGCATCCTGATCGGCCACTCCGGCTCGACCTCGGCGCATCCCACCGCGCTCGCGATCGCCCGCATGGTCAAGGCGCTCGAGCCGGCGACGCTGGTGATCTATGGCGGCGTGTTCCCGACCTATCACTGGCGCGACGATGCGCTGGTACACGCAAATGGGCCGCCGCGTGGTTCCACGAGGTCTGGGGTTTTCTGGCCCGCGACCGCCGCCTCAAGGATGGTCCGACGCTGGCTGAGTTCTGGGGCGCTCCGCAGGATCCCGATGAGGAATCCATGGTCGTCATGCGCCCGTCGCGCAAGCCGGCCGAAGCGGCTGTCGCGATCTCTGCCGGCGCCTGACAGGCTCGCTGCCATTCATAGATACGTACCGTATGCGTATTGACATACGCAGCGTATGTACCCACCTCATGCATACGGGACGTATGTGAGTGCCCCGGACAATGGAGTGAAAATGACCAAACGTGACGCGATCTTTCCTGCCGGCCGGCAGGCTCTCTACGAGATCAATCGCTATTCTGCTGCAATCCGATCGGGCGATCTTTTGTTCGTCTCGGGCCAGGTCGGCAGCCGCGAGGACGGGTCGCCCGAACCTGCATTCGAAAAGCAGGTCCAGCTTGCCTTCGATAATCTCGCGGCAGTACTGAAAGCAGCGGGCTCCACGTTCGACGATATAGTCGACGTGACCACCTTCCACACCGATCCGGCAGCGCAATGGCCCGTGATCGATGCCGTTCGGCTGAAGGTGTTCGGTGAACCGCCCTACACCAATTGGACGGCGGTCGGCGTCAACTGGTTAGCCGGCTTCGACTTCGAGATAAAGGCCATCGCGCGCCTGCCCCAGCCTGCCTAACGGCTGGCCAGCCGATCGACTGGCCGCCAAGCAAGTTGCACCTCAGGGCACGATCAGCGTGCCGGCGCCGTGTTCGGTGAACAGTTCCAGAAGCACCGCATGCGGCGTCTTGCCGTTGAGGATGACGACGCCTTCGACGCCGCGCTCGATCGCCTCGATGCAGGTCTCGACCTTGGGGATCATGCCGCCCGATACCGTGCCGTCCTTGATCAGCGCCCTGGCCTCGGCCACCGTCAGCTCGTCGATCAGCTTCTTGTTCTTGTCGAGCACGCCGGGCACGTCGGTCAGGAACAAAAGGCGCGTCGCCTGGCAGGCGCCTGCAATGGCGCCGGCGAAAGTGTCGGCATTGATGTTGTACGTGTGGCCGTCGCGGCCCGGCGCCACCGGCGCCAGCACCGGGATCATTTCCGAGCGTGCCAGCAGATCGAGCAGGGTGCGGTCTACCTCGACCGGCTCGCCGACGAAACCGAGATCGAGCACACGCTCGATGTTGGAGTCCGGGTCGATCATGGTCTTGCGCGCCTTTTCGGCGAACACCATGTTGCCGTCCTTGCCGCACAGGCCGATCGCCCATTCGCCCTCGGCGTTGATCAGCGCGACGATCTCCTTGTTGATCGAACCGGCCAGCACCATCTCGACGATCTCGACCGTCTTCTGGTCGGTAACGCGCAGCCCGCCTTCGAACTTGGATTCGATGCCCATCTTGGCCAGCATGGCGCCGATCTGCGGCCCGCCGCCATGGACGACGATCGGGTTGACGCCGGACTGCTTCAGCAGCGCGATGTCACGGGCGAAAGCCTTGCCGAGCTCGATATCGCCCATGGCATGACCGCCATATTTCACCACCACCGTCTTGTGCTCGTAGCGCTGCATATAGGGCAGGGCCCGCGAGAGCAGGGCGGCCTGCATTTCGGCGGTGGCGGTGATCTCCGTCATCGGCATGGTTCCCTGGATGTGGGTAAGGACGGCGGCGTCTTAGCGGGAATTGGCCCAGGCCGCAAACAGCTTTGCTATCACGATGATGAAATCTGCCGGATCAGGCCGGCACCTTGAGCGGCGCCCGCCGCGTCAGCCAGCCGGAAACCTTCTCCATCTGCGCGGCAAGCGACAAAAGCGTCCTGCTCGTCGCCGGGGCGGCCGACGGCCTGGATGCCGAGCGGCAGGCCAGCATCGGTGACATGGACCGGCAGCGCGATCGACGGCTGGCCGCTGACATTCTGGATCGCCGGCCAGTGGTGAACCACAGGCTCTTGTCCATCAATTGCCCAAACAGGGATCTGATCTCCAAGAGACGGGTCAAATGCAATTTGTCGAGCAGGTTTTCGATGAGCTCGTCGGCCCCCTTCGGGTCCATGGCGCCTCAGGCAAGCGGCGGATGCGCAATGATCGGGTTGCCTCGGCGCGCGCGATCGCAGCATCGACAAGGTCTGGCGGCGAGATCTCGCCTCTGTGCACAGCCTGCCAAGTCGGTTGCATCGTTCTCCCACAGCATCTGTTCGGCCGACATTGCTGTTCCCCTTTCTGCGGGAGGCTAACGACAGCCGATTTCCTTGGCACCGACCGGCGATTACTGGCGATCGGGCGCGGACATCGTTTGCGTGGACAACAAGATTTCTGCCTTTGCAAATAAATTGTGATCGCTTAGCTTGTCCGTATGACGCCGCAGGATATCTCCACCCTGATTGTCCGGACCTCGATGAAGGATCGGACTGCGTTCGATCTGCTTTACCGGCAAACCAGTGCGAAACTTTTCGGCGTGTGCCTTCGTGTATTGAAGGATCGCGGAGATGCGGAAGAAGCGCTGCAAGAGGTCTTCGTCAAAGTGTGGACGAAGGCGGACCGTTTCGCTGTTTCCGATCTAAGCCCAATCTCCTGGCTGGTGGCCATAGCACGCAATCATGCGATTGATCGCATCCGGTCGCGACGCAAGCCCGCTGCCGATATCGATGCCGCGCTCGACGTGGCTGACCCCGGTCCGGGGCCAGAGGCTATGGTTGTTGCGGGCGGTGAATCCGAGCGCATCTATCAGTGCCTTGAAGAGTTGGAACAAGACCGGGCGCAAGCCGTTCGGGGTGCTTATTTGAACGGCGAAAGTTACGCCGAGCTCGCGGAACGTCACAAGGTTCCGCTCAACACGATGCGGACATGGCTGCGCCGCAGCCTGTTGAAACTTAGAGAATGTCTGGAAAGATGACCCTGGCAGAAGAAAATGGACCGGAACGTGGACGCGACGACCTGCTCGCAGCCGAATACGTTCTCGGCGTGCTGCCGGCGGATGAGCGCCAGATAGCCTCCGGACGCATCGACGCGGAGACCGGCTTTGCCAGTCTCGTCGATTCCTGGGAAGTGAACCTCTCGCCGATCGCTGCCGCTTATGCTGAGGTAGAGCCGCCGGCCACGATCAAGCCGGCTATCGATCGCCGGCTGTTCTCCTCCACCGCGGCGTCGGGGACGGCCCCGAGCGGCAGCCTGTGGTCCAGCCTTAGCTTCTGGCGCGGCCTCACCGCAGCGGCTCTCGCGGCCCTGGTGCTCTATGTCGCCGTGCCTTACGTCAGGTCGCCAGTCGTCGTGCCGCAGGAGCGCCTCGTCGCCTCGCTGGCCGCCGAAGGCAGCGATGTCAAATACCTCGTCGTCTACGACGCATCCCGCCGCGATGTCGGCCTGTCGCTGGTTTCGGGCGAACGCGCCCCCGGCAAGGACTTCGAACTGTGGATGATCGAAGGCAAGAATGCGCCGGTCTCGATGGGTGTCATTCCCGCCGGCCAGGTCACGCACATTCCGGTTACCCCGGCAGTGCAGCAGAAGCTGGCGCAAGGCGCCGTGCTTGCCGTCAGCGTCGAGCCGACGGGCGGTTCGACGACCGGACAGCCGACCGGACCGGTCGTTGCCGCGGGCGACCTGAAGGGCATCTGATAGATCGTAAGATCATGACGTGACAATGAAGGCAGCGGAAGTACATCTTCCGCTGTTTTCGTTTTGGATACGCTGCTGGAGATTACGGATTCGATCTCCGGAGATAATTCGGCGACAAAATAAAGGATAAATTTTTCCCGGCGCGCGGAAACTCAGGCAGTTCTATTCCGTATCTCCTCATGTTCCCGAAAGAGGAAACAATAACCCCGAGGAGTTCGAACACTATGCGTAGAATCGCCACCCTTTTGCTCGCCGGTACCATTGCCGTCTCCGCCCTCGCCACAATCGCCTATGCCGAGAATCCGATGGTTGGCGGCGCCGCCATGTACGCCAACAAGAACATCGTTGAGAACGCCGTCAATTCGAAGGATCACACGACACTGGTCGCCGCCGTCAAGGCTGCCGGCCTGGTCGAGACACTGCAGGGCGCCGGCCCGTTCACCGTGTTCGCGCCGACCAATGAGGCCTTCGCCGCGCTTCCGGCTGGCACGGTCGAGTCGCTGCTCAAGCCCGAGAACAAGGACAAGCTCACCAAGATCCTGACCTGCCATGTCATCGGCGCCAAGGCGATGGGCGCCGATGTCGCCTCGATGGCCAAGGCCGATGGCGGCACCCACAAGGTCAAGACGGTCGGCGGCTGCGAGCTGTCGCTCAAGGCTGATGGCGGCAAGGTCACCGTGACCGACGAGAACGGCAATGTCGCCAATGTGACGATCGCCGACGTCGAGCAGTCGAACGGCGTCATCCACGTCATCGACAAGGTCCTGCTGCCGAAGATGTAACAAAGCCCCTGCCGCCGACGAACAGGCGGTAAGCTCCTGCAGATTGCGCGGCCCCGCCCCCGTGGGCCGAGCAAACGACCGAGCGCTCCATCCCGTCCGCAACAAGCGCGGAGCCGGTGTGGAGCGTTCGTTTGCAGGACAACCGTCACCGGCTTTTGATTTTCCAGTGGCGGCCAAATTTGGCAAAACAACCCGCAGGAGGATTTCTGTCATGAACCGTCGAGATTTGCTTTTGAGCGGCGCCGCCCTCGCTGCCGTGGCCGGCGCGGCGGCAACGTTGCGCATGGGCGGGCCCGCTAAGGCTGCCGAAACCTTCGAGGTCACCAAGACCGACACCGAATGGCACGCCATCCTGTCCGACGAAGCCTTCAACGTGCTGCGCAAGGAAGGCACCGAGTATCCCGGCACCAGCCCGCTGCTGAACGAGCATCGCAAGGGCATTTTCGCCTGCGCCGGTTGCGACCTGCCGGTCTACCCCTCAGACACCAAGTTCGAGTCCGGCACCGGCTGGCCGAGCTTCTGGCAGGAGATTGCCAACGCCGTCGGCAAGACCGAGGACCGTTCGCTGGGCATGACCCGCACCGAGGTCCATTGCCGCCGCTGCGGCGGTCATCTCGGCCATGTCTTCGATGACGGTCCCGCACCCACCGGCCTGCGCCATTGCATCAACGGCGTTGCGCTCAGCTTCAAGCCGGCCACTGCCTGACCGTTCGGCGTCTTTAGCGGGGTGGGGATTTGGAGCCGGCGTGACGACCGCCTCTTATCTCTTGAACTGGGGCGAAAACAGTCAACTTCAAGAATTGGCAGACGGCTTTTTATGCGTAGATTCCGCAGCCCCAACGAGAGGGCCAGAACCTATGCAACCAACCAAAGCACGGGCTCGCGACGGCGAGCCCAAATCGAGCGCCAAATCGACCGACGGTGTTGATGCGGACCGGCCGCGAATATCCCATTCCGTGGTGATCACCGGCGGCGGCCCGACCGGGTTGATGCTGGGCGGCGAGCTTTCCCTGGCCGGCATCGATGTCGCCATCGTCGAGCGGCGCGAGAACCAGGACCTCGCCGGCGCGCGCTCGGGCGGCCTGCATTCGCGCACCATCGAGATCTTCGACCAGCGCGGCATTGCCGATCGGTTCCTGTCGCAAGGCCAGACCGCACAGGTCGCAGGCTTCGCCGGCGTTTCGCTTGATATCAGCGACTTCCCCACCCGCCACAATTACGGGCTGGCGCTGTGGCAAAAGCACACAGAGCGCATCCTTGCCTGCTGGGTCGATGAACTTGGCGTCACGGTCTACCGTGGCCGCGAGGTGACAGGCTTCGTGCAGGATGGCGGCGGCGTCGATGTCGCGCTGAGCGATGGCGGGTCGCTTCGTGCCGATTATCTCGTCGGCTGCGACGGCGGCAGAAGCCTCGTGCGCAAGGCGGGGGGCATAGAGTTCCCCGGTTCCGAGCCGACAACCAGCAATTTGATCGCCGAGATCGAGGTAACAGAAGAGCCGCAATGGGGTATCCACCGCGATGCCATCGGAATTCACGGCCTCAGCAGACTGGAAGACGATACGGTACGGGTGCTGGTGACCGAGCGCGAGGTCGGGGCTGGCGGCGAGCCAACTTTGCGCGATCTCAGCGAGGCGCTCATTGCCGTCTACGGCACCGATTATGGCGTCCACAATCCGACATCGCTGGCCCGCTTCACCGACATGACCCGGCAGGCAGCCGCATACCGCAAGGGGCGGGTGCTGCTGGCCGGCGACGCCGCGCATGTGCATCCACCGGACGGTGGACAGGGGCTGCAGACCGGCGTGCAGGACGCGGTCAATCTGGGCTGGAAACTTGCCCAGGTGGTCAGGAAAACTGCGCCCGAAAGCCTGCTCGACAGCTACCAGGCAGAGCGCCACCCGATTGCCGCGCGTGTGATGAAAAACACCATGGCGTCGGTCGTGCTCCGTCGCGAAGACGAGCGCACCAAAGCGCTGCGCGATACAGTGTCGGAACTTCTCGGCATGGAAGAACCGCGCAAGCGTTTTGCCGGCATGTTATCCGGCCTGGACATCCACTACGATCTTGGCGAGGGGCATCCGCTGCTGGGGCGTCGCATGCCGGATCTCGACCTCGTCACCGCTGCCGGTCCGCTGCCGGTTTTCGCCCTGCTGCACGACGCTCGGCCGCTGCTGCTTAATCTTGGTGAGCCCGGCGCTTTTGGTATCGGCCCGTGGGTGGAGCGGATTCAGCTGGTCGACGCCAGCTACGATGGCGCATGGGAGCTTCCGGTGCTGGGGGCAGTCGAAGCCCCACGCGCAGTGCTGGTCCGGCCTGACGGTTATGTGGCCTGGGTCGGCGGCCCTGAAGCAGCCGGGCTAACCGACTCGCTGACCAAATGGTTTGGGCCGCCTGCCGCAGCATAGCGCGCCGGGTGTTCGACCAAGGAGCTTGATAACGATCGATGCTTAAGCGTGACCCCGGAAATCGGGGGTGATTTCCGGGGTCACACACGAGGGCGCCAGGCGGGGGGTCCGGCGCGCTCAATGGCCTCCGCCACCGCTGCCCGCGGGCGGCGCCGGCTTGGCGATGACCAGGGTGAAGACCGCCATGGTCGCGAACAGCACGGTCAGCATGGTGAACACATCCATGAACGACAGCAGCGACGCCTGCTGCTGGACCATGCCCGACAGTTTGGAGATCGCCGCCTTGGTGGCGTCGAGGCCGGGAGTCTGCTGGAAGTCGAGCGTCATGTTCTGCAGCTTGGTCTGCGCCGCCGCACTGCCCCATTCCACATGCTCGGCCAGCCTGGCGTAGTGGAAGGCGCTGCGATCGATCAGCACGGTGTTGATGACGGCAAGGCCGACCGCACCGCCGAGGTTGCGGGTCAGGTTGAACAGGCCCGACGCGTTCTTCAGCCGGTCCGGCGGCAAGGTGCCGAGCGCAATGTTGTTGATCGGCACCATGCACAGCATCATCGAGCTGCCGCGCAGGATCTGCGGGATCAGCAATTCCCAGAAATCCCAGTCGGCGGTCAGATGCGTCATCCACCATGTGCCGGCAGCGAAGCCGAACAGCCCGATCATCATCATGATGCGCAAATCCATCTTGCTCGACAGGATGCCGGAAATCGGCGCAGTGACGAACATCGCCAGGCCACTGACGAACAGGGCTTCGCCGATCATCAAGGAATCGTAGCCGCGGATGCGTCCGAGGAACACCGGGTAGAGATAGGTCAGACCGTACAGGCCGATGCCTATGACGAAGGAGAACAGCGAACCGAAGGCGAAATTGACGTTGGTGAAGGCCCTGAGATCGACGATAGGCTCCTCGGCGGTGAAGGCACGCCAGAAGAACAGCGCCGCACCGACAACCATGATGATGGCGCAGATGAACACGGCCTGTTCCTGCAGCCAGTCATGGTTCGGACCTTCCTCGAGCACATATTCCATGCAGCCGAGAAACGCCGCCATGCCGGCAAGGCCCCACCAGTCGAACTTGCTGAACAGGCCTAGATTGGGCTTGTCGAAATCGATCAGGGTCCAGGTCGTGACCGTCACCAGAATGCCTGGAATGACATTGATGAGGAACAGCCAGTGCCACGACATGGCATGGCTGATATAGCCGCCGACGGTCGGGCCGATGGTCGGCGCCAGCGTCGCCACCAGGCCGATCATCGGCGACACCATGGCGCGGCGCGACGGCGGGAAGATGGTGAAGGCGGCGGCGAAAACGCTCGGGATCATGCCGCCGCCGATAAAGCCCTGGATGGCGCGGTAGACGATCATCTGGTCGATGTTGGTGGCGGTCGCGGCCAGCGCGCTGGCCGCCGTGAAGCCGGCCGCGGCGCCTGCAAACAGCACGCGCGTCGACAGCATCCGGCTGAGGAAGCCCGACAGCGGGATCATCACCACTTCGGCGATCAGATAGGCGGTCTGCACCCATGGGATTTCATCGGAACTGGCGCTGAGGCCGGCCTGGATCTCGGCCAGCGAGGCTGAGACGATCTGGATGTCGAGGATCGCCATGAACATGCCGAACACCATCGCCAGGAAGGCGATGAGGCGGCGCGTCGAGATGGTCGTCGGTACCGCCGGCATGGCAGGCACCGGCGCCGCTCCTGCTGTTATGGTTGCGGTTGCCATGGCATTGCTCCCGGCGTTCGCTCAGTTCGCCGCGGCCGGAGCCGTGCGGCTGTCGACGGCGACAACGACGCTCAGGCCGGCGCGCAGCCTGCCTGCCTTCAGCACATCGGCCGGAACGTCGATGCGAACCGGGATGCGCTGCACCACCTTGGTGAAGTTGCCGGTGGCATTTTCCGGCGGCAGCAGCGAGAACACCGCACCCGAAGCCGGCGCCAGCGACGACACCGTGCCTTCGAAATCATGGCCGTCCGTGGCGTCGACCGAGACCCGCACCTTCTCGCCGGGCACCAGCTTGGCCAGCTGCGTCTCCTTGAAGTTGGCAACGATGTAGAGCTTGTCCAGCGGCACCACGACGGCGAGCTTCTGGCCGGGGCTGACGAGGTCGCCCTGCTCGACCGAGCGGTTGCCGACGACGCCGTCATAAGGCGCCTTGAGCACGGTGAAGGACAGATCGCGCGCGGCCTTGTCGCGGTTCAGCCGCAGCGAAGCCAGCGTGCTGGCCGATTCGGCGCGCTGCGCTTCGAACACGCCGATATTGGCCTGTGCGGCTGCAATCTGCGCGTCGGCGCCGACAAGGGCTGCATTGGCCTGGTCGAGAGCGGTCTGGGCGTCGTCCAGTTGCGCCTGCGTGCCGACATGCGTCTTGACCAGTTGCGCGGCGCGCTGCTGGGCACGAGCGGCATTGTCGGCTGCCGCCTGGTCGGCGACCTTCTGCGCCTGCGCCTGTTGCAGCGAAGCGTGCGCCGCCTTGGTCTGCGCGTCGATACGGTCGAGCGTCTTGGCCAGCGTGGCGATCTGCGCCTCCGCCTGGGCAACGGCTATTCTGTAGTCGCCGTCGTCGATCGTCAGCAGCGGATCGCCGGCCTTGACCTGCTGGTTCTCCGAGACCTTGACTTGATCGACATAGCCGGAAATCTTCGGCGAGACGAACGACATGTCGGCCTGGACATAGGCATCGTCGGTCGAGATCAGGAACCGGCCGTCGGTCCAGTAATCATAGCCATACCAGGCGCCGGCGCTGAGCAGAGCGAGGCCGACGATCGGCAGCATGAACGAGCGAGCCGACCGCTTCTTCTTGGCCGGCACCTCGGCCAAAACTTCGGCGGCAGGCTTGATGGGCGCTTCCGGCGCTTCGATAACCGGCGAGACCTTGGCGTTGGGAAAGGGGCGGACTTCGGCGGTGGTTGGCGTGTTCGAGGACATGATATCTCGCTACCGTAGCTACATAAGGAAAATGTGTTATACTGAACCGTTCGGTTCGATGCGAACGTTGACATAGCGCTAAAGCAGGCCCATATCAAGAGCAATCGAACCGCTCGGTTCGAATTATTTCGCGAGGTGTGACTTTAATGGCCGACACGTTACCCGACGTCGAAAATGATCGGTGCGATGTGCTGGATAGTGCGCGTCGCGGCCGCCCGGCGGCGGGCCAGGATCCGGTCAAGCGCAGCCAGATCATTGAGGGCGCGCGGCGCGTGTTCATCGACAAGGGCTTCGAAGCGGCGTCGATGAACGACATTACCCGCGAGGCCGGCGTCTCCAAGGGCACGATCTATGTCTACTTCGCCAACAAGGAAGAGCTGTTCGAGGCGCTGATCGAGGAAGAGCGCGGCACCATCTTCAAGAACATGTACGACATGCTCGACCGCGCCGACGATCTGCGCCAGACGCTGGTGAAATTCGGCAAGGTGCTGTCGATGAAGATCACCTCGGCCAAGGTCATCCAGGCGCAACGCACCGTGATCGGCGCCTCCGACAGGATACCGGACATGGGCGCGCGGTTTTACGAACGTGGCCCAAAACGCGGCCACGACAAGGTGGTCAAGTTCCTCAATGCAGCCATCGAACGCGGCCTGCTCAAGATCGATGATGTCGATCTTGCCGCCTATCAATTCACCGAACTGTGCCTCGCCGGCCTGTTTCGCCAGTGCATCTTCGCCTACCGCACCACGGCGCCGAGCCAGGATGAAATCGACCACATCGTGCGGTCGGGCGTCAGCCTGTTCCTGAAGTCCTACGGCACCGAAAAGCTTGCCGAGGAAGAAAGCCATCAGATGATCGCGCTCGAGGCGAAGTCCAAGGCAAAGGCCTAGTTAGCCAAAGGTCTTTTTTCGCAACTCCGGACGGAAAACGCTTCACACTTTTCCCGGAGTTGCTTTTAACCGCCATTGGCCGCCAGCACGATCGCCGCGCGCAGTTCGTCCAGACCCTCGCCCTTTTCCGACGACGTGGCGAGCACGAACGGAAACGCCGCCGGCCGCTTCTTGATCTTCAGTAATGTCTCTTCGATCAGCTGCGGCACGCCGGCGGCCTTGATCTTGTCGGTCTTGGTCAGCACGATCTGGTAGGACACCGCCGCCTTGTCGAGCAGCGACAGCACTTCGTCGTCCTTGGCTTTGATGCCATGGCGGGAATCGATCAGCACATAGACCCGCTTCAGCGTCACGCGGCCCTTGAGATAGTCGAAGACCAGCTTGGTCCAGTCGTCGACTTTTTCCTTCGGCGCGCTGGCATAGCCGTAGCCCGGCATGTCGACCAGCGCCATTGGCGGCAAGTCGGTGCCTTCGCCGGAAAACCCGCCCGGCACGAAATAGTTGAGCTCCTGCGTGCGCCCCGGCGTGTTGGAGGTGCGCGCCAGCCCGTTATGGCCGACGAGCGCATTGATCAGCGACGACTTGCCGACATTGGAGCGGCCGGCAAAGGCGATCTCAGGCGGCCCCTCCGGCGGCAGGAACTTCATCGCCGGCACGCCGCGGATGAAGATCCACCCCTTGGTGAACAGGTCGGTGCCGATGACGGTGTTGCCCAGCGCGTTCAAATTGCTGCCTCCAGCCTCGAAATATCGGCGCCCCGGATGGCGTTGAGGTTGCGGCCGATCTTGTCCACCGGCCAATTCCACCACGCCACAGCCAGCAACCGCCGCACCGTCCTGTCGTCGAAACGCATCTTCACCACCTTTGCCGCATTGCCGGCGACGATCGCATAGGCCGGCACGTCATGCGTCACCACTGATTTCGCCGCCACGATGGCGCCATTGCCGACCGACACGCCGGGCATGATCACCGCATCCATGCCGATCCATACATCATTGCCGACCACCGTGTCGCCGCGCACTTCCTGCGACCACGTCTTCGGGTCGAAGCCTTGCTCCCAGCCATGGCCGAAAATGTTGAACGGATAGGTGGAAAAGCCGGACATGGCATGGTTGGCGCCGTTCATGATGAAGCGCGCGCCCTCGGCGATGGCGCAGAACTTGCCGATGATCAGCTTGTCGCCGATGAAGGGATAATGATGCAGCACGCATCGCTCGGCGAATTTGTCCGGTCCGTCCGGATCGTCATAATAGGTGAAGTCGCCGATCTCGATATTCGGCGCGGTGACCAGGGGCTTCAGGAAGCCGACGCGGGTGTGCATCGGGATCGGGTGCTTGATGTCTGGGTTGGGTCCGTGCATGGCGAGATCCGTCGAGAGTGGCGCAAATTAAAGCCGCCATTCTAGATGGCGTGATCCGCCCTATAGCACCAATCGCCCGATGAGCGAGCCCTGCTGGGCTTCGATGTTCAGTTCGTGCCGCGGCAGATCACGATCAGGTCGACCGCAGCGCAGTCGCCTAAGGCGCCCTGAAACGAAAAACGGGGCCCTGCGAAGGACAAGCAGGACCCCGTGGTGGCGAAGACGGCTTCAAAAGAATGGCACCTCGCCGTGAGGTGGGGAAGGCAGACCGAGAAAGCCCGTCGCAGCCCGCCGTCATTCGCCGTTGCCTAAAACCGTTACTTCGGCAACAGCACCTTGTTGACGACGTGGATGACGCCGTTCGACTGGTTGACGTCGGCGACCGTTACCTTGGCGGCGCCGCCGGATTCGTCGACGATATAAAGCGCGCCTTTTTTTACCTCGGCGATCAGCGTGTCGCCGCTGACGGTCTTCATTTCATACTTGCCACCCATCGCCTTGGCCTTGGTCATCATATCCTTGGCGGAGATCTTGCCGGCCACGACATGGGCGGTCAGGATCTTGGCCAGCTTGTCCTTATTTTCGGGCTTCACCAGCGTGGCGACGGTGCCGGCCGGCAGTTTCTTGAAGGCGGAATCGGTCGGCGCAAACACCGTGAAGGGTCCCGCGCTTTCCAGCGTGTCGACCAGGCCGGCGGCCTTGACGGCAGCAACCAGCGTCTTGTGGATCGGCGAGTTGAGGGCGTTCTCGACGATGTTCTTCGAGGTCAGCATCGCAGCGCCGCCAACGGCGGGATTGGCGAGCGTATAGGCCGTCGTAGCTGCGAGGCCCGATAGAGCCAGGCCGGCGGAAAAGCAGAATGCCTTGAGGATGGACTTTGCCATTGGAGAACCCTTCTGGTGCGACAATTGTTGATTCGATTGTCGGGAAGAGTTACGCGGCGATTGCGGGAAAGTTTCGGTGCAGAGTAAAAAACGATAATGATAACAAATACTTAAAGGCGAATGCCCATTCCACGCGCCGCATCCCCGCGATGGACATGACGGGGTCACGGATCAAAAACAGCGGTCTTCGGATTAGAGCTGATCGGTGTTGATCGGCCTTGGCGGTACAAGCAGCAGCCACGCCGGTTGCACGCCGCAAGTTTCGCGCCTCACGGGAACGTGATGCGCGCCTCGTCCACAAAAACCCCGGACGAGCCGGGGCTTTGATTGCCGGAATAGCGCCTTCTATTCAGCCGGCGAGGGTTTCTTTCGGAACAATGCCGTCAGATTGTCCCATAATTCGATCTTGGCGCCCTGGCGCTTCATGATCACGCCTTGCTGCAGGATCGACAGCGTGTTGTTCCAGGCCCAGTAGATGACGAGGCCGGCCGGGAAGCTGCCCATCATGAAGGTGAAGATCACCGGCATCCAGGTAAAGATCTGCGCCTGCGTCGGATCCGGCGGCGTCGGGTTCATGCGCATCTGCAGGAACATGGTGATGCCCATGACCACCGCCCAGGCGCCCATATGCGGCAGGAAGGCCGGTGGCGCGAAGGGCAGCAGGCCGAACAGGTTGAAGACCGAGGTCGGATCGGGCGCCGCCAGATCCTGGACCCAGCCGAAGAACGGCGCGTGCCGCATCTCGATGGTGATGTAGAGCACCTTGTAGAGCGAGAAGAACACCGGGATCTGCAGCGCCACCGGCCAGCAGCCGGCGAGCGGATTGATCTTCTCGGTCTTGTACAGCTCCATCATCGCCTGTTGCTGCTTCATCTTGTCGTCCGCGTATTTCTCGCGGATCTCGAGCATCTTGGGCTGCACCTTCTTCATGTTCGCCATCGACGCATAGGATTTGTTGGCGAGCGGGAAGAAGAGGGTTTTGACGACCACCGTGGTGGCAAGGATGGCCAGGCCGAAATTGCCGAAGAATTTGTACAGCGTGTCGATCAGGTAGAACATCGGCTTGGTGATCCAGATGAACCATCCCCAATCGATCAGCCGGTCGAACAGCCTGATCTGGCGGTCCTGGGCGTAGGCGTTGATCTTGTTGACTTCCTTTGCGCCGGCGAAGATCTCGGTCTCGACCGTCGCCGACTGGCCGGCGGCAATGGTGATCGGGTCGGTGAGGAAGTCCGACTGGTAGCGCGGGCGGCCATTGTCGTAATAGGCATAGTGCGGCTGGAACGGCTGCTTCTCGGTCGGCACCAGGGTGACCGCCCAGTATTTGTCGGTGATGCCAAGCCAGCCATCGGTCGATTTGCTCGGCGTATAGAGCTTGTTCTTCTCGATGTCGGCGTATTTGTGCTCCTGCAGGCCTTCCGTGCCGGTGACGCCGATCAGGCCTTCATGCAGCACATAGGAACTGGCAATGGCTGGCTTGTCGAAACGAATGACGCGGCCGTAATTGGACAGCGTGACGGGGGCCGAGCCTGAATTCTGCACCGCATCGGAAACGGTGAACATGTAGTCGCCGTCGACGGAGATCGTGCGCTTGAAGGTCAGGCCCTTGTCGTTGGTGAAGGTCAGCGTCACCGGCGTCGCCGGCGTCAGCGTCGCAGTGCCGTCGACGCTCCAGACCGTTTCCGGGCCCGGCACCGTGCCGGTCGTGTCGCTGCCGACAAAGCCGATCTCGGCATAATAGCCGGTGGGCAGCGCCTGCGGATTGAGCAGCTGGATCTGCGGCGATGTCTTGTCGACCGTCTCGGTGTAGTGCTTGAGCTTTAGGTCGTCGAGGCGGGCGCCGGTGAGGTTGATCGAGCCCGACAGGCTCGGCGTGTCGATGTTGACGCGGGCCGTCTTGGCCACTTCCTGCGCGCGGCCTTCCGGCGTCGTGACATAGGTGCCGGGCGCGTTTGGAATGGCGCCGGGCGCTGCGGGCGCCGGCGTGCCGCCGGGGTTGGCGGCCTCGGCCGCCTTCTTCTGCTCCGCCGCCCGCTGCTCTTCGATGCGGGCCGCCTCGCGCTGCTGTTCGCTGCGCGGCAGCACATAGAAATATTGCCACAGCCCGAGGATCAGCACCGACAAGACGATGGTGATGTAGAAGTTCCGGTTGTTTTCCATCGAAAGCCCTTGGCCTATCGTGTTCCGCTGAGACGGCGGGAGAGTTCGGCCTTCAACTGGCCGAACGGAATGGTAAGCACGTCTTCACGCCCGACGATGACATAGTCATTGCCGGGCGCCATGTCACTTGCGGCATGGGTGCGCACGGCTTCTTTCAGCCGCCGCCTGACGCGGTTGCGCACAACCGCATTGCCGACCTTCTTGGTGACGGTGAAGCCGACGCGCGGCGGCAGGCCGTCTTTGCGGTCGAGAACTTCAACGAGAAAAAGCCGCCCGCGCCGCTTTTCACCGCGGCGGACGGCCAGGAATTCCGCACGTTTCAGAAGCCGCTTGGGGTTTGGTCCCACTGGCTTGCCGGTTGCGGGCAACGATCTCGTCTTCCGTTCAGGCGCTGAGCCGCTTGCGGCCGCGGTTGCGGCGAGCTGCGACGACGCCGCGACCACCCTTGGTGGCCATGCGAGCACGGAAACCGTGCCGGCGTTTGCGGACGAGTTTGGACGGTTGGTAGGTACGCTTCATTTGTTTTAATACCGCGGGGTGCGGCCCTTCTTGATTCTGTCACTGTGTAACAGGAGCTTTGCCGGGCCGGCATTGGCGCGATCGAAACCGCGCCGGGACGAATGGCCCGAGCGTGAGCGGCTTATAGAAAGAAGGGTTTTGGGAGTCAATCCAGCGCGAACGCCAGTTCGTCGCAGCGCGAACTGCCAGTTCGTCATGGCGCGACACCCCGTTCGTCGCAGCGCGAAAACCCAGTTCGAGGCGATCTTTATTGCTGGTACCATCGTCCAACGAAGGATGAAATTGGCAAAAAAGCCGCAATCGCCTAATCTCAACCGATCAAGCGTTTGTGAAGACAGGCCTTAATGAGCGAAGTTGCATCAGCGGATGAAGGGAGCGGCCCGGCGACAGCCGATGCCAGCCCGGCGACCGTTCGCCCGGTTGCGAGCCGTTCGGTGCCCAATCGTTCAGTGCCCTTGGCGCGCGGCCTGTCGACCAAGCTGCTCTTGCTCACCATTGTCTTCGTGCTCCTGGCCGAAGTCCTCATTTTCCTGCCCTGGATCGCCAGCTACCGCCTGGCCTGGCTGAAGGAGCGGCTAAGCACCGCTGCCGCGGTGTCGATCGTGCTGGTGCAGGGCGAGCCCAATTCGCTCTCCCGCGCCGCCCAGAACGACGTGCTGATGGCAATCGGCGCCAAGGCGATCGCGGTGCGCGACGGCGGCGTATCGCGCCTGCTGGTGGTGGCCGAGATGCCGCCGCAGGTCGACGAGCATATCGACATCGCCAATGTCGGCATGATCAAGGGCATGACCGGGGCGCTGGATACGCTGTTCTTCGGCGGCAAGCGCATGCTGCGGGTGTTCGGCCCGGTCGGCGACAGCGACAAGGAATTCGAGCTGATCATGCCCGACTATTCCCTGCGCAACGCCATGCTGCGCTATTCGCGCAACGTCGCCTTCGTCTCGCTGCTGATCTCGCTGTTCACCGCAATGCTGGTCTATGCCGCGATCGACCTGATCATGATCGGCCCGATCCGCACCATGACGCGCTCGATGCTGTCCTTCTCCGAGGCGCCCGACGATCCAGGGCGCATCATCCACCCGGCCGCCCGTGCCGACGAGATCGGCGTTGCCGAGCGCGAACTGTCGCAGATGCAGGAACGGCTGCAAAAGATGCTGTCGGAGCAGAAGCATCTTGCCGATCTTGGCCTCGCCGTCTCCAAGATCAACCATGACATGCGCAACATCCTGGCCTCGGCGCAGCTGATGTCGGACCGCCTGCGCCTGGTCAAGGACCCGACGGTGCAGGCCTTCGCGCCAAAGCTGTTGCGCGCGCTCGACCGCGCCGTCTCCTATTCCGAAGGTGTGCTCCACTATGGTCGCACGCAGGAGCCGGCGCCCTCACGCCGCCGCTTGCGGCTGCGCCAGCTGGTCGACGACGTCCACGGCCTGCTCGACATCGAGGACGGCATCGAATTCGTCAATGCCGTCGAGCTCGCCTTCGAGGTCGATGCCGATTCCGACCAGCTGTTTCGCGTGCTCACCAATCTGTGCCGAAACGCGGTGCAGGCGATGGCGGCCGACGCCGAGAGCGCGCTGGTGCGCCGGCTCGCCGTATCGGCCGAGCGCATAGGCAGCGTAAGCCGCATCATTGTCACCGACACCGGTCCCGGCCTGCCGGCGAAGGCGCGAGAAAACCTGTTCGCGGCGTTTCGAGGCTCGGCCCGCAGCGGCGGCACCGGCCTTGGCCTGGCCATCGCGCACGAGCTGATCCGCGCCCATGGCGGCACGGTGGAACTGGTCGAATCGATCGGCGGCCGCACCACCTTCGCCGTCACCATCCCCGACCAGCCGGTCCGCCTCGACCAGGCCCGCAACGGCCTGCGCCGCCCTGCCTGAGCTGTATTGATATTCAGCCGAAGCCGGACTGAGCTGAATCTCAGCACCCCTTTGATCGGCACCGTCGAAAGCAGCTGCGACAAAACTTTTGCCGGATTGGCTTGCTTTTCGGAAATTCAGTCGCTAGGGAACACGTCTTGTCGCGGCCGGTCGTCAGGATCGGTTAGCGGGGCTATGTAAAGCATGGCCTGTTGCGCGCCCGTAGCTCAGCTGGATAGAGCACCAGACTACGAATCTGGGGGTCAGGAGTTCGAATCTCTTCGGGCGCGCCATTTCCGCCGAATCTGCGATTTCCTGCGATCCGCTAGCCGGTCTTGGGCTCGCATATGAAGAGCAGGTCGCGGAACACGTTGCCGAGCACCGCCTCATCCGAGTGCTGGAGAACTGGACGCCGCCTATTCCGGGCTTCTTCATTTATTACCCCAGTCGTCAGCCTGACTGCGCTATAAACGCGCTGCGATGTTCTTGAAACGGGAGAGTACGCGGCGACCGTTATCTGGGCGCAGCGACGCTGAATGCTCATTCACGCCGCCGCGCAGCACGCTCACTTTTCTTCCGCCTTTCCCGGATCAGGGCCCAATAGGCCTCGCTCCAGCCAGATACCGCTCATTGTCAAACGGCTCGGCGTGGGTGCTGCCGGGCTCCACATGTGGCGGTGGGTCTCGGTCAGATTGCCGAGATAGACATGCAGCGCGCCTGAGCGGGCGATGCCGGTGTTGGCCACCGCGTGCACGGTATCAGGGGTCATGTGCACCACCGCGGGCGCCGCGATGTCGTGGCGTTCCGGCGCATCGATCTCGCTGCCGTCGACGGGATAGATGAAGTTGGTCTCGCTGCCCTTGTAGATGCCGATCAGCGCATCCATCAGATGGTTGTGCGGCGGGTACCGCAGGCCGGGCGACAGCGTGATGTGGTAGATGGTCAAGTCAGGGCTGGCATGCAGCAGCACCTCATCGTCGTCTTCCTCATGCGCGAGCACGCCTGATGCATGGAAGCGGTCGGTGTGTTCGCGCAGCACCGCCTTGACCCGTTCGATGGCATGAGCACCTTTGGCTGCGTTGACGATACCGGCGGTTACGGCGTAGAGAGGCGAGTTGGCGGCAAGAGACATTTGTCGTCATCTCCATTGGGAAGCTCAACCAATACAGCTGAGATGCTCAGGCTAGCGAATGCCGACAGACCCGTCAACCGGATGGTCGAAACGGGCAAGCAGACTACGCGGGCAGACTACGCGGGCAGACCACGCGGGCAGACCACACGGGCAGGCAGATATGGCTCTTCCGAAATCAGTGTCACCGTCCGCCGTCAAGGCGCCGTCGACCGCCGACATATTGCGCAGCGAGGAAGCTTATGAGCAGCTGAAGAGCGACATCGTCGCCTGCGTCCTGCAACCCGGCGAAAGCCTGACCGAAAAGCAGATCGGCGACCGCTACCAGATCAGGAAGGCGACGATCCGCTCGGCTTTGGCCCGCCTGACGCAGGAAGGGCTGATCAAGAGCGAGCCGCGCCGCGGTTATGTCATCGCACCGCTTAGCCTGCGCGACGTCAACGAGATCTTCGACCTCCGCAGCCTGATCGAACCGGAAGTGTTCCGGGTGGCCGCGGCAAACCTCACCGAACGCGGGCTCGACGACATCAGGCTGGCGGCGCAGAAGGTGCTGAAGCCGGAGACGCTGCGCAGCCATGTCGCCTTTCTGGCGGCCGACCGCGCCTTTCGCCTGGCCCTGGCTGAACTCTCCGGCAATCTGCGGCTGGTTCGCCTGCTCGACCAAACGCTCGACCAGTCGGAGCGTGTCCTCCATCTCGGCTTCAAATCGCGCGACTTCACGCAAGCGATCATCGGCCAGCAGAAGGAGTTGGTGCTTGCCTGCGAGCTGGCCGAAGTCTCGGCCATCGCAAAGCTTGCCCGCTCGCAGTGCCTGTCGCTCAAGAAGCAGGTGCTCGAGGCCTTGCTCGCCGGCTCCAAGCTGCAGGACGCCAATTTGCAAAGCTTCGCCTGAGGCGCGAAGTCCGCGCTCTCTGGCCGATGCTTACCCGTCGATGAAGCGGATGTCCGCATCGGCAAGGCAATAGGGCGCGTAGCGGAAATCGCGGATATGGCTGACCTTTCCATCCTGCCAGTCGACCAGCATGAAGCCGCGCACGGCGTCATCTCCCGCCTGCGGGTTGCGGATCAGGATGGCCGGCCTGCGGTCGACGAAGCCGAGCGACAGCGCCCAGTCCTGGACACGGTCGTAATTGCCGAAATAGTTGGAAACCTGCGCCTTGCCGCGCATGCGGGTGCGGTTGACGACTTCAAGCTGGATGTCCTCGGCGATCAACGCGCGCACGGCGTCGAAGTCGCGCGCGTTGAACAGGTCGACATAGCGGCGCAGGCGCCGCTCGTCACCGGCGTCGAGCTTTGGGGCAGGCGCCTGCTCGTCCTGTGACGCCAGCAGGCGCAGCTGCGACCGCCCGCGATGCAGCGCTGCCTTGGTCGCGGCCAGCGTCGCGCCGGACACTTCGCAGGTTTCGTGGAGGCTGAGGCCAAGCACGTCGACAAGGATCACGGCGCTGCGCTGCACTGTTGCCAGCTGCATGAAGCTTCGCAGGCTGGCGGCGGTGGCGAGCCTCGCATCGGCGCTTGCGGAGGGGTCTTCGATCGTCGTCATGTCGGTCTCGCTCATGCGCGCCTGCTCCCGCTGGCGCCGGCGCAGATGATCCTGCGCGGCATTGTGGGCTATGCGGAACAGCCATTGCTCCGGACGCTCGACCGCGGCGTCGCCGTCGATGCCTGCAGTGCCTTGATCAGTGTCTCCTGGACGATGTCCTCGCCATCGATCACCGAGCCGGCCATGCGGGCGCAGTAGCGGTGCAGCTTCGGTCGCAAGGAGCCGAGCATCGCCTCCAGGGCAACGCGGTCGAGTTTTGCTGTGTTCATCCTGTCCGTTCCCAAAATGCCGGGCTTTGCATTCAAGCCGGCACGACCTCGCCGGCCAGCATACGATAATTGCCGACGATCTTTGCCGGCGATCTGGCAAGCGGCGTCGAGCGGCGTCCGGCATGATCGGCGCTGAAGGCCTTGAAGGCTGCGAGCCCGGTCAGGCCGTCGCCATCCTGGCTGACAAGATGGATGAACTCGCCATTCTCCAGTTCCAGGACGAGGTAGCGCACGGATTGCGGCTTCGTGTCGTCGAGTGCCTCGAACACCTGTGCAACCAGCATACGGTTCTCGGCGATGCTTTCGTCCTTCACGCCGTAGCGGATGAGACTGTAGCCCATTGTCGTCTCCTGTTTTTCAACTCTGCACGGAGAAGACGTTTCGCGGCCTCGAAAAGATTCGTCGCCCGGCGAATCTTTTCGATCGTCCGGATCGTCTTTCCCGTGGACGGCTGCGCGGCAGCCATCGAGGAGCAGGAGAGACCCATCATGCACATCCAGTTTGCCGAATTGCCGGTGTTCGACCAGGACCGCGCCAAGGCCTTCTACACCGGCCATCTTGCTTGCCAGGTGTCGGCGGACCAGCTGATGGGCGACACCGGCTGGCGCTGGATCGAGCTGACATTTCCGGGCGCCGTCACCAATTTGCATTTCGTCAAACGCGCCGATGACACGCCGGGCACTGAGCCCGTGCTGGTGCTCGTTGATGGCGATGTCGAGGCAACGGTCGCGGGCCTGAAGGCGCGCGGCGTCGAAATCATCACCGAGCCGCAGGAAGCGCCTTGGCAGCCGGGCCGCACGGTCGCCGAATTCCGCGACAGCGAGGGCAACCGCATGGTTGTCGCCAGCAAATGAGCGACACGCACCAGACCGAATTCCCAGAACCAACAGGAGAAATGGACATGACCCCTCAATCGTCGACGCTGAAAGTACCGGGCGCGAGCCTCTATTATGAGATGCGCGGTTCCGGCCCCGTGCTGTTGATCATCCCCGGCGGACCGCAGGATGCCGGCGTCTTCGCCGATGTCGCGGGCCACCTCGCCGACCGCTACACGGTGGTCGCCTATGATCCGCGCGGCAATTCGCGCAGCACCTTCGACGGAGAGCCGCAAGAGCAGGACCTCAATGTCCATGGCGACGATGCCGCGCGATTGATCGAGGCGCTTGGCGCCGGACCGGCCTATGTGTTCGGCACCAGCGGCGGCGCCCAGATCGGGCTCAACCTCGCCGCCCGCCATCCCGGCCGGGTTCGTGCGCTGGTGGCGCATGAGCCGCCCAGCATGATGCTGCTCGACGACCCGTCGCCGTCACTGGCCGGCATGCGCGACCTGCACGACACCTATCGCAGCCAGGGCGTCGAGGCGGCGATGCAGAAATTTTTCAGCGAGAACGGCCTGTCGGAAGGGCCGGACCAGGGTGAAACCGGACCGCACGAGCCGCAAGACGGACCGCCTTCGTTCGAACCGTCGCCCGAAGAGGCCGAGACCTTTGCCAGGGTCAGCGGCAATTTCGAATACTGGCTGGCGCATGGCGTCATGCCGCTGTCGCTCTACCATCCTGATCGAGGCGTTGCGCGGCCGCCCGGTCGTGGTCGGCATAGGCGAAGAGTCCGTCGGCCAGCCGATCGACGGCATGGGCAAGGCGCTGGCCGACAGGCTCGGCAGCAAGCGCGCCGCCTTCCCCGGCGACCATATGGGCTTTGCGCCCTATCCCGACCGCTTCGCCGAGACCTTGCACCTGACGCTCAGAGGCGCGTGAGATCGTCAGTTCAATAGGAAAGGAGCGTCCGCATGCACAATGCGGACGCCCTTCTCCCATGAAATTACCCGCTAAGATTGCTGTATCAGACGGCCTCCCAGCCTTCCTTGCCGCCGGCGCGGAAGATGGCGTCGATGACCTTCTGGTTGAGCACGGACTCCTCCAGCGTGAAGACACGCTCCTTGCCGCCCTGTGCCGCCCTGGCAAACGTCTCGACCTCGCGCCGGTATTGCTGGGTGCCGGGAAAGCGGAACACCTGCGCCTCCGTATGGTTCTGGTTGTGCAGTTCGATGCGGTGATGGTCGTAGAGCCCGGCATTGAACGGCGAGAACACCTCGATGAAACCCTTCTCGCCGTGAAACACCATCACCTGCCGCGCCGCCATCTGCGTCGAGAGGTAGAAGGACAGTTCGAAGTCGCCGAAATCGGCGCGGATCGAGGAGTAGATGTCGGTGCCGAATTTTTTGTCGCGCTCGATCGTCGCCTGCACGCGGAGCGGCTCCTTGCCGGTTGAAAACCGCGTCGACACCGTCGGATAGACGCCGATGTCAGGCAGCGCGCCGCCGCCGAGATCGAGCTGGTTGCGCATGTTGGTGGGATCGACATTGTAATAGGAGAAGGCGCCCTGCACATGGCGTAGCCGGCCGATGGCGCCATCGGCGATGAGATCGCGCACCTTGATCCATTGCGGGTGGTAGATGACCATGAAGGCCTCGCAGACCAGCACCTTCTTCTGGTCGCGCAGCTTGATCAGCGGCGCGATGTCCTTGGCGTCGAGCGCCAGCGGCTTCTCCACCAGCACATGCTTGCCCGCTTCGATGGCCTTGGCCGTCCATTCGACATGCTGCGAGGTCGGCAGCGGGATGTAGACGCCGTCGACGTCTTTCGAAGCGAGCAGCTCCTCATACGAACCAAAGGCATGTCTGGCGCCGAACCGCTCGCCCAGGGCCTCGGCCTTCGACAGGTCGCGGCTGGCGATCGCGGACAAAACGCCATTCTCGGCCTCGACGATTGCCGGCAACAATTGCTCGCGGCCGATCTTGGCCGTCGACAAAACACCCCATCGGAACATCAGGCTTCTCCTATCGATTTACAGGCGAGGAGGTTTGCCCGAAATTGCGGGAAAAGCCAATGCGGATCGCTGGTCCTGCTAGCCTCGCTTGCCCGTCAGCGTCATGTCGAAATCGACAATATTCGAATAGATCGGCGTGCCGACATCCATGCCGTAGCGGGAGCGCAGCACCTTGCCGGTGACGTGGAATTTAATGACGCCACCCTTCAGCCCGCCGAGCTCGGCAGTGAACTTTTCCGCAAACGTCTTGCCGCGCGCCGTCAGCCGGCCGCTGACCAGCGCCGTGGTGTCGCTGGTTCGGGTTACGCTGGTCGAGCGGAACTGGATTTCGGGGCTGTTGGCCACGTCGAACACCGCATCGGAGCGCAGGAAGGCGTCGATGCGGCCCTGGCCGGTGCCGACGCTTTCGGGATAGATGGTGAAGTTGACCGCGGAACGGCCGACATCGCTGTTGTCGATGCGGATGGAGCCCTTGAAGCGGCCAAAGGCGCCGTCGAGGCCGCCGCCACCGACCTTGCCGATGGAGAAGCGAATGCTGGAGCTGGCCGGGTTGACCGTGTAGCTGCCGGCGGCGTCGCCGAGGTCCACAGCGGCGGAGACAGGCATGGCAAGGCAAGCGGCAACAGCCGCCAATCCGAAGATGCGCGCATACATGGGTTTTGTCCTTCTGGGGCAGGCGAAGTGTTGCGCCCTCACTCCAATGAACGAATGCGCGGCGCGCCCTATTCCATGTCCTGATCTGACGAAGGCGTGATCATGCGCGTGAGCACGCTGTCGTGGAGCCAGAAATGATGCCGCAGTGCCGCCAGTGCATGCAGCGCGACCAAGGCAATGCCGGCATAGGCGAGATACCAGTGTGCTACCGCCCAGAAGTTTTCCGCCGCATCGGACACGCCGAGCGGCAGGTTCGGCATCACGAACAGGTTGAACGGCATGCTGGGTATCTCCAGCATCGACACCGAAACCAGCGCCCAGCCGGACAGCGGCACCGCGAGCTGGAAGCCATAAAGCGCCAGATGCGCCAGCGGCGCCGTCCGACGCTCCAGGCCTCCGACCGAGGCCGGCAAGGCCGGGGCCGTATTGCCGAGCCGCCAGGCAATGCGCAGGATGAGGAGGCCGAGCAGCAGGAAGCCGAAGGATTTGTGCAGCTGGATCAGCTCGAAGGCGGTGCGCTGGCTGGTCAACCGCACCATGATGAAGCCGAGCATGAACTGGCCGATGAACAGGATGCCGATCAGCCAGTGGAGGACGATCGCCGCCCAGCCGTAGCGGGTTGAGTTGTTGGTGATGGACTGCATGGGAGAAGAACGAATGCCGGATGGGCTTTCTTCCGGCGCGTCCTTACCCTCCCCCTTGTGGGGAGGGTCGATCCGCGTAGCGGATCGGGGTGGGGGTCCTCGTAGGGCGCAGCCCCCGTCGCTTCGCGCCGACCCTCCCCACAAGAAGGAGGGTGGCTAAGCACCGACCTTGAAGAAATCAACAAACGCCCGCAGCGCCGGGCGCATCTGGCGGCGGCTGGGGTAGTAGACGAAGAAACCGTCGAAGGGCGGACACCAGTCTTCCAGCACGCGGATCAAGCGACCGTCGGCGAGCGGCGCGCGCACATAATCGTCGAAGACGAAGGCGAGCCCAGCGCCGTCGACCGCCGCCTGGGCGATCAGATGGTCTTCGTCGAGGATCAGCGGCCCTTGCGCCGCGATCTCGATCTCTTCGCCATCCTTCTCGAATTCCCAGCGGTAAAGAATGCCGCTGGAAAAACGGAAGCGGATGCAGCGGTGGTCGGCAAGATCGCGCGGATGGCGGGGTCTTGGCATGGTCGCGAAATAGGATGGCGCGCCGACCACGGCGCCGCGAAGGTCCGGTCCGATGCGCACCGCGATCATGTCGCGCTGCAGGCTCTCACCGAGCCGCACGCCGGCATCGAAGCCGCCTTCGACCACGTCGGTGAAGCGATCCTCGATGACGATTTCCAGGACGACGTCAGGACAGGCCGCGGCAAAGCCGCCGAGCCTGGGCGTCAATGCCAGGTGGGCCGCGGTGCGCGGCACGGTCAGCCGCAGGTTCCCGGCCGGCCGGTCGCGCGCCTCGATCGCCGTTTCCAGCGCCAGATCGATCTCGGACAGCGCCGGCCGCAGCCGTTCGAGCAGCTGCGCGCCCTCCTCCGTTGGCGCTACGCTGCGGGTGCTGCGCGCCAAAAGCCGCACGCCGAGCCGCGCCTCCAGGCTGGACACGGCATGGCTCACTGCCGAGGGCGCGATGGCCAGTTCGCGCGCCGCGCCACGAAAACTGCCGCATTGGGCGACTGTTGCCAGTACAGCCAGTTGAGAAAGATGCGCTCGGTTCATTGCTCTATTTTATAGAACAGCCCGTGCGAATGACAGCCAATTATCGAACGTAAAGCTAGGCGCTATCTCTCTTTTCATCGCAACAAGGAGATGCGCCATGAAAACCCGCAAACTTGGTACTGAACTCGAAGTCTTCCCCGTCGGCCTCGGCTGCATGGGCATGAGCTTCGCCTATGGCGGTCAGGCCGAGGCGGACGCAATCGCCACGCTGCGCCGCGCTGTCGAGATCGGCGTGACGTTTTTCGACACCGCCGAAGTCTATGGTCCCTTTGAGAACGAGATCCTTCTCGGCAAGGCGTTGAAGCCGGTGCGCGACAAGGTGACGATCGCCACCAAATTCGGCTTCAAGATTTCCGAGGAAGGCTCAGGCCTCGAACGCATGGTCGGCGTTGATAGCCGCCCGGAGCACGTCAAGGCAGTGGCGGAAGCCTCGCTGAAACGGCTCGATACCGATGTCATCGACCTCTACTACCAGCACCGCGTCGATCCCGGCGTGCCGATAGAGGACACGGTCGGCGCCATGGCCGAGCTGGTGCGCGAGGGCAAGGTGCGGGCGCTGGGCCTGTCGGAAGTCAGTGCCGCCACCATCCGCCGGGCGCACGCCGTGCATCCGATCGCTGCCGTGCAGAGTGAATATTCGCTGTGGAGCCGCGACCCCGAAGACGAAGTGTTCGATGTCTGCCGCGAACTCGGCATCGGCTTCGTCCCCTACAGCCCGCTCGGTCGCGGCCTGCTCACCGGCACCATCGCCAAGCCCGAGGCCCTCAGCGACGACGACTGGCGCCGGACCTTGCCGCGTTTCCAGGCCGACGCCATGGCCGCTAATGCCAAGGTCGTTGCGACGCTGGAAAAGCTGGCGATGGAAAAAGGCGTCACCTCGGCCCAGCTGGCGCTGGCCTGGGTGCTGCACCAGGGCGACTTCATCGTGCCGATCCCCGGCGCAAGAAAGATCCGCCATCTCGAGCAGAACACAGCGGCGGCCGGGATCGAGCTGAGCGCGGCTGACGTCGCGGCGATTGGAGATGCGCTGTCGCCGGACAAGGTGGTTGGCAAGCGCTATACGGAGGAGCTGTTGGCGCTGGTGAATGGGTGAGCAGGCGGGGGAGCTTGGCGCCCTGAGAAGCCAGCGCGCGGCACCCCCTCTGTCCTGCCGGACATCTCCCCCGCAAGGGGGGAGATCGGCTGTCGTCGCTGTTTTCGCCAATCACCAACGTTGCAGAAAGTGCGCTAACGATGAAGCTGCCAATCTCCCTCCTTGCGGGGGAGATGGCCGGCAGGCCAGAGGGGGGTGCCTCGCGCCGCCATTTCGTATTACCAAGGCACCACCGTAATCTCAGGCCAGCACTCTCTCGCCCTCGCCCCCTTGGCCTCATGCGTGCGCCTGTTATCCATCAGCCGGTTGGGCGTGATGCGAAACGCGAAGAGGTCATCCAGCCCGAACGGCGCCACGACCTCCAGCTGCCCGTCTGCGTCGTATCGCACCCCGACCGCATGCGTCTTCGAAGCAAAATAGCTCACCGACTCGCTGGAGCTCGTATAGCGCGGGCAGGGCTGGCCGAATTTCTGCGGATACCACAGATGCACCCGTGCCTGGTTGCGCACCTCGGCCGGCAGAGCCAGCCCCTCGAAATGCTGCGCGGCTCGACGGATGACCGCGTCCTCGGCCTCGTAGGACAGGTCGCTGTCATCGAAGTAGAAGAGATCGACATCCTTGATGCCGTAGCCCGGCGGCTTGCCGGTCAGGTGGTTCCAGACGCTGTTGTAGAGCGCACCGGACACCACCAGCCAGTCCGGCAACGCCAGCGTCCGTGCCCGCTCCAGCGCGTCGCTGACGAGCGCATCCGCCAACACGATGGCGAGAAACGCTTCGCGCTGGGCTTCGAACGGCAGACCGGAATAGCGCAGATGGTCCATCGCCCTTTGGAGAGCGATTCGCCACCTGTCGGCAATCCTCAGAAGCAATTCCAGGAAAAGTGTGTAGCGGTTTTCCCGGGAAAGCGCGCCGCGCTTTCCCTAAGAATTGCGTGAAGTCGAAATATGTAGGGCGGGCGTTAGCCGCTCTACGTTCTCAGCAAGCCGCCCGTTTGCTTGCCGACATTGTCGACGATGCGCTTGGCCAGCGCCTCGAAATCCTCGTCGGTGAGCGTCTTTTCAACCGGCTGGATAGACACTTCGATGGCGATCGACTTCTTGGCGGCCCCGAGAGATGGCCCCTCGAAGACGTCGAACACCGAAACGCCGGTGACCAGCTTCTTGTCGGCGGCGAGCGCCGCGCGCACCAGCGTACCGGCCTCGACCGCCTTGTCGACGACGAAAGCAAAGTCGCGCTTCACCGCATGGAAGGCGGACAGCTCGAGCTTCGGCTTGGTTTTCGTCGGCTTGGCCTTCGGTTCCGGCACGGCGTCGACATAGACCTCGAAACCGCAGATCGGTCCGGAAACGTCCAACCCCTCCAGGGTCTTCGGGTGGAATTCGCCGAACGTGCCGAGCACCGTCTTCGGGCCGAGCTTGATCGTGCCGGAGCGGCCGGGATGGTACCAGGCCGGACCGCCTTGCTCGATCTGCAGCCTGTCGACCGGGGCGCCGCAGGCTTCCAGCGCTGCAATCGCGTCGGCCTTGGCGTCGAACACGCCGACCGGACCGGAATTGCCGGCCCAACTGCGGCCGGAGCCGTCGAGCTTGGCGGTGCCGCGGCGCACACCGGCGGCAACGCGCCGCTGCTGGTCGGGGCCGTCGCCCTCATAGGTACCGGAGACCTCGAACAGCGCGACATCGCCGATGCCCTTGTCGGCATTGCGCTGCGCGGCGACGATCAGGCCGGGCAACAACGAGGGCCGCATATCGGACATGTCGGCTGCAATCGGATTAGCGAGCTTCAGCGCCGTCTGGCCGCCGCCGAACAGTTCGGCGTGTTTGGCCGGGATGAACGACCAGGTGAGAACCTCCAGCATGCCCCGCACGGCGAGCGAGCGCTTAGCAATGCGGGTGCGCACCTGCAGCGTCGTCAGGATCTTGGAATTGACCGCGTCATGAGCGCCGAGCGGCTGCGGCGCGATGTTGTCGACGCCGTGAATGCGCATGACTTCCTCGACCAGGTCGGCTTTGCCATCGACATCGGGCCGCCAGGACGGCACCGCCACATCGACGATGTCGTCCGAGCCCTGCGGCTCGAAGCCGAGGCGCGAAAGGATGTCGAGGCTTTCCGCCTTCGGCACTTCGGTGCCGGTCAGCCGCTTTACTTCCGAGATCGGGAAGGAAACGATCTTAGGCTTGTAGCCGGCATAGCCAACGACCTCGGTTTCCGTCGGCTCGCCGCCGCAGAACTCCAGCACAAGCTTTGTCGCCAGCTCGACGCCGGGCACCATGAATTCTGGGTCGACGCCACGCTCGAAACGGTAACGGGCATCGGTGATGATGCCGAGCGTACGGCCAGTGCGGGCCGTGGTGATCGGATCCCAAAGAGCGGATTCGATCAGCACGTCCGTGGTGCTCTCGTCGCAGCCGGAATGCTCGCCGCCCATGACACCGGCGATCGATTCGACGCCATTATCATCGGCGATCACGCACATCTGCGGCGTCAGCGTGTATTCGCGCCCGTCGAGCGCCAGCACCTTCTCGCCGTCGCGTGCGCGGCGCACGACGAGATTGCCGGCGACCTTCTTGGCATCGAACACATGCAGCGGCCGGCCACGGTCGAAGGTGACGTAGTTGGTGATGTCGACCAGCGCGCTGATCGGGCGCAAGCCGATGGCGATCAGCCTTTGCTGCAGCCATTTCGGCGACGGCCCGTTCTTCACGCCTTTCACCAGGCGCAGCGCGAAACCGGGGCAGAGCTCCGGCGCCTCGATGGTCACCTTGACCGGCGTTTCACCTTTGCCAGGGACCGCTTCGACCGGCGCGGTCTTGAGCCGGCCAAGCCCGCTTGCCGCCAGGTCCCGGGCGACGCCGTAAATGCTGGTCGCATCCGGCCGGTTCGGCGTCAGGTTGATCTCGATCACCGGATCGTCGAGATGCGCGTAAGCCGCGAAGCTGGTGCCGACAGGCGCATCGGCCGGCAGGTCGATAATGCCATTGTGCTCATCCGACAGCTCCAGCTCGCGCTCGGAACACATCATGCCATGGCTCTCGACGCCGCGGATCTTGCCGACGGTCAGCGTCACGTCGATGCCGGGCACATACGTGCCAGGCGCGGCGAAGGCGCCGATCAGGCCGGCGCGGGCATTCGGTGCACCGCACACCACCTGGACAGGGGCCGTGCCATTGCCGGTGTCGACGGTCAGCACCCGCAGGCGGTCGGCGTCGGGATGCTGCACCGCCGTCAGCACCTTGGCGATGACGAACGGCTTCAGGCTGGCCTTGTCGTCGACATGCTCGACTTCGAGGCCGATCGAGGTCAGCCTCTCGACGATCTTGTCGAGCGTGGCGTCGGTGTCGAGATGATCCTTGAGCCAGGAAAGGGTGAGTTTCATCACTGTGTTCCGTTTTGTCTGTACCCGCCCGGACCTTGTCCATCGGGTCTGGGCACGCTTGTCTTCAAATGGCGCGGCAAGTCGTCGGGCATATGCACGAAGGGCAGCTGCTCGCGCACATAGGCATGGTGCGTCGGCCGGAAATAGGCCGGCATGTCCATGGCGCCCAGCATGAAATAGATGTGGTCTTCCAGCCGCTCGTCGACATAGGCGATAGGCGAGCCGCAAATGCCGCAGAACGAGCGCGTCACCGGCCCGTTCTCGTACATCTTCAGCGCCTTGCCGGTGAAAGCCACCTGCTCGGTCAGGAAGCCGACAAAGGTCGACACCGGCGCGCCGCTGGCGCGCCGGCAATCGCCGCAATGGCAATAGCTGATATGGTGCGGTTCGACTGATGCCTCGAACCGTACCGCGCCGCAGCGGCAGCCACCCGTGTGCGGCGCCGTCATGCGGAAAGACCTCCGAACAGCGTCGGCATGTCGAGCGGCCTGAAACCGTAATGCGACAGCCAGCGCACATCGGCGTCGAAGAAGGCGCGCAGGTCCGGCATGCCGTATTTCAGCATGGCGATGCGGTCGATGCCCATGCCCCAGGCAAAGCCCTGATATTCGTCGGGATCGAGCCCGCCGGCGCGCAGCACATTGGGGTGGACCATGCCGCAGCCGAGGATCTCCATCCAGTCGGAGCCTTCGCCGAATCGCACCTCACCGGGCCGCGAGCGGTCGCACTGGATGTCGACCTCGAGGCTGGGCTCGGTGAACGGGAAGAAGGACGGCCGGAAGCGCATCTTGACCTGCGGCACCTCGAAGAAAGCCTTGCAGAATTCTTCCAGCACCCACTTCATGTTGGCGACATTGGCCGATTTGTCGATCACCAGCCCCTCGACCTGATGGAACATCGGCGAGTGGGTAGCGTCGGAATCCTGCCGGTAGGTCTTGCCGGGAATGACGATGCGGATCGGCGGCTTCTGCTTCTCCATGGTGCGGATCTGTACCGGCGAGGTGTGCGTGCGCAACAGCTTGCGCTCGCCCTTTTCGTCCGGCTGGAAAAAGAAGGTATCGTGCATCTCGCGCGCCGGATGCCCTTCGGGGAAATTCAGCGCGGTGAAATTGTAATAGTCGCTCTCGACATCGGGACCTTCTGCGATGGCAAAGCCGAGATCGCCGAAGATCGCCGCGATCTCGTCGATGACCTGGCTGATCGGATGGATGCGGCCGCGCTCGGCCGGCGATTGCCGCACCGGCAGCGTCACGTCGACCGTCTCGGCGGCAAGGCGCGCCGTGACCGCCACATCCTTCAGCTCGGCCTTGCGTGTCGTCAGCGCTTCGGTGACGCGGTTCTTCAGGCCGTTGATCGCGGGGCCCTTGACCTGGCGCTCCTCGGCGCTCATCGCGCCCAGTGTCTTCAGCAATTCCGAGATCGACCCCTTTTTGCCGAGAGCCGCGACGCGCACGGCTTCGATAGCAGCCTCATCGGCGGCCGACGCGACGTCGGCCATCAGGGAGTTTTCGAGAGTATCCAAGCAGGTAGCTATGTCGTTCACGGTCAAACTCGCTGTGTTGGGAGTCAACTTTGAGGTGAAAGTCACTTTCAAGTTGAAAGTTCAGCCATAAGAAAAACCCGCGCCAGCCGTGCCAGCGCGGGTTCCCCAATCAGAATTGCGAATGCTGGGAAGCGCTGGGCTCGGAGCCCGATCCCGAAAAGTTGCAGACTTTTCGGAAAGATCGCGCTCCTCGCTAAATTTCCCTGAGCATGATGTTGTCCAAAAAGTCAGCAACTTTTTGGCATCATGCTCTAGGCGACAGCGCTTTCAAAAGCATTCGGGGTGGTGTTCTTCAGATATTCGAGCGCGACCTTGGCCTTGGCCACGAGTGCGGCGAACGCCTGCGGTTCATGGATGGCCATGTCGGACAGGATCTTGCGATCGATCTCGATACCGGACTTGTTGAGGCCGTCGATGAAGCGGCCATAGGTCAGGCCATGCTCGTGCGTCGCGGCGTTGATGCGCTGGATCCACAGCGCGCGGAACGAGCGCTTGCGGTTCTTGCGGTCGCGATACGCATACTGCATCGACTTTTCGACCGCCTGCTTGGCGATGCGAATGGTGTTCTTGCGGCGGCCGTAGAAGCCTTTCGCGGCTTTCAGGACCTTCTTGTGCTTGGCGTGCGAGGTGACGCCTCTTTTTACGCGTGCCATGTCATGATCTCCTTAAACGCTGTTCCTGAAACCGAATGCTCAGAGGCCGTTCGGCAGAAAATTCTTGATGACCTTCTTGCCATCCGGTTCAGCCAGAACCATCGTGCCGCGGGCATTTCGAATGAACTTGTTGGAACGCTTGATCATGCCGTGACGCTTGCCGGCCGCAGCCGACAGGACTTTACCCGTACCTGTGATCTTGAACCGCTTCTTGGCGGCCGATTTGGTCTTCATCTTGGGCATTTTGCTACTCCGTATTGGTGGCGCACAATCGCGCTTCTTGTTCGCTTCGGGCGGACCAAAAGCCCGAAAAGCAAATGAAACCGCCACGGCATGCCCTGCCGGGCGGTTTTCTTGGAACGGCGGTCCTATACGTCAAAGCGGGCTGGCGCGCAACACCCGAGCGGCTGCGACGCTCTGTCTTAATTCACGGTGCAAGGCTGGGCTCCGATAGGTGGGTCGAGATTCAGGTCAGGCCGAGCCGAAAAGGGCTGATGCCGAGAACCGGAGCGGAGCGTACTTAAGTATGTGAGCACCGGAAGCGCAGGGATCGGCCGTTTGCAGGCCGGCCTCACCTGAATATCAGCCTACCTAGGGCAGCCTGAACAGCACCGGGAGTATGCCCGATTGCTGGGCGCCATCGATGGTCTCGAACACCGGCAACGCCACCAGAAACACCAGCCCGTCGAGCAAGGTGGTCAGCAAGAGGCGCGGCTTGAAGCTGCCGGTGTCGCCTTCCTGGTAGAGCGACAGCTGGGGGAAGAAACGCGGCACCCGCGCCAGATAGGCTGTGTAGGGCGCGCCGAGAACCTCCTTGAGATACCGTTCCTCGCGCAGGATGACGATGTGGAAGGCGCCGGCGCACAACAGCGCAAACAGGACGATGCCGGAGAACGAGCCGATCTGCGCCCCGACGCCGGCGGCGGCAACGGTCGAGAACACGTAGAGAGGATTGCGGGTGATCGAATAGGGTCCGCCGGTGACCACTTCGGAGGATTTGCGCCCCCCGATATAGAGTGTCGACCACAAGCGGCCGACGACGCCAAGGAAGATCAGCAGCACGCCGACCATCTCGATCGTTTCATGCACCGGGGTATCGGGCGGGAAGGTCGACTGGCCGAACAGCAGTGCCGCAAACAGCACCACCACCAGCACCGCAAGCACCATCCGGCGCATGTGCTGGTAGCCGCCCAGCTCCTTGATGGGCGCAGGGTTGATTTCATTGGCCATGTCGGGAATCCGATCGTCGAGAAGCTTTGCCGGCGATCGCGGCGTCTGGACAGGAGAATCGGCGTCCCGCCGATCGCCGGGACGCCATGAGACAGGATTCAGGCGGATTTAGAGCGCAACGCCCGAACTGATCTAGCGCGGGGCCAGCACCATCATCATCTGGCGGCCTTCCAGCTTCGGCTCGGCTTCGACCTTGGCGATGGTAGCCGTCTCCTCGCGCACCTTGTTCAGGAGCTGCATGCCGAGTTCCATATGCGCCATCTCGCGGCCGCGGAAGCGCAGCGTCAGCTTGACCTTGTCGCCTTCCTCGAAGAAGCGCCGCACGGCCTTCATCTTGGTTTCGTAGTCATGGCTGTCGATGTTCGGGCGCATCTTGATCTCCTTGATCTCGATGACCTTCTGGTTCTTGCGCGCCTCGGCCGCCTTCTTCTGGTTGGCGTATTTCAATTTGCCGAGATCGAGAATTTTGACGACAGGCGGCACCGCATTGGGCGAGATCTCGACCAGATCGAGCCCTGCCTCTTCGGCGAGCAGCAATGCGTCGTTGATGGAAATATCGCCGCGGTTCTGGCCATCGGCGTCGATCAGCTGGACCCGGGGCACCCGGATATCACGGTTGGAGCGCGGGCCATCTTTGGTGGGCGCCGCTGCTTTGAAAGGTCTGCGAATGGTCGTGGTCTCCTTGGCCGTTTCGTTCAGGGTTTCAATCTAGAATGTTCAGGACGCGCCAATGTGGTGAGCGCGCGGGCGGAGTCAATAGCACAGCGCTGACAGAAAATCACCCTGATCGCAGGCCTGCACCAAACAAAGGATGTCGCGAGCACTTTCCGCCTCGCCTGTGCCTGTGTCAAAAGACCGGCGAGTAAAATCAGGCTCCCGCAATCAGGCCCCCAGAACCAGGATTGATCCACAGCCATGACCGCGACCACCCCAACCCTGCTGGATGTCGACGGCATCGATATCGCGGTTCGCCATTCCTCGGGCGCAACGCCCGGCGTCGTCTGGCTCGGCGGCTACAAATCCGACATGCTGGGCACGAAGGCGCAGACGCTGTCGGATTGGGCGGCCAGGGAAGGCCGCGCATATCTGCGCCACGACTATTCCGGCCATGGCGAATCCGGCGGCGCCTTTGCCGACGGTACTATCTCGAAATGGCTTGGCGAGAGCCTCGCCGCCTTCCGGCATTTCACCGAGGGCAAGCAAATCCTGGTCGGCTCGTCGATGGGCGCCTGGATCGCGCTGCGCATGGTGCAGGAGCTGCGCAAGGCGGGCGACAGCAATGTGGTTGGCCTGGTGCTGCTCGCGCCGGCGCCGGATTTCACCGCCGAGCTGGTCGAGCCGGCTCTGACGGAGGCACAGAGGCGCGAACTTCGGGAGAAAGGCTTTTTCGAAGAACCTTCGGACTATTCCGCCGAGCCTTACATCTACACAAGCGCGCTGATCGAGGACGGCAGGGCGAACCGGGTCATGACCGGGCCGATCGATACCCATTGCCCCGTCCACATCCTGCAGGGCCTGGCCGATGCCGATGTGCCGGCAAGCCATGCGCTGAAGCTGGTCTCGCTGCTGCCGGCCGACGACGTCACCTTGTCGCTCATTCCCGACGGCGACCACCGCCTGTCGCGGCCGCAGGATCTCGACATGCTGCTGAGGGCGGTGGGCGACATGGTTCAGCGGGCGGGGTAGGCAAGAATGCGCATTTCCATCCCGATATCCGCCTTTGTCGCGGCAATCGTCGGCTTCGGCGGCACGCTGGCCGTCGTCATTGCCGCCGCCAAGGCGGTTGGCGCCACCCAGGCCGAGACCGCGAGCTGGGTGACGGCAGTGTGCGTGGCGATGGCGATCGAATGCCTGTGGCTGTCCTGGCGCACGAAAATGCCCATCATCACCGCCTGGTCGACACCAGGCCTGGCGCTGATGGCGGCATCGAGCGGCTTTACCATGGCCGATGCGGTCGGCGCCTTCATCGTCACCGGCTTGATGTTGATCGCCACCGGCCTGTTCAAGCCGCTGACCCAGCTTATATCAAGGATACCGACGTCGGTCGCGTCCGGCATGCTGGCCGGCATCGTCGTCACCTTCGCGCTCAATGCCGTCAAGACCATTCCGGTCGACCCCTGGCTGATCCTGCCGCTGATCGCGGCCTTCTTCGTCATTCGCCTGTTCAACCCGGCGCTGTCGGTGCTGGCGGTGCTGATCGGCGGCGGCATCGCCGCCTTCCTGACAGGCCGCGTCGGCGGACTGCCGGCGCCGGAACTGTCGACGCTGACGCTGATTGCTCCGCATTTCAGCGCCGCAGCTGTCATCGGCCTGGCGCTGCCGCTCTACCTCGTCACCATGGCGTCGCAGAACCTGTCGGGTCTCGCCGTCTTGCGCGCCGCCGGCTATCACCCCGAACCCGGCCCGCTGATCGGCGTCACCGGCCTGTTCTCGCTGCTGTCGGCGCCGTTTGGCGGCTCGACCACCAATCTGGCGGCTATCTCTGCGGCGATCTGCACCGGGCCGGACGTCCATCCCGACCCGGCCGAGCGCTGGAAGACCGGACCCTTCTATGCACTTGCCTATCTGATCTTCGCGGTTTTCGGCGCCTCGCTGGTGGCGATCTTCGCCGTCCTGCCGCAGAGCCTGATCGTTCTGGTAGCCGGCCTGGCGCTGATGGGATCGCTCGCCAACGCGCTGTCGATCGCCCTCAAGGACGAGGACCAGCGCATGGCGGCTACTGTCACCTTCGTTGTCACCGCGTCGGGGCTGACTTTGTTCGGCGTTGGCGCCGCCTTCTGGGGCTTGGTCGCCGGCCTGGTCGTGCTTTTCCTCGAAGCGGTCAAAAAGCGATAATCATTTCAGGACCTTGTCCGGTTTTGGCGGACGTTGTCTTGAATCGCCGTTTTTCTCATCCCATTTCGAATCCACGCAGCCGCTCTTGGCTGTCTCCAACCGAAGGAATGGGAGAAAATGAACACATCCGCATTGATCCGCCCGGCCTGGACGCCGGCGACCATCGCGTTGATGGTGATCGGCTTCATGGTTTTCTGGCCGCTTGGCTTCGCCATGCTCGCCTACATCATCTGGGGCGACCGGCTTGACGGCTTCAAGCGCGACGTCAACCGCGCCACGGACGGCATCTTCGCCGGCTGCCGCCGCGGTTCCGACAAGGCCGCGCGCTGGGGCCACGGTTCGGCCCGCACCGGCAATGTCGCTTTCGACGACTGGCGCGAGAAGGAACTCGAACGCCTCGCCGAAGAGCGTCGCAAGCTCGACGAGATGCTGAGCGAGTTCGATGAGTACGCCCGCGAATTGCGCCGCGCCAAGGACCAGGACGAGTTCGACCGCTTCATGGCCAACCGCAACAAGTCGACGGCGCCTGCGAAAACAGGCTCGGCCGAAACGGCCAAGCCCGCGACCCCCAAGCGCAAGGGCCCGAACCTGCTTGACGACTGAGGCTGCGCGCATGACCCCGAAAATCGGAACCGATTTTCGGAAAGGTTCATGCGCCAAATTAGAGTGCTACAGCGTCCTGTGCGCGTCAGAGACGCGCGGCGCTGTAAGACAGGCCTTGGCATGATGGACGGCGTCGCGCGAGCGGCGCCGTTTCTTTTTTGTTCTGGTCGTTTTCCTCGAATCGCGTATCGTTCAGCCATGTCCTTCGGCTTTTTCCGCAACCTGACCAAACCAAAACCCTCGCCTGTCGAAGAGCGAGAGCACGTCGTTGCCGGCCGCACACTGCCGCTCAGGATCGTCGAGAGCGCCCGCGCACGGCGGCTGACGCTGCGCATCGATTCGGGCGGCCAGGGGCTGCGCATCACCGTGCCGCCGGGCCTGCGCCGCGGCGAGGTGGAGAAATTCCTGCACCGCCACCAGGACTGGCTGGAGCAGCGTCTGGCCAAGGTGCCGACACGGCCGCAAGTGCGCCCCGGCATCAAGATCCCGATACGCGGCGTCGCGCATCGCATCGTCCACGAACCGTCGAAACGCGGCACCGTCACCGTGTCGCGCGACGAGCGCGGTCCGCTGCTGATCGTCCATGGCGAGCGGATACATTTGCCGCGCCGCATCGCCGATTTCCTCAAGCGTGAGGCCAAGAAGGACATCGAGAAGCTGGTGGTCAAGCATACCGAGGCCATCGGCAAGCGCGCCAAGGCGATCCGCTTCAAGGACACGTCGAGCCGCTGGGGTTCCTGCACTTCCGATGGCAATCTGTCCTTCTCCTGGCGCATCATGATGGCGCCGACGCCGGTGATAAACTACCTGGTCGCGCATGAGGTGGCGCATCTCAAGGAGATGAACCACGGCCCGAAATTCTGGAAATTGTGCGAGCAGCTCTGTCCCGATACCGACCGCTGCAAGGACTGGCTGAAGCGCAATGGCGGCGCGCTGCAGGCGATCGTGTTCGATTAGCCTGCGCTGGCGCCGCGCTCAATCATCATTGGCCGCATTAAGCTCTTCAGGCCGCAGCCCTTCGTCGCCATGGCGCGGCCATGGCAGGAAATTCTGCTCGAACGCATCGCTGCCGAAATAATCCAGGACCCGGTGCGCTTCCGCCCCGTCGAAGGCGGCCTTTTGCATCAGATGGGCGATGACGTCGCGCGCTTGCGCGATCTTCTGCCGGAGTTCGGCTATGCTCTGGTCGGCCATTCGTCTGCTCCGCCTTGCTTCTCCCATCAATAGGTAGCGCCTTTGGCGTTGCCGGCAAACAGGATGCTTTTTCTCGACTCTTGGCCGGTTTCGTGCCAATCCCCGCGCCATGGCGCTCGATATCAAGATCTGTGGATTGAAGACCGATGAGGCAATGGCCGCGGCATTGGCCGGCGGCGCCAGCCATGTCGGCTTCATCTTCTTTGCTAAAAGCCCGCGCTATGTCGAGCCTGCGGCAGCCGGCCGCCTGCGCGAGGCGGCAATCGGCAAGGCCAGGGCGGTCGCCGTGACCGTCGATGCCGATGACGCATTCCTGGATGAGATCGTCGCCAAAATGCGCCCCGACATCCTGCAGTTGCACGGCACGGAGACGCCCGAGCGGGTGGCAGAGGTGAAAGCTCGCTACGGCCTGCCTGTCATGAAGGTGTTCTCCGTCAGTGAGGTAGCCGATCTCGAGCGGCTAAAGCCGTTCATCGGCGTTGCCGATCGCTTCATGTTCGATGCCAAGCCACCAAAGGGCTCGCAACTTCCGGGCGGCAATGGCGTCGCCTTTGACTGGCGCATCCTGGCCGGCCTTGACGCCGGGCTCGATTACATGCTTTCCGGTGGGCTCAACGCCGCCAATATCGGCGACGCCCTGAGATCAGCCAATCCGCCCGCGATAGACATTTCGTCGGGGGTGGAAAGCGGTCCAGGCGTCAAGGATCCGGCGCTGATCGAGCAGTTTTTCCGGGCAGTCAGGGCCGTGCGCGACGACCGCGCCGCCTGAACACTTTTTTCGAACCAGGAGATCGGCGATGGACCAGCCGGCGACACCCAATTCCTTCCGCACCGGACCCGACGAACAGGGCATGTTCGGCATCTTCGGCGGCCGCTTCGTGGCCGAGACGCTGATGCCGCTGATCCTCGATCTGGAGCGGCACTGGAACGAGGTCAAGAACGATCCGGACTTCAAGACTGAGTTGACCAACCTCTCGACCCACTATGCCGGGCGGCCGTCAAAGCTGTATTTCGCCGAAGGCCTGACCAGACATCTTCGTGAGGTTTCCTCGGCGAAGGGCCTCGGGGGCGGCGCCAAGGTCTATTTCAAGCGCGAGGACCTGAACCACACCGGTTCGCACAAGATCAACAATTGCCTCGGTCAGATTCTGCTCGCCAAGCGCATGGGCAAGAAGCGCATCATCGCCGAGACGGGCGCCGGCCAGCACGGCGTGGCGGCGGCCACAGTCGCGGCGCGCTTCGGCTTTCCCTGCGTGGTCTATATGGGCGCCACCGACGTCGCCCGCCAAAGCCCCAACGTCTTCCGCATGAAGCTGCTCGGCGCCGAAGTGCGGCCGGTCACCGCCGGCCACGGCACGCTGAAGGACGCCATGAACGAGGCGTTGCGCGACTGGGTCACCAATGTCGAGGACACTTATTACCTGATCGGCACTGCCGCCGGCCCGCATCCCTATCCGGAGCTGGTGCGCGACTTCCAGTCGGTGATCGGCATCGAGGCGCGCGCCCAGATCCTCGAACAGGAAGGCCGGCTACCCGACACCATCATCGCCGCTGTCGGCGGCGGCTCGAACGCCATCGGCCTGTTCCATCCGTTCCTGGATGACAAAGAAGTCCGCATCATCGGCATCGAAGCCGGCGGCCGCGGCCTTGACGGCATCGAGCATTGCGCCTCGATGAATGCCGGCGCGCCCGGCGTGCTGCACGGCAACCGCACCTATCTCCTGCAGAACGCCGACGGCCAGATCCTCGACGGCCATTCGATCTCAGCCGGCCTCGACTATCCCGGCGTCGGCCCCGAACATTCCTGGCTGCGCGATTCCGGCCGCGTCGAATATGTGCCGATCCTCGACGACGAGGCGCTGGAAGCCTTCAAGCTGACGACGCGCGTCGAAGGCATCATCCCGGCGCTGGAATCCGCCCACGCCATCGCGCATGCGGTGAAGATCGTGCCTGATATGGACAAGGACCAGATCGTCATCGTCAACCTGTCGGGACGCGGCGACAAGGATGTGCACACAGTGGCCTCGATGCTGGGCATGGAGATCTGATCATGGTGACCCGCATCGACCGCCGCATGGCAAAACTGAAAGCCGAGGGCCGCCCGGCGCTCGTCACCTATTTCATGAGCGGCGACCCCGACTATGACACCGCTTTGTCGATCATGAAGGCGCTGCCCAAGGCCGGCGCCGACATCATTGAAATGGGCATGCCGTTTTCCGATCCGATGGCCGATGGACCGGCGATCCAGGCCGCTGGCCTGCGGGCGCTGAAAGGTGGCCAGACCCTGGTCAAGACGCTGAAGACGGCGGCTGATTTCCGCGCCACCGACAATGAAACGCCGATCGTGCTGATGGGCTACTACAACCCGATCTACATCTACGGTGTCGATCGCTTCCTCAAGGACGCCATCGCCAGCGGCATTGACGGGCTGATCGTCGTCGACCTGCCACCGGAGATGGACGAAGAACTCTGCATTCCGGCGCTGAAGGCCGGCATCAACTTCATCCGCTTGGCAACGCCGACCACCGACGACAAGCGCCTGCCCAAGGTGCTGCAGAATACGTCGGGCTTCGTCTATTACGTGTCGATGACCGGCATCACCGGCTCGGCTTTGGCCGACACCGGCAAGGTTGCCGCCGCGGTCAAGCGCATCAAGGGCCACACCAATCTGCCGGTCTGCGTCGGCTTCGGCGTCAAGACCGCCGAGCAGGCGCGCATTATCGGCGCCAATGCCGATGGCGTCGTCGTCGGCACCGCGATCGTCAACGCGGTCGCCAATGTGTTGGGACCGAAGGGCGAGAAGACCGCCGACCCGGCCGAGGCCGTCGCCACCCTGGTCAGCGGACTGTCTCAGGGCGTGCGTTCGGCCCGCCTTGCTGCTGCCGAATAGTTTCCCTACTTAGGCCTTGTGCAAGTCGTTATCCCAAAACCGGTTCCCACTTTTGGGCGACATGCACGAGCCAACTCTTCGTCAGGACAGGAGCCGAAGCGATGAACTGGATCACCAATTACGTTCGCCCGAGGATCAATTCGATGCTCGGTCGGCGCACCGACATGCCCGAGAATCTCTGGATCAAGGATCCCGAGACCGGCGAGATGGTGTTTCACAAGGACCTGGAATCCAACCAGTTCGTCATCCCGTCATCGGGCCATCACATGAAGATTTCGGCCAAGGAACGGCTGAAATTCTTCCTCGACGACGGCAAATACGAGCAGCTTGAGAACCCCAAGGTCATGCAGGACCCGCTCAAGTTCCGCGACGAGAAGCGCTACACGGACCGGCTGAAGGACGCCAAGGCCAAGACCGGCCTGGAAGACGCCATCATCAACGCGCTGGGCACGGTCAAAGGCCTGCCGGTTGTGGTGACGGTGCAGGATTTCGCCTTCATGGGCGGCTCGCTCGGCATGGCCGCGGGTGACGCCATTGTGCACGGTTTCGAGGTCGCCTTGCAGCGCAAGCGGCCGCTGATCCTGTTTGCCGCCTCCGGTGGCGCGCGCATGCAGGAAGGCATTCTGTCCCTGATGCAGTTACCGCGCACCACGATCGGCGTCGACCGGCTGAAGGAAGCCGGCCTGCCATACATCGTCGTCTTGACCAACCCGACCACCGGCGGCGTTACCGCCTCCTACGCCATGCTGGGAGACGTCCACATTGCCGAGCCCGGCGCGCTGATCGGCTTTGCCGGCCCGCGCGTCATCGAGCAGACCATCCGGGAGAAACTGCCGGACGGTTTCCAGCGCTCCGAATATCTGATGGAGCACGGCATGGTCGATATGGTGGTGTCGCGGCTGGAACTGCGCGAGACGATATCACGGCTGTTGAAAATCCTGCTCAAACTGCCGCAGGAGCAAAAGCCGCTGGAGCCGGAAATCCTGCCGCCGTCGGTCATCCCGACGGAAGCCCGCCCGCAGGCCTGACGCGACATTTCTGGCCGCAAACCGCGATTGCGTGCACCTGCGCGCATGCGTAGGATTCGCTCATGACAACGCTTGCCGCAGATCGTGAAATCGAAGCCCTGATGGCGCTGCATCCGAAAGGCTTCGACCTTTCGCTCGACCGCATCACAAGGCTGCTCGAACGCCTCGGCAATCCGCAGGAGCGGCTGCCGCCGGTCATCCATATCGCCGGCACCAACGGCAAGGGGTCGTGCGCGGCCTTTTCGCGCGCGCTGCTCGAAGCCGGCGGCCACCTTGTCCATGTCCACACTTCGCCGCATCTGGTGAACTGGGCCGAGCGCTACCGACTGGCGGCCGAGGGCGGCGGCCGGCTGGTCGACGACGAGACCTTCGCCGAGGCCATCGCCCGCGTCGCCCGGGCCAATCAAGGCCAGAAGATCACCGTCTTCGAAATCCTCACCGCCGTCACCTTCATCCTGTTTTCCGAACATCCGGCTGCCGCCGCCATCATCGAGGTCGGCCTTGGCGGCCGCTTCGACGCCACCAATGTCGTCGCCCGGCCGGTGGTGTCGGTAATCATGCCGGTGTCGATGGATCACGAAGCCTATCTCGGCGATCGGGTCGAACTGATCGCCGCGGAAAAGGCCGGCATCATGAAGCGCGGCTGCCCGGTGGTCATCGGCGCGCAGGAGAGCGAGACGGCGCTGCAAGTGCTGATCGAAACCGCCGAGCGGCTGGATTGCCCGACCTTCGTCTACGGACAGGACTTTCTCGCCTTCGAGGAGAACGGCCGCATGGTCTATCAGGATGAGGACGGGCTGATGGACCTGCCGCCGCCGCGCCTGCCCGGGCGCCACCAGTTCGCCAATGCGGCGGCAGCGATTGCCGCGGTCAAGGCCGCCGGTTTCGAAATCAGTCATCGCGCCACGGAGAAGGCGATGGCGAGCGTCGCATGGCCGGGCCGCATGCAGAAACTGGTACAGGGCCGGCTGATGGAGCTGGCGCCCAAGGGCGCCGACATCTGGCTCGACGGCGGCCACAATCCGGGCGCCGGCATGGTCATTGCCGAGGCGCTGGCCGAGCAGGAGGAAAAGAACCCGCGGCCGCTGTTTCTGATCTCCGGCATGATCAACACCAAGGACCAGAGCGGCTACTTCCACGCCTTCAAGGGCCTGGCACGGCATGTCTACACCGTGCCGGTGAGCATGAGCGATGCCGGCGTGCCGAATGACGAGCTGGCGGTGCGGGCGACCGAAGCCGGCCTCACGGCCGAACCGGTCAGTTCCGTCGCCAGTGCGCTGATGCTGCTGCGCGACACCTGGGACGGGCCGGCGCCACGCATCCTGATCGGCGGGTCGTTATATCTCGCCGGCGCGGTGCTGGCCGAAAACGGCACGCCGCCGACCTGAAGCCATTTCACTGCGAGGAGCCCATCATGATCAAGGTCAAGCAGCTCGCCCATGTCTGCATCTTCGCGCATGATCTGGAGGCGACGCGAAACTTCTACCGCGACGTGCTTGGCCTCGACACGCAGTTCAATTTCCTGCGCGACGGCAAGGTCTTCGGCTTCTACCTCAATTGCGGCGGCCGCAGCCATATCGAGGTGTTCCAGAAGGACGGCACTGCATATAGCGAGCAGAACCAGATCAACCATTTCTGCCTGGAAGTCGAAGATCTCGACGCGGCGATCGCCCATATCAAATCGAAGGGCATCGACGTCACCGCCAAGAAGCACGCCTGCGACGACACTTTTCAGGCCTGGATCCGCGATCCCAACGGCGTGAAGATAGAGCTGTTCGAATACACCGACAAAAGCGCGCAATTTGCCGGCGGCGACCGCATCGCCGACTGGTGAGCTGTATTGGTGTCGACGAGGATCAAAGCTCCGGCCCTGTATGGACCTTGCGGCTTTTCCGGATGATTTCTTCCAGATCGATATCCGCGCCACTGCTTGCCGTCAGGCGGGAGTAGAAGGTGGACGCCGGTTCTCGCCCCACCTCCCGAATCTCATAGGATTCAAGCGCGCGTTCGACGATATCCGCTATCGAGCGGTTTTCGCGATGAGCAAGACGATGCGCAAGATCTCGTGCTTTTGCGCTGCGGACGGAAAGCCGGGGTTCGGCCATTTCAAAATACCTTCGAGAAAATATATCCCCCCATTTAGGACGAGCCATCAAGATAGCAGAGGAGGGCAAGCCATCACCTTAGCTCAATCTCGATGAAGGCATACTCGCCGTCATTGGCGCTGATGACATCGTGTTCGACGCCCTCCTTTCGGAAATAGGGCGCACCCTTCTTCATCTCGGCAAAACTCTCGCCGTCCTTGGTCACCAGCTTCACCTTGCCGTCCATCAGCGGCACCACGACATAGTCGTGGCCGTGGCGATGCCAGCCGGTGTTGTCGCCGGGCTGGAATCGATACTCGGTGACAATAACGCGCTCGTTGTCGATGAAGACGGTGGCCTTGGCGGATCCGGTCATTCTGTCTCTCCTGTCCAGCCTCAAGCAAAAGACATGGAGCCTCCAGGCGCGAGTGCCAGAGAGGTCAGGCGATAACGCCAAAGAAAAGCCCGGCGCGAGGGCCGGGCTTAACTTCTGAAATTCCTACAGGGTCAGGCGAGGCTGCCATTGATCCAATGCGACAGCGCGGTCTTCGGCGCGGCGCCGACCTTCATGTCGGCGACTTCGCCGCCCTTGAAGATCATCAGCGTCGGGATCGAGCGCACGCCGAATTGGGCGGCAAGCTCGGGGTTCTCGTCGATGTTCAGCTTGGCGATCTTGATCTTGTCGCCGAGTTCGTTGGCGATCTCTTCCAGCGACGGACCGATCATCTTGCAGGGGCCGCACCATTCGGCCCAGAAATCCACGACGACGGGCTGCGAGGCGTTGAGCACATCGGCCTGGAAATTGCTCTTGTCGACCTTGACGGTGGCCATACGAAAATCCTTTCGAAATTTATCTCGCACCAAATGTGGTGGTTCAGCAGCCCTTCTTCAAGCAGAACTTGTGTCACGCTCCCGTGAGTCGGGCAAGGGCGTCATCCATCGCCTGCGCCGGCAGTCCGATAAGCCTCGGTGCCTCGGTGAACAGCAGTGCTGCCGTCACCGCGCGGCCGGGGTAAAGCGGCTGGAGCAGCGCGCGGTAGAGCGCCAGCTGTAGTATATAGGCCGGCGGCACCTGGGCCAGGCCTGCGGGCGCCGGCCGGTTGGTCTTGTAGTCGACGATCGATACGCGCCCGGGCGTCACCGCCAGCCGGTCGATCTTGCCGGAGATCGAACGCAGCCTGCCCTTGACCTCGAGACTGCCCATGACAGCGACTTCCGCGCGGGACGTCGGCGAAAACAGCCCGGCAAAACGCGAATCTCTGAGGATCGCCATCACCGAAGCCAGCGCCTTGTTGCGCTCGGCCTCCGGCCAGTCGGCGCCGGCTCGAATGAGATACTGCGCCGCCGCGCCTTGCTGTTCGTCTTCGGCAAAACCGGGCAGCATCTGCACCAGCTTGTGCAGCGCCAGCCCGCGCATCACGGCAAAACCGGGCTCCGCTTCGCTGTCCAGCACCGGCGAACGCGTATCGACGACCGCCTCCTTGCCCTCGTCGATCAGCGCCGACGCGCCGGAAGGCGACAGCGGGCGCGGCAGCTCCTCATAAGGCGGCAAAGGCCGGAACAAGCCCACCGGCAGCGGCGGCACCTGTTGCGGCAGCCGCGACTCGTCGGCTGCCGCTTGCGCCACCGGCGGAAGCTTGGTCATGACGAAACGGTGCACCGGCTCGCTGCTGGCGGGGTGGCGGCGCTCGGTGCTTTCGGGTGCACCTGTCAGCGCGCGGCTGACGATCGAATGCCAGGTGCCGGTGCTGGGCTGACGCTTGCCGTGATAGCCGCAGACGATCAGCCGGTCCTCGGCGCGCGTCATGCCGACATAGAGCAGCCGCCGGTATTCGTCGTCGGCAAGCTCCCGCGCCCTGGCCGAGGCCGCCTTGGAGAAGCCGTTCGCGACATCGGCGGCCGAGCGCCAGAGATAGCCCTTGCCGTCGAAATTGCGGCCCGAAGCGTCGAACGGCATGAGCCGCGGCAGATGCTGGTCGCTGAACGGCGCCGAACCGCCATCGACCAGGAAGACAACAGGCGCTTCCAGGCCCTTGGCGGCATGCACGGTCATGACGCGGACCTCGTCGCGCGTCTGGTCCATCTCGCGCTTGATCTCCGGGCCGGTGTTTTCCAGCGTCGCCAGGAAAGCCTCCAGCCCCGGCAAGCCGGTGCGTTCTTCGGCCAGACAGAAACTCAGGAACTCGTCGAGAATATCGCCGGCTTCCGGTCCAAGCCGGGCGATCATCTTCTTGCGCAGGCCGTCGCGCGCCAGCACCCCGGCGTAGAATTCGAACACCGGCCGGAACGCCGCCTCGTTGGCCCAGCCGTCGAGCCGGGCAACGACATCGGTCAGCGCGGTATTGTCGCCAGCATGCTGGCGTAATGAGGCGATCAGCGATGTTCCGGCTGGCCGTCCGGCGCCAAGCGTAAAAAGCGTCTCCTCCGACACGTCGAAAACCGGGCTGCGCAGCACGGCGGCGAGCGACAGGTCATCCTGCGGCTGGATGAGGAAATGGCCGAGTGCGATCAGGTCCTTGACCGCGATGTGGCCGGGCAGGCTCAGCCGGTCGGCGCCGGCGACGGGAATATCGCGGTCCTTCAGCGCGCGCGACAGCGCATGGACGAAGCGGTCGCGCTTGCGCACCAGCACAAGAATGTCGCCGGCCCTCAGCCTGCGTCCCTTGCCCTCGATGATCTCGCGGTCCTTGAGCCAGGTCTGGATGGTCGCAGCCACGTGCTCGGCCACCCGCACAGCCGGCGCGCTGGCATGATTGACCGGCAACGTCCAGTCGTCGGGCTCCTCGACGGCGTCAGCGCCGAGCGACGGCCAGACCTCGACATAGCCAGGCGCGTCGTTGCGGATCGCCTTGTGGTCGAGCGGATCGGGGTCATGGCTGATGCCGCGCCGCACGCCCGGATCGGCAAAGACGCGGTCGACGGCGGCAAGCACGTCGTCGGTCGACCGGAACGACCAGGTCAGTTTCAGGTCGGCAAACGAAGCATTGGCGGCGTTCACGCGTCCGGAAAACAAGAGCCGGCTGTCGGCGAAGGAATCCGGCGCGGCACCCTGAAAGGAATAGATCGACTGCTTTTCGTCGCCGACGGCGAACACCGTGCGATTGGTCGTGCCGCGCTGGCCGTGGCCGGCAAAGAACTCCTCCGCCAGCCGCTTCACCACCTCCCATTGGTCGGGGCTGGTGTCCTGCGCCTCGTCCAGCAGGATGTGGTCGATACCCTGGTCGAGCTTGTACTGCACCCAGGGTCCGGCATCCGGCCGCGCCAGAAGGTTGACGGTGCGGGTGATGAGGTCGTTGAAGTCGAGAAAGCCGCGGCTGCGCTTCAGGCGCTCGTACCGCACGATCAGCCAGTCGGCTATGGTCAACGCCGCGACCGTGCCTTCCAGCATCCGGAACAGCGCCAGCCGGTCGGAGACGTCTGTTATCGCCTTGACGGCCGCCAGATAGCGCTCGGGAAGGTCGGGCAGCCGGCCGAGCAGCGCCTTCTTGAACAACTTTGAGGGATCATAGGGGTCGCCATCGGCCTTGAGAAAGGCTTTGCCGAGCATCTGCAGCCGGCGGGTCGGGTCCGTCTCGGCAAAGGCCAAGCGGGCATAGGGCAAGAGATTGTTGAGCACGGTGCGGGCGTCGGCGGCCTCGGCGGCACTGGCGAACACTGCAAAGAAGTCCGGCAGGAAACCCGGCAGCGGCCATACCGATGCCGCTATGTCTTCGGCGCTCTGCCCGGGGCGAAAATGGAATTCGTCGAACAGGGCCTGAAAGCCGGCGCCATCGCGCCGGACCGCATCGATGAAGCCGCGTAAGCCGTCGCGCTTGCGCACGATTTCGGCGAGCAGCGCATCGAGCCCGTGTTCGCCGCCGCGCTCCAGCACGGTGGCAAAGGCCTCGGCCAGTCCGGCGTCTTCGGCTGACGTGCCCGAAATCATGTCGCGGCGGGCGCCGGCAAACAGCGAGGCCTCCATCTGCGGATCGAGCATTTCGAAATGCGCCGGGATGTTGGCCTCCAGCGGGAACTGGTGCAGCACCGATTCGCAGAAGGCGTGGATGGTCTGGATCTTCAGCCCGCCCGGCGTTTCCAGCGCTTCGGCAAACAGCCGGCGCGCCCGCCGCATCGTGTCGCGGTCGGGCCGGCGGCCGTCCACCGCCTCAATCTTTGTGGCAAGCTCGGCATCGCCGAGCGCTGTCCATTCCGACAGGGTCGAGAACACGCGGTTCGACATGTTGGCGGCGGCCGCCCGCGTATAGGTCAGGCACAGGATCTTCGACGGATCGGTGCCGTTGAGCAGCAGCCGGATGACGCGCTGGGCCAGCACATGCGTCTTGCCCGAGCCGGCATTGGCCGACACCCAGGCCGAGTTCTTCGGGTCGGAAGCGCGCGCCTGGCTGGCGGCGGTTTCGCTGGGGACGGGATAGGCTTTTTTCATGCCTCCCCGCCCTCGTCATCGCTGTCGCCGCCGGCCGACCATTCGAGCACGCGCGCCAGATGGTCGTAATCGCCATCGCTCTCGCCCTCGCGAAAAGGCAGCGCCCGCGACAGGTAGCCGGTCGTCGGATCTGCATAATGGACCAGCAGCTTTTCCAGCCGCGCCCAGGCCTCCTCGGCGAGGTCTTCGGCGGTCCGGGGCTGGCGGTTGTAGTCGAGGATGGATTCCTCGAACACTTCGCCATTCGGCTTCAGCCGCACAAATGCAAGCTGCGAGGCCTCGCGCGCGCCAAGCCCCTTGAAGGCGCCGCGCCGGAGCAGCGCCCCTTCGAGCGCCAGCTGTGGCGCCAGCAGCGTGTGGGCCTGCGCCTTGGACGGGGACGAGCCGGTCTTGTAGTCGAGAATGTCGGCCATGCCACCGGCCAAAAGGTCGACGCGGTCGGCATAGCCGGACAGCGTCACGCCGGTGCGGCCGACAGCGGTCTTTTCGGCGCGCTCCTCGGCATGCCGCCGGGCGACGGCGGGAGCGCGGCCGCGCTCCCATTCGATGATGTTGGCGGCAAGCTTTTCGAAGCGCGGCCACCACACAGCCTCGACATCGGCGGGCAGGGCGATCTCGGCAAAGCAGGTCCGGCCGGCAGCGATGAGGCGTTCCAGAGCTTCGGGCGCGCGGGGATCCGCCACCTCTGTCGAGAACAGATGCAGGATGTCATGAAACAGCGTGCCGCGCTCGGCCGCGCCGGGGTCGCGGATCACCGGCTCGAGCGGCAGAAGGCTCAGAATACGCTTGGCATAGACCGCATAGGGGTCGCGGCGCAGCGTCTCGATCTCGGTCACCGAGAAGTGGGTGGGCCGCATGCTCAGCGGCGGTTTCGGCTGCGGTCGCGGCGCGAAATGCTGCCGCTCGCCGGCATCGAGCGCGCGCGCCCAGGCAAGCAATTCGTCGCCGCGTCCGCGCAGTGCGGCTGCAGGATCCTTGCCGATGAAGGTGAGGATGCGCTGCAACCAGCGCGACGGCACCGCCGGTGCGTCGCTGGCGCGGGCGGAGCGCGTCAGCACCACCTTTTTCGCCCCCATGGCCATCTGGAAGTCGTGGGCGGCAAGGCCGATGCGCCGTTCGGGCGGCTCGAGGTCGATGCCGGTCTTCATCAGCCGCGACATGAAGCGGTCGCTTTCCGGCTTGCGTGGCCACACGCCTTCGTTCAGCCCGCCAATGACCAGCGTGTCGACGTTCTGCAGCCGTGCCTCCAGCGCGCCCCATATGGCAATGTTGCGGTCTGTGCCTTGCCCCGGCTTGACCGTTTCCGGTGCTATCAGCGCGTCCATCACATCAGGCCATTCGTCGGCCGGGAAGTCGAACGAGGCAGAGGCGGCGACCACACCGCGCAGCAGCTCGGCAAGTTTCTCGCCGGCGTCGCCGGCATAAAATTCAGCCAGGCTGCCCTCCGCCGTGCGGCCGAGATTTTCCAGCGCGGCGACGCTCGCTCTGGTCAACGCGACGAGATCGGCGTTCTCTTCACCGCGAAAGGCGGTCAGCGGCGCCAGTGCCGTCACAAGTCGGCTCAGCATATCGCGGGCATTGTCGATGCCGCGCCCGCTCAGGCGCGAAAACCAGAAGGGCTGGCGCTTGTCCCCGCTCAGCCCGGCGAGACGCTCCTCGAACAGTGCTGGCAAAGAGGCGATGTCGGGGCGTCCGGTGCCGCCGCGCAGCGCCACGAGTTCGATGAGCTCGGCGGCATGGCGCACGCCGGTGCGCTCAAGTCCGAGCCCGAGCAGCGGATGCTTGAGCAGCGACAAAAGGCCGACGGGATCGCCGGGCCGGAATACCGCTTGAAGTGTGAGCCGCAGCAGGCTGGCGGCAGGCGTGTTGGCGAGCGGCGTGCCGCCGGAATCGTCAGCGATCACACCGAAGCGCAACAGCTCGGCCGAGACGCGCCGCGCCAGCCCGCGGTCGCCGGTAACGAGCGCTGCCCTGTGCCCCGGCTGTTCCACGGCGGTTTTCAGCGCGATGGCGATCGCCGCCGCCTCGTCGCGTTCGCTGGCGGCTTCGACCAGCGTCACATCGGCGAAGGCCTCGGCGATATCCAGGGCGTTGAAGCGTATGCGGGTCTCGGCCCATAGTTCCGTGGTCTCGGCCGGACGCAGCGCCTCGCCGACAAGGGCCGCGCGGAGCACCAGTGCGGGCTCGGCGGCGACCACTTCCTCGACATCGCCACGCAGCACGCCAATCTTGCCGATCAGCTTGGCCATGCCGTATTGCGGGTGCCCAAGCAGTGCCGGCCGCGCACCGGGCGCCGCAATCGGGGCAAAAGACGGTTCGTCCAGCATCCCATCGAGCCCGGGCAGCACCACGGCGCCGTTGGGCAGGCCGGCGACCGTGGCAAGCAGTTCGGCCGTGGCGGGAATAGAGCCCGTCGAGCCGGCGGCGATCACCGGGCCTTTGGGCGGGTTGCGTTCCAGCCGCTTCGCCTCGCGCCGGATCAGCGCATTGCGGTGCGCGGCCGGGTTGGAGCGGTCGCGCTCCTCCAGCAATTTCGGCCAGGCCTCGGTGACGATACGGAGGAAATCGAGCGTCACAAGCCACCATCCGGCAAGATTGCCGGTGACCAGATCGGCAAGCCTGGTCCAGTCCGTGCCTTCGGTTTCGATCTCGTCCATCAGCCGGGCGAGGTCACGCGCTAGCCAGATCGCATCGGCGGCGGAGGCCGGCACGACGATCTCTTCGTTGAACATATCAAGGACATGCGCCGGCAAGGTGCGCTTCCAGGCCCGCACCAGCGGCGCCAGCAGCAGCAGGCGTTCGATGGCTGCGATCGGCGGCGCCATTTCAAGCTCGGTCGGCGTGCCGGCGTCGAAGGCGGCTTCGTCCTCGTCGAACTCTCCGAGCGGGCGGATGACCGGCAGGATCGCCGAACGGCGGCTCCCTCCCGGTCCCGAAAGCGCGTCGACAAAAGCGCCGCGCAGCGCACGGGCCGCGCGCCGTGTCGGCACATAGATGGTGACATCAGCCAGCGCCAGCGGATCGCCGTCGAACCGGAAGCCGGGCACCAGCCGTCCGGCCAGCAAGGCCTCGGCCAGAGTCGGCAGGAATGGCGCTCCGGGCGGGATCGAAAGAACGCGGCGCGCGCCGCTCATACCACCTTCGCGAGAGCGTCGGCGACCGCCGCTTCCGCCTGCGGAATGGCGTCGGGAGTGCCGACGGTGATCCAGCTTCCGCGCATCTGCATGCCGAACAGACGGCCAGAGGCGATTGCCTTGTCGAAATAGGTGTTGAGCGAATGCGCCCCGGCCGGCGCATCCCTGAAGATGGCGGGATTGACGATTGCCGCTCCGGCATAGATCAACCCGGCCGGATCGCCTTTCGAGCGCCGCAGGCCGCCATCCGGCGCCATCAGGAAATCCGTGCCGACACCGTGTCCGGTGGCCGAGTCGAGATCGGTAAGCATCAGCAGAATATCCATTTTCGCGCCGTCCCATGCAAGGGCAAGGCGCTCGAGGCTGGGCTGGCCGCTGTCGATCCAGAACGTATCGGCGTTGATGATGTAGAAGGGTTCGGCACCCAGCAGCGGCAATGCCTTGACGATGCCACCCGCCGAATTCAGCAGCGCGTCGCGCTCGTCGGAAATGACGATCTTTGGCGCCCGCCTGTGGGCGATATGGGCGACGATCTGGTCCGGCAGATAGTGCACGTTGACGATGGCTTTCTCGACGCCGGCCGCTTCGAGACTGTCCAGCCCCCAGTCGAGCAAGGTCCTGCCGGCGATCCGCACCAGCGGCTTCGGCATGGTGTCGGTGATCGGCCGCATGCGCTTGCCAAGACCAGCCGCCAGCACCATCGCTGTGGTCAAGGTCACGGGAGCCGTTCCTCCAGCAGGCCATGTGCCATGTAAAACTCCTTCAACTGAGCCAGCGCCGGGTGCGCCAGCGCCCGCCTGAGATAATCGCGGATGCGCGGCAGGTGTCGGAGATAATAGGGCTTGCCGTCGCGCTTTTCGAGCCGCACGAAAATGCCGAGGATCTTCGAATTGCGCTGCGCCGCCATGATCGCATAGGCCGCGCGGAAGGCGTCCTCATCGAAGCCGCCGGCGGCGTGGCGCGCAGCGACATAGGCGTCCACGGTCCGCTGCTCGATATCGGGCGAAACGGTGACGCGGGCATCCATGGCCAGCGACGCAACGTCATAGGCCGCCGGACCCATCAGCGCGTCCTGGACATCGACGATGCCCAGCCGGTCGTGGCCTTTGCGGTCACCGCGCCAGATGATGTTGGGCGAATGGAAGTCGCGCAGCATCAGCGTGTATTCCTGTGTGTCCAGCCGATCGAGAACCGCGTTCCATTCCCTGTGATAGCCGGCGCGTAAAGCCTCGCTTGCCGGGCTGCCGGTCACCATCGGCACATACCAATCGACCAAGAGATCGGCTTCGATCAGCATGGCGGCGCGATCGAAGGGCGGCACCTCGTGGAAGACGCCCGGCACGGCCTCCATGCGCTGCGGCCAGGTCTTCCCATGCATCATCGCCAGCAATTCGGCCGCTGCCGCGTAGCGCTCGGCCACCGGCTCATCATTGCCGTCGAGAAAACCTTCCGAGCCCAGATGCTCCAGCAGCAGAAAGCCCCGTTCGAGATCCTCGGCATGGATTTTTGGGACACTGACACCTTGCGCCAGCAGCGCCTTGTCGATGGCGACGAAAGCGGTGACCGACTGCGCCGTGTGGGCGATCACGGCATAGGGCTTGCCGTCGCGCACCGGCGGCCCCAGCACCAGCCTTGGCGAATTCATCAGCACGCGCGGCGCAAGGCCGGCGAGCGAAACAATCTCGTAAGAGCGCGCCGAGGCGTCGCCGACGAAATGGCGCCGCGCGGCGTCGCCCCAGCCGGCCGTTTCAAGGAAATCACGCATCGCCAGCGATCGCGCCACGCGTTCGAAGGCAACGCCTTGGCCCGATAGTTTCGCCAGGCGGCCTTCGCCCTGATGGACGAGTTCGATCCAGATCGACGTTCTCGGAAGAGCGGCCTCCGCCCGTTCCGGCCACTCGACAAGGGCAGCGCCCTGCAGCAGCGCCTCGTCGAAACCCAACTCGTCCATCTCGCCGGCCGAGGACAGGCGATAGAGATCGAAATGGTGCACGGGGATGCGCGTGTCGTAGCTTTGCACCAAGGTGAAGGTAGGGCTCGGCACATCGAGGCCGGCATCATCGGCCAGCGCCCTGATCAGGGCCCGCGCCAGCGTCGACTTGCCGGCGCCGAGATCGCCCTTGAGCGCCAGCACGTCGCCCGGCCGCAGCGCCATGGCCAGGTCTTCGCCGAGCCTTGCGGTCGCAGCCTCGTCGGCGAGAAAACGCTCCTGCACAACAACAGTCATCGAGCGCGCTACTCGGCCGCGGCGCGGATGCCCGACGGTGCATCGGGGAAGGTGCAGATGACGGTGGTGCCCTTGTCCTTGCCGGTCTCGATGCGCACGCTGCCGCCGTGCAGCTCGACAAAGCTCTTGACGATCGACAGGCCTAACCCCGCACCGCGCCGGCGCCCGCCATTGGTGCGCGGCTCGAAGCGGCGGAACACCGAATCGAGCAGGTCCGGTGGCATGCCGGGGCCGTTGTCATGGACGGAGAATTCCACACCTTGCTCCAAATGCCGGCAGGCAAGTGTGATAGTGCTCGCCTCCGGCGCGTAATTGGCGGCGTTGCTGAGCAGATTGTAGAGGATCTGGCGAACCCGGGTCTCGTCGCCGTGAAAACTCTTCGGCGCCGCAGCGGCGTCGATCCGGAGCTTGATCGAATGCTCTTGCAGCCGGTCGGCGACCAGTTCGGCCGCGGCCTCGATGGTGCGCTCGACGCTTACTTCCGAAATGTCGAGCTGCATGATGCCGGCGTCGACGGTGGCGAGGTCGAGTATGTCGTTGACGATGGTGAGCAGCACCGAGGATGACGAGCCGACATGCTCGACATATTCGCGCTGCTTTGGGCTGAGCGGCCCGGTCGCCGGCAGCGACAAAAGCTCGGTGAAGCCGATGATGTTGGTCAGTGGCGAGCGCAGCTCGTAGGAGACATGCTGCACGAACTCGTTCTTCAGCTGGTCGGATTTCTGCAGCGCTTCGTTCTTGTCCTTCAGCGCGCGCTCGACATTGACGCTGTCGGTGACGTCCACAAAGGTCATCATCACCTGGCCGTTGGGCAGCGGGATGACGGCGTAGCTGAGCACGGTGCCGTTCTTCAGTTCGGTCTGGCCATGGCGGTCGCGGCGCTCGTCGTCGAAACCGGTGATGGCGGCGACGAACCCGCCCCACGGGCTGTCGACGGCGCGCTGGTCGCTGAGATCGCGGATCGCCGAGACATGGACGTTGGGCTTGATCACATCCTGGCTAAGTCCCCACAGCGCGACAAAGGCCGGGTTCGACAGGCGCAGCCGCCCATCGGGACCGAACACCGCGACGCCTTCGGCCAGATTGTCGAGCGTTTCGCCCTGGACCCGCACCGCCGTCTGGTAGCGGCTTTCCAGGTCCATCTTCTCGGTCAGGTTCTCAAACACCCAGGTCACGCCGCCCTTCGGCTGGGGGTTGGCGACCACGCGGATGGTCTTGCCGTCGGGCAAATGCCACCAATGCTCTTGCGATTCCACCGCGCGGTAGGCGCCAAGCAGGCCTTCTTTCCAACGCCGCCATTCCGGCTGCTCGGCGATCTTGCCTTCGCTGCGCAGCCGGTCGAGCAGCAGCGCATTGTCGGGCGCGCTGTGCAGGAAGCCCGGGTCCAGCCCCCACAGTTTCTGGAACGCCTGGTTGAAGAAGCGCAACTTCTCGTTGGCATCGAAGATCGCCACCGCCGTGTTGAGCTGGTCGAGCGTGTCGGCATGGCTGCGCACCGTGCGCTCATATTCGCCGCGAATGGTTTCGGTGGCGCTGGTGTCGCAGGCAAGGCCGGCCGAGCCGTCCGCACCGGCGAAGTCGGTGACGGCGAACACGCGGCGGTCGCCCTCGATCACTGTCGACAGCGTTTGTTCGAAGATTGGGCGCGATTTGTGCTGCGCGGCGATCTGTTCGCGCGCTTGGGCGCCGAGGAATTCCTTGGCTTCGCGCACGGCGGTCTCGGCGTTCGGTGCCTCGACCGCTCCGGCATAGGCACGGTTGACCCATTTCAGCCGCCCGTCGGTGGCGCGCAGCCAGGCCGGCATCGGCAAGGCGTCGAGCAGGCCGATCATGGTCTCGTAGTCGGCGGCCAGACGCTGGTTCTCGATCTTCAGCCTGGCTTGGCTCCTCTGAGTTTCCGACAGCGAGACGAAGCGCACCAGCACATGCGCGGCGCTCTTGCGGCCATGCACTTCAAGCGGCGCCCCGGCCTGCGATTCGATCACGAGATCAAAGGGTTTCGCTTTCTCGCGCAGACCAGCGACGGCATTTTCGAGCGCCGCCGCCGAGCGCGGCATCAGCCAGCGGCCGAAGGCGAGGAAGGCTGCACGGTCGTCCGGCGCACCGCTTTCCAGCGGCAGCGTGCCGATCAGCTCCGGCTTCTTGTTCTCCGACGCCCAGACGATGACGCGCTGGTCACGCAGATTGAGCAGCGCGTCGGAGCGCTGCAGCGCCGCATTGATGTCGGCAATGCGGGCTCTGAGTTCGACATTCTGCGCCGAGGTGCGGGCTCTTTCGCGGATCAGGAAGATGGCCGAGACCAGTGCCGCGCCCATGACGCCGACGAACATGGCGAGCTGGATGACTTCGACCGCGCTGACCGACAGTCCGGCCTTCTGCGCAATGGCCGGCTCGGCATGGGCGGCAAACGAGGTGAGCGGGCCGGCAAGAGCTGAGGTGGCAAGAAAGCCGGCGGTGCGGGCGCCGACGCGCCTCTTCAGGCCACCGCCTGTCGTGACGGAGCCAGTGCTATCGGAATCGTCATGGCCGCCGGAAACGGCCGATCCCGCGCGAGGCGGGTTTTCCCCCGGCATGTCTTGGTCCTCTTCGCCGCCTGAATGCAAGACCGCCCAGATCAGGATCACGTTTGGTAGAAACGCCCTTCTGACCTAACTCTCTCTTGAAGAGCATGATCTTTTCCGAAAACCGCTTCCCACTTTTCGCTGACGCGGTCCTTCGGTTCGAATCATGCTCTCGATGCGTACGCCGGCCCTCGTCCCCGGCCCACGAATCAGCACAATAGCGCGTGCTGGAATCGGCGTGAAGAATCATCCGCGCAAAAAAGAAGCCGGGCGAAAAGTCAATCGCCCGGCTTCAATATCTAGTGATAAACGCCGCTTCTGTTAATAGCGGTAGTGTTCCGGCTTGAACGGACCCTGCGGGGTCACGCCGATATAGGCGGCCTGTTCGCCGGACAGTTCGGTTAGGCGGGCTCCGAGCTTGTCGAGATGCAGACGCGCCACCTTCTCGTCGAGGTGCTTGGGCAGCACATAGACCTGGTTCTGGTACTGGCCGGGCTTGGTGTAGAGTTCGATCTGCGCCAGCACCTGATTGGTGAACGAGGCCGACATCACGAAGCTCGGATGACCGGTCGCGTTGCCGAGGTTGAGCAGGCGCCCCTCCGACAGCAGGATCATCCGCTTGCCGTCCGGGAAGGTTATCATGTCGACCTGCGGCTTGACGTTGGTCCATTGCAGGTTGCGCAGCGACGCGACCTGGATCTCATTGTCGAAGTGGCCGATATTGCCGACGATCACCATGTCCTTCATCGAGCGCATGTGGTCGAGGGTGACGACATCCTTGTTGCCGGTGGTGGTGATGACGATGTCGGCGGTTGGTGCGGCATCTTCCAGCGTGACGACTTCAAAGCCGTCCATCGCCGCCTGCAGCGCGCAGATCGGATCGACTTCCGTGACCTTGACGCGGGCGCCGGCGCCCTTGAGCGAAGCCGACGAGCCCTTGCCGACGTCGCCATAGCCGCAGACGACCGCAACCTTGCCGGCCATCATGGTGTCGGTGCCGCGGCGGATGCCGTCGACCAGCGATTCCTTGCAGCCATATTTGTTGTCGAACTTCGACTTGGTGACCGAGTCGTTGACGTTGATCGCCGGGAAGGGCAGCAGGCCCTTCTTCTGCAGCTGGTAGAGCCGGTTGACGCCCGTCGTCGTCTCTTCGGTGACGCCGCGAATGGCTTCCTTCTGCTTGGTGAAGAAGCCGGGTGAGGCCTTCAGGCGCTTCTTGACCTGGGCGTAGAAGTATTCCTCTTCCTCGCTCTGCGGGTTGGACAGCACGTCCTCGCCGGCCTCGGCGCGGGCGCCGATCAGTATGTACATGGTGGCGTCGCCGCCATCGTCGAGGATCATGTTGGAGAGGCCGCCATCGGCCCACTGGAAGATCCTGTCGGTGTAGTCCCAATACTCCTCGAGCGACTCGCCCTTGACGGCGAACACCGGGATGCCGGCCTCGGCGATGGCTGCGGCCGCATGGTCCTGGGTCGAGAAGATGTTGCACGAGGCCCAGCGGATATCGGCGCCAAGCGCCTTCAGCGTCTCGATCAGCACCGCAGTCTGGATGGTCATGTGCAGCGAGCCGGTGATGCGCGCACCTTTCAACGGCTTCTTGTCGCCGAATTCCTCGCGGCAGGCCATCAGGCCCGGCATTTCGGTTTCGGCGATATCGAGTTCCTTGCGGCCCCAGCCGGCAAGCGAGATGTCGGCGACCACATAGTCCTTGCTACCTGTCATGGCAGTGCTCCGGTGTGATTTGTCTTCAGAATGCGCCTGCGCCACACGGCGCGTCGAAGGGCGCGGAATGCCGGCCTGACTAGCAGATCGCCGCCAAGACGACAATGGGATATAAAGAAATCTTTATGCGCGTATGTGTTTTACGGGGATGCATGCCGCCCAAAAGTATCCCGCGGTTTTGGGACAACGGCGTTCAAGCAAAAACTTCAGCACTCTTCGCCGAAGCGCGAGGCGACCAGCTGCTCCAGCGCGTCCATCGCCGCTGCGGCTTCAGCGCCGCTGGCGGTGACGCGGATCGAATAACCGGGGCTCGCCGCCAGCATCATCAGCCCCATGATCGAGGTGCCGCCGACCTTGAGACCATCCTTCTCGACATGGACGGTGGCGTCGAAGCCGCTGGCGACCTGGACGAACTTCGCCGAGGCGCGCGCATGCAGGCCGCGCTGGTTGACGATCGGGAACTCGCGCACGATCTCACCGGGCGACAGCGCGTTCATTTGCTGCTCAGCAGCTGACTTGCGACGTTGATGTATTTGCGCCCCGCGGCCTGCGCCTCGTCGAGCGCGGTCGCCATGTTGTCGCCCTTGCGGATCGACGACAGCTTGATCAGCATCGGCAGGTTCATGCCGGCGATGACCTCGGTGCGACCGGATTCCATCACCGAAATGGCGAGATTGGAAGGCGTGCCGCCGAACATATCGGTCAGAACGATGACGCCGGTCCCGGTGTCGACGCGGCCGACGGCGTCGACGATATCGCGCCGACGCTGCTCCATATCGTCATCGGCGCCGATTGCCACGGTTTCGAAATTGTCTTGTGGCCCCACGACATGTTCCACGGCATGGCGGAACTCGGCGGCCAGTTGACCGTGCGTTACAAGCACGAGTCCGATCATTCTATGGTGGCTCCCGTCATCGCCGCTTCACAGGCGCTTTTTATGCTCGCCGGCCATCCCAGGCGGCGGGAGCGCTATCTTGTCGACGCGCGGCGCGTTGACAAGCCCAAAATTGCGTCGGCCATGGCCAATTTGACGCATTGCAGCAAAAAACCGGCGGCGGATCATACGAAAGGCGCAATCTCCAGCCGCGCCATTACCGCCGGCAAAGCCGCAGTGACGTTGCGCTGAACGAGGTCGATGCGCGGCACCACACAGCCGGCAATGGTCGCGCTCGACTCTTCCTGGAAACGCTCCACAGCGTTTGCGGCAACCAGCTGGATCGTAAGGTCGATGACCCCCACAGGTTGGAACAAAAGCGGCTTCGGACCAAGTCCGGGCACCTCTGTGAGGCCGGCGATGCTGGCGGGCGCATGGCAGACCAGCCGCCCGAAACGCGCCGCGACAAACAGCTGGTCGTCGCCGATCAGCCGCGCAAACAGCCCGAGCCGGCTGAAATGGTCGATGAGCGCCAGCGCCAGCGTTGTCTTGCCCGAGCCGGACGGCCCGGTGATCAGGACGCCCCGCTCGCCAATCTGGATTGCGGTGGCATGGATGTTCTCGGGTTTCGCGGTGGGATCGGGCATGCGCAGCCGCGATCAGCCTTCGGCCGGCAGCGTAACGACGAAGCGCGCGCCCTTGATGTCGCCGGGCTTGGTGCCGGGGATGTTCTCGGCGGTCAGCGTGCCGCCATGGGCTTCGACGATCTGCCTGGATATCGACAGGCCAAGCCCTGAATTCTGGCCGAACGCCTCGCCGGCCGGGCGGTCGGTGTAGAAGCGCTCGAAGATGCGGTCGATGGCGTCGGCGCGGATTCCGGGGCCGTTGTCGTCGACGGTGACGATGTTGACCTTGCCCGAGCGTGCCAGGGAAATGGCGATGTGACCGTGGTCCTCCGGCACGAAGGAGCGGGCATTCTCGATCAGATTGGTGATGACCTGGCCGATCCTGAGATCATGGCCGGTGACGAAATAGCCTTTGACGCCTTGCGGCAGCTTGGCGGCCTTGAATTCGATCTCGACAGCCTTTTTGTTGCGCGTCGCTTCGCGCGACACGGCGACGAGATCGGTGATGAATTTCTTCAAATCGACCGTGGCGGCATCCTCACGCGCCAGTTCGGCGTCTAGGCGCGAGGCATCGGAAATGTCGGTGATCAGCCGGTCGAGACGCCGGACATCGTGCTGGATGATCTCCATCAGCCTGCCGCGTGAATTGTCGTTCTTGGCAAGCGGCAAGGTCTCCACCGCGCTGCGCAGCGAGGTCAGCGGGTTCTTCAACTCGTGCGAGACATCGGCGGCGAAGCTTTCGATCGCCTCGATGCGGGCATAGAGCGCATTGGTCATGTCGCGCACCGCGACCGACAAATTGCCGATCTCGTCCTGGCGGTCGGAAAAGTCGGGGATCTCCTCGCGGCTCTTGACGCCGCGCCGCACCCGCACTGCCGCCGCCGATAGGCGGCGCAGCGGATTGGCGATGGTGGATGCGAGCAGCATCGACAGGATGGCGGTGACCAGGGCGGCGATGCCGAACACGCGCAAAATAGCCTTGCGTTCGGCGGCGACGATCTTGTCGATGTCGCCGCCTTCCGTCGACAGCATCAGCACGCCGAGGACGGCACGGAAGCGCTGGATCGGCACCGCCACCGAAACGATCTGCTCGCCCTGTTCGCTCACCCGCACGATCGTCGATGGACTGCCGGTCAGCGCCTTGACCACTTCCGGGAAGGCCGCACCGTTGCCGCCGGGCTGCTCATGGTAGACGGGCAGGTCCTTGTTGCGGAAGAAGTCGAAGACGAATTTCTGCACGCGCTCCAGCATATCCGGCTGCTCGTCCTCGACCGGCGGCAGGTCGTAGCGCAGGATTTGGCCGCGCGAATAGAGATGGCGCGAATCGAGCAGCAGATTGGCGTCGCGGTCATAGATGCGGGCCCGGGTGCGCGTCGGCGAAATCAGCCGCCGCAGCACCGGCGCCACGCGCTCGGGATTGATCGGGAAATCCAGATTGTCGAGCTGGTCGGAGCCCGGCCCCAGGCTTTCGCCGGCCTGCAGTTCAAGCAGTTTTTCTGGATCGATGCTGATCGAATCGGTCTCGACCGTCGCCGACGCGGCAATGGCGCCGGCGATGATCTCGCCCTGCGTCATCAGGCTTTCGACGCGGGCGTCGATCAGCCCGTCGCGGAAGGTGTTGAGATAGAGGATGCCGGTGACCAGCACGGCGAGGCCGGCCAGGTTGAGGAACAGGATGCGCCGGGTCAGGCTGGAAAAGATGTGGTGGCCGAGGAAGCGGCGCATCGGCACCGTCAACCTCGACAGGAATGCGGGCAGAATCCGCGACCGCCTGACAGCGCTCGTTCGTCTGCTCCGCTGTACATCCACTGCCATCGAATAGCAGCTCCCGCCTAGTCTTTGGTTTTATGCATGTCGTCGTCCCAAAAACCGCGACCACTTTTGGGCGACATGCATCAACTCAAGCTTCGCGGAACCGGTATCCGACTCCGTAAAGGGTTTCGATCATTTCGAAGTCGTCATCGACGGCCTTGAACTTCTTGCGCAGCCGCTTGATGTGGCTATCGATGGTGCGGTCGTCGACATAGACCTGCTCATCATAGGCGGAATCCATCAGCGCATCACGGCTTTTTACCACGCCGGGGCGCTGCGCCAACGAGTGCAGGATGAGAAATTCGGTGACCGTCAGCGTCACCGGCTCGCCCTTCCAGGTGCAGGTATGGCGTTCCTGGTCCATGACGAGCTGGCCGCGTTCGAGCGAACGGGCCTGCTGGCTGGGCGCCTTTGCCGCAGCTTCGCGGGCGCTGGCGCGGCGCAGCACGGCGCGCACCCGCTCGACCAGCAGGCGCTGCGAGAACGGTTTGCGGATGAAATCGTCGGCGCCCATCTTGAGGCCGAAAAGCTCATCGATCTCATCGTCCTTCGAGGTCAGGAAGATCACCGGCAGGTCGGACTTCTGCCGCATCCGGCGCAACAGCTCCATGCCGTCCATGCGCGGCATCTTGATGTCGAGGATGGCGAGATTCGGCGGCCGCGCCGCCAGGCCTTCCAGCGCCGACGCACCATCCGTGTAGGTCTCGACGCGATACCCCTCGGACTCGAGGGCGATCGACACCGATGTCAGAATGTTGCGGTCGTCATCGACAAGCGCGATTGTTGCCATTTCAAGCGGCTCCCTCATGAGCTGTCCCTTCTGTCTTAGAGAAGGGGCTTTTGCAGGACAAATTAGGTACAAAATGTGGCACAGGCTCCACCCGCTGTCGCGGACGGCTTGCCGGCGGCCCCATCGGAACCTCTACACGGGTTGGACGAACACTGTGTGCCAATCCTTTGGGCAACCACCGTGATTCTTTGCACATATAAACGATTTAAACAACTTTCAAAATTTTTAAATCGATTAATGATTTGATATCATTCGAGTTTTCTGGTTCTCACCGTCTCAGCCCCTAACGCGGGCTCGCCGGAAACGCGCCGGCAAAGTGCGGCGAATCCAGAAGAAGGGACCCTTGATGTCGGAAGTCGGCAAACGCAATTCTGCTTGCGCGATCGATCGTATCGGCCTGAAAACCACCGGCACGGTGCATTATAATTTTGGTGCGGCCGCCCTTTATGAGGCAGCGATCCGTCGTGGCGAGGCCCGGTTGACCGCCGGCGGCGCGCTGCTTGCCGAGACCGGCCAGCACACTGGCCGCTCGCCCAAGGACAAGTTTGTCGTCCGCGATGGCGCCACCGAGCCCCATGTCTGGTGGGACAACAACAAGGCGATTTCGGCGGGCCAGTTCGAAATGCTGCTCGCCGATTTCCTTGTCCACGCCGCGAATAGCGATCTCTATGTGCAGGACCTCGTCGGCGGCGCCGATGCCGAGCTGAAGCTGCCGACGCGGGTCATCACCGAATTCGCCTGGCACTCGCTGTTCATCCGCAATCTTTTGATCCGCCCGCAGGCCGCCGAGCTCGAGGATTTCGTGCCGGAGATGACGATCATCGACCTGCCGTCCTTCCGCGCCGATCCGGCCCGCCACGGCAGCCGCACCGAAACGGTGATTGCGGTCGATCTCACCCGCAAGATCGTGCTGATCGGCGGCACTTCCTATGCCGGCGAGATGAAGAAATCGGTGTTCACCATGCTCAACTATCTGCTGCCGGAAAAGGGCGTCATGCCGATGCACTGCTCGGCCAATGAGGGCCCGGGCGGCGACGCAGCGATCTTCTTCGGGCTTTCCGGGACGGGCAAGACGACGCTGTCGGCCGATCCGTCACGTACGCTCATCGGCGACGACGAGCACGGCTGGGGACCGCACGGCATCTTCAACTTCGAAGGCGGCTGCTACGCCAAGACGATCCGGCTGTCGGCCGAGGCCGAGCCGGAGATTTTCGCCACCACGCAGCGTTTCGGCACGGTGCTGGAAAATGTCGTGCTCAACGCCGACCGCGTGCCGGACTTCAACGACGGCCGGCTCACCGAAAACACGCGCTGCGCCTATCCGCTGGATTTCATCCCCAATGCCTCGAAGAGCGGACGGGCCAGCCACCCGAAAAACATCATCATGCTGACCGCCGATGCCTTCGGCATCATGCCGCCGATCGCACGGCTGACCCCGGCGCAGGCGATGTACCACTTCCTCTCCGGCTACACCGCCAAGGTGGCCGGCACCGAGAAGGGCGTTACCGAGCCGGAAGCGACGTTCTCGACCTGCTTCGGCGCCCCGTTCATGCCGCGCCACCCCAAGGAATACGGCAATCTGCTGCGCGAGCTGATCGCCCGCCACGGCGCCGATTGCTGGCTGGTCAACACCGGCTGGACCGGCGGCGCCTACGGCACCGGCAAGCGCATGCCGATCAAGGCGACGCGCGCCTTGCTGGCCGCAGCGCTTGACGGTTCGCTGAAGGCGTCCGGTTTCCGCACCGACGCCAATTTCGGCTTCGAGGTGCCGGTTGCTGTGCCTGGCGTCGACAGCGCCATTCTCGACCCGCGTTCGACCTGGGCCGACAAGGCAGCCTATGACCGGCAGGCAGCGCGATTGGTCGGCATGTTCGCCGTCAACTTCGAGAAATTCGAGAGCCATGTCGATGCCGTCGTGCTCGGCGCAGCACCCCGCCTGCAGGAAGCTGCGGAATAGTCGAGGCGTCTTCACCGAAGCATCCTTGAAAGGCGCGATCTCGATCGGGCCTTTTCTTTTTTGGTCCGCCGCGCCATGACTGCGGCATGCCTATCGACGACATCATCATATCGGACGAAGCCGTAATCCATCCGGGCGACCTGCACGAGGATTTCATCCGCTCGTCGGGTCCCGGCGGCCAGAACGTCAACAAGGTGGCGACCGCCGTCCAATTGCGCTTCGACGCCGCCAATGCGGCTGGCCTGTCCGAACGCGTGCGCGCGCGCACGATCAAGCTCGCCGGCCAGCGCGCCACTAAGGACGGCGTCATCGTCATCGAGGCCGGCCGCTTCCGCACCCAGGAGCAGAACCGGGCCGATGCCCGGGCAAGGCTGACGGCGCTGGTCGCCAAGGCCGCGGAACCGCCGCCGCCGCCGCGCAAGAAGACCAGGCCGTCGAAAGGCTCGGTGGAGCGGCGGCTGCAAAGCAAGGCAGGGCGCGGCACGATCAAAAAGCTGCGCGGCCGGGTAGAGAACGACTAAGGACCGCGCCGACTGCGTGCATAAAGCGGCCTCCCCTTCGGAACCGCAGACGCAAGGTTTCACCATTGCCACAGCAAGGGAGACCGACAACGGTGGCTTTCGGGTCGCCGTTTCTGATTGGCGGTGGCATGGTTTCAGTATCAACCGGAGGCGAAGTCATGCTCGTTCTGCCCAAAGGCGTCCGCCATATGCCCGGCTATCTGTCCCGCGCGGCGCAGGAAGCGCTGGTGGAAGAGGTGAGGACAATTGTACAGCGGGCGCCGCTGTACGTGCCGGCGATGCCGCGGACCGGCAAGGAGATGAGCGTGCGCATGACCAATTGCGGCACGCTCGGCTGGGTCACTGACAAGGAGCTGGGCTATCGCTACCAGCCAACGCACCCACTCACCGGAGAGCCATGGCCGCCGATCCCGGACGTGCTGCTGCAATTGTGGCGGGAGGTCGCCGCCTATCCGAATCCGCCGGAGGCCTGCCTGGTCAATTTCTATACGCAGGACGCCAAAATGGGTCTGCACCAGGATCGCGACGAAGCCGATTTCTCGGCCCCAGTGGTCTCGGTGTCACTTGGCGACGATTGCCTGTTCCGGGTCGGCCAAGTGACGGGCAGGGGGGCCACACGCGACGGCGGTACCAAATCGTTCCGCCTGAAAAGCGGCGACGTCGTCGTGCTCGGCGGCGAAGGCCGGCTCTGCTTCCACGGCGTCGACCGCATCTATCCGTCGACCTCGGCGCTGCTGAAAAATGGCGGCCGGATCAATCTGACGCTGCGGCGGGTGACCTTGCCTTGAAGAGGTGAGAGTGCATTCTTGCACTTACTGAACCACTGACCTTGCGAATGAAAAATCCCTAACGGAATTTAAGGTTTCGGCCGCTAGTCTGCGCCAAAACGTCATCATTCCCGGTGTGGATACCATGCTCGAAATCGAATCCGAAGTGATTTGGCGCTACATTCGAAATGCCGCATGGCGCACGGTTTCGATCGCCCGCTCGGATGCATCGCTCTACCTGTTCATTGGCATCTACACTGCAACGGGGCTGGGGTTTCTGGCTTGGGTCGGCGCGCTCCATCGCACCGCATACCAGACCTACGTGCCGATATGGCTTATGGTTTTCGGTTTCGTGCTGCCGGCGGTATCGCTTCTCCTGGAAACCGGCTGGCTTTTGCATCGATTTGAGCGTCGGCGGAAATTTGCTGCGGGCAAGATGTTCTCAGCCGAGCGGATGGCGGTTCTCTTTTCCGGCATATGTCTGTTGATGGGCATCATGATTTTCCAAAGCACCTTCACCTCGGTCAAGAACGGCATGTCCGTCCTGTGGAAAGGGTTCCCCTATGATCGCGCCTTGGCAGATATCGATGCCTATCTGCATTTCGGCACTGATCCGTGGCGATGGCTCTACGTTATCGGCAAGCATGACTGGGTACGGGAATCCGTCGGATGGAACTACGACATGCTGTGGTTCATCATTTGCTACAGCATGCTGTTTTTCATTGTCACGTCACCACGCACCACGCATCTGAAGAGACGCTATGTGCTGTCCTTCATGGTGGTGTGGGTGGTCGTCGGAAACATCCTGGCCGGGCTGTTCATGTCGGCCGGACCGGCGTTCTACGGCTATGTCACCGGCGATGTGCCACGCTTCGGTGAACAGCTTTCGTTTCTTGCGCAAAGCCGGTCGGCGAGTTCCGCCGCCGTGTACCAGCAGTATCTGTGGACGCTCCAGACCGAGGGTGTGACTGGACTCGCGTCGGGAATATCGGCATTTCCAAGCGTTCATGTCGCCTTGATCACCCTGAATGCGGTGTATACCTGGGAGTACGACCAGCGGTTGGGCGCCATCGCATTTCTGTATGTCGCCTTCATAGTCGCGAGTTCGGTCTATCTTGGTTGGCACTATGCGATCGATGGTTATGCGGCGGTCGCGCTCACGATCGCCCTATGTGCGGCCGTCCGCAAGCTGGTACCCGACGGCGAAATCCTGATGCCAGGCCCGGCCCGGCAATCGGCGGCTGGCGGCAGCCGCCCGGAGGCGGTCGTCACAGTTTCCTGAGCGCCACTTCCTCGACCAGATGATTGGCGCCCTTGCGCAGGATGAGGTCGGCCCGCGCCCGTGTCGGCACGATGTTCTCGCGCAGGTTTTTCAGGTTGATGTTGGCCCACAAGCCTTCCGCAATGGCGCGCGCGGCGTCTTCCGAAAGCTGCGAATAGCGGTGGAAGAAGGAGTCCGGATTGCGGAAGGCCGTCTCGCGCAGGCGCATGAAGCGGGCGATGTACCATTGGTGGATCAGCTTCTCGTCGGCATCTATATAAATGGCGAAATCGAAGAAATCCGACAGGAACGGCACGATCTTGCCGTCCTTTGGCAATTTGCCGGGTTGCAGAACGTTGATGCCTTCGAAGATCAGAATGTCTGGCCGGTCGATGGTGACGAACTCGCCGGGAATGACGTCATAGGTCAAATGCGAATAGACGGGCGCGCGGACATTGCGCTGGGCCGACTTGATGCCCGACAGGAAACGCAGCAGCGCACCGACATCGTAGCTGTCGGGAAAGCCCTTGCGCTCCATCAGATTGTCGCGTCGCAACACCTTGTTGGGCAGCAGGAACCCGTCGGTAGTGATGAGATCGACCTTGGGGCTCGACGGCCAGCGCGCCAGAAGCTCCTTCAGCACGCGCGCCGTGGTCGATTTGCCGACCGCAACCGAACCGGCAATGCCGATGATGAACGGTGTCTTGACCACATCCAGCGCGTTGAAGAAGGCCTGGCGCTGGCGAAACAGCAACTGGCTGGCCTCGACATGCGCCGAAAGCAGCCGCGAGAGCGACAGATAGATGCGCTTGACTTCTTCCAGGTCGACCGGATCGTTCAGTGAGCGCAGACGGTTGATCTCGTCTTCGCCCAGCGTCATCGGCGTGTCGGCGCGGAAGTTCGACCATTGCTCGGCCGAGAAGAAACGATAGGGGGAATATTTCTCGGTCGGAGCGAGCTGGTCCATCGAGTTTCCTGCCCTCTAGAGCATGAGGCCGAAAAGTGTGAAGCGGTTTTCGGGCGACATCATGCTCCCTCTATCAATTTAGAGACGGATTCAGATTTAAGGCCTCGGCCCGAAATCATCCGGCTCTCGCGGTCAGCCTTTCGGCCGGGATGCCTTTTCAGTGACGCCCGAACGGCCGGTACGGCCCTCAAGCTCCTTCAGCACCTCGCCCAGCGAAACGCCGGCCATGCCAAGCACGACGAGCCAATGATATATGAGATCGGCACTTTCGGAAACGAGGGCATTTTTGTCGCCCTTGACGGCGGCAATGACGGTCTCGACTGCCTCTTCACCAAGCTTCTGCGCCGCCTTGTCGATGCCTTTGGCGAACAGTTTTGCCGTCCACGAGTCCGGGTCGCCGGAACGGGCGCGTTCGCCAATGATCGTTTCCAGATCGGACAGCGAAAATTCAGCCATGGCGCAGCCTACAGCCTTTGTGGAGTGGATTGAACCGGGTAGTCCAGCCGCATCGGTAGCCCGGCCTCGGCCATATGCGCCTTGGCTTCCGCAATCGTGTAAGTGCCGAAATGGAAGATCGAGGCCGCGAGCACGGCGCCGGCGTGGCCGTCGCGAATGCCCTCGACCAGATGGTCGAGCGTGCCGACGCCGCCCGACGCGATGACCGGCGCGCGCACCGCATCCGCTATCGCGCGGGTCAGCGCAATGTCGTAACCGGCCTTGGTGCCGTCGCGGTCCATCGAGGTCAGCAGGATCTCGCCAGCGCCGCGATCGACCATTTTTCGCGCGAACTCGACCGCATCGATGCCGGTCTTTTCGCGGCCACCGTGGGTGAAGATCTCCCAGCGGCCGGGCTCTTTCGGCGCCGACACCCTCTTGGCGTCGATGGCGACGACAATACACTGGTTGCCGAACTTGTCGGCGGCTTCGGCGACGAAATCGGGATTCTTCACCGCCGCAGTGTTGATCGACACCTTGTCGGCGCCGGCCAGCAACAGTTTGCGGATATCGGCGACCTGGCGCACGCCGCCGCCGACGGTCAGCGGCATGAAGCATTGTTCGGCGGTGCGGGCGACGACGTCGAAGATGGTTTCACGGTTGTCGGACGACGCGGTGATATCGAGAAAGCAAAGCTCGTCAGCGCCGGCCGCGTCATAGGCTTTGGCCGCCTCGACCGGATCACCGGCATCGATGAGGTCGACGAAATTGACGCCCTTGACGACGCGGCCGTTCTTGACGTCAAGGCAAGGGATGACTCGGGCCTTCAGCATCAGCCCTTCTCCATCGTCGCCAGCAACTCGCTGAGCAGTTCGCCGACCAGCGGCGGAACCTCGGCCTGCGCATCGAACGCCGGATCGTAGGCGGAAATGGTGATGCCGGAAATCGGCAGCAGGCCGGCCATGCCGCAGACAGCCTGGCGCAGCTGTTTCGGCTCCGGGCCGCCGGGCGTGGTGTAGCGGTTGGCCTGCAGCGCCCCGGGGTCGTGCACGTCGAGATCGAGATGCAGGTGCACCCGCTTCGCATCCGGCGCCTTCAGCCTGCCGCTCGCCGTCGCCCAGTCCGGGCATTCGGTGCGGATGACCGGCAACGTCTTCAACAGCTCCGTTTCGGCCGGATCGAGATCGCGCGCGTTGACCAGCACGCAACGCGCCGGATCGATCGGCCGGAAGCCGGGGATGGCCGAGGCCATCGGCTTCCAGCACAGGCCGAGAACCGTGGCCAGCGCCATGCCGTCGAGAAAGCCGAAGATGGACGTCTCCGGGGTGTTGAGATCGCCATGCTGGTCGGCCCAGATGATCGCATCGGCATCCTCGCCGGCAACCGCACCGGCCGATGTCAGACAATTGCCGGCCAGCACGATGGGAAGCCGGCCGCGGTCTATGGCGATGCGGACCTCGCCGGAGACGGCACCGCACACGGCAAAGCCGGTGGCGATCTCGCGCTGCTGTTCGTCGCCAACCCTGCCGATATCGGTGACGACGACGTCGTGCCCGGAGAGCGTCAGCGCGTCGACAAGCCCGCCGGCGATGAGTGCATCCGGGCCTCGGCCCATGCCGCCGTGATAGTGGCCGCTGTCATAGGAGGCCAGAATGATGGAGATTTTCACGGCCGGGTCTCCATCGCCTTGCCCTGCAGCACCGCAAGCGCCTCGGCCGGGTCGATACGCCCGTCATAGAGCGCGCGGCCGGAGATGGCGCCTTCCAGTTTCTTCGCGTCGGGCATGGTCATGCGCACGATGTCGGCGAACGAAGCCAGCCCGCCCGAGGCGATGACCGGGATCGAGACGGCGTCGGCGAGATCGATCGTGGCATCCCAGTTGATGCCGGTCAGAACGCCGTCGCGGTCGATATCGGTGTAGATGATGGCGGCAACGCCGGCGCCTTCGAATTTCCGCGCCAGTTCGATGACGCCGAGGCTGGAGGCCTCGGCCCAGCCTTCGACCGCCACCTTGCCGCCCTTGGCGTCGATGCCCACGGCGATCTTTCCAGGAAATTCCTTGCAGGCTTCCCGGACCAGGTCGGGATCGCGCACCGCCACCGTGCCGAGGATGACGCGGGCCAGCCCGCGGTCGAGCCAGTCCTCGATCTGCGCCAGCGTGCGGATGCCGCCGCCGAGCTGCACCGGGTTTTTCGTCGCCTTGAGGATGGCGCCGACCGCCGCGCTGTTGACGCTCTGGCCCTTGAAGGCGCCGTTGAGGTCGACGACATGCAGCCATTCAAACCCTTGCTCTTCGAAGGCCTTGGCCTGGGCCGCAGGGTCGTCATTGTAGATGGTCGCGGTCGCCATATCGCCGTGCTTCAGCCGCACGCACTTGCCGTCCTTGAGGTCGATGGCCGGAAACAGGATCACCGTTCAGACCCCTTCCACAATGGCGAAATGCGAGGTCGAATAAGCGCGCCGGAATTTCAGCGCTGCCTGGTATTCGGGGGAATGGAAGCACGCCAGCGCGACCTCGTAGCTTTCGAACTCGACGATCACATGGCGATTGCCGGATGGCCCTTCCGGGCTTGACGACTGACCGCCTCGCGTCAGGAATTTCGCGCCGTATTTGTCGAACGCCGCTTTGTTGGCGGCGATGTATTTCGGATAGTTTTCCGGATCGGTCACATCGACCATCGCCATCCAGTAGCCCTTCTTGCTCATCTCAAGGCCTCCAGCGCAGGAAGTTGGTGATCAGTGCCAGGCCGAGCGCCTGGCTCTTTTCCGGATGGAATTGCGTGCCGGCAAGGTTGCCGTGCGCGACCGCCGCCGTTACCGGGCCGCCATAATCGGCGACGGCCAGCACTTCGTCCGGCCTTGTCGCGTCGAGATGGTAGGAATGAACGAAATAGGCGTGCAGACCCTTAGGCCCGGTCGCAATACCCGAAAACAGCGGGTGCTTGCGCTCCAGATCGATGGTGTTCCAGCCGATTTGCGGGATCTTCAGTGCCGGATCGGCGGGCGTGATCTCCTTGACGTCGCCGGCAATCCAGCCGAAGCCCTTGGTCACGGTCTTTTCCAGGCCGCGCTCCGACATCAGCTGCATGCCGACGCAGATGCCGAGGAACGGCCGCGCCTTGGCGATCGCTACCTCTTCCACCGCTTCCCACATGCCGGCGACGCCGCGCAGGCCCGCCGCGCAATCGGCATAGGCGCCGACGCCGGGCAAAACGATGCGGTCGGCGCTGCGCACACGCTCGGCATCGGCGGTCAGCTCGATGGCAGCCGCAATGCCGGCTTCATGCGCGGCGCGCTCGAAGGCCTTGGTGGCCGAGCGCAGATTGCCCGACCCGTAATCGATGATCGCGACCCGCATCTCAGGCTTTTCCCGGCGTATGGCTCAGGCCCAGCGTCAGCCCGGTCTGCGCCGGCCGGGCCAGGCTGGCGTCCGGCACGATGCGCGGCAGCGGCGCCGGCTCATCGGCAAGCGCCTCGGCGTCCAGTGACTGGCGGATGTCGGCATCGTCAGGATTGTCGGCTTCGACGACGCCCCATTCATGCCAGCCGCCGCGGCGCAGCGCTGCGAGCCGCAACCCTTGGCCTTCCAGCCCGATATAGAGCGACACCAGTAAAGACAGTGCGGAGCCGGCCCAGTCCAGTCCCAGCCATTGGCCGAGCACCGAGATGAGCCCCATGGCGACGAAGGCGAGCGCGGCCTCGATCCAAAGCCGGTGCCAAGCGAGCCACAGCGGCGCCACCAGGAAAGCCAGCCAGGAAAAACCGTCGCGGACAAAAATGGTTGCGTCGGCCGCCTCGGTGCGGCCTGGCGGTTCCATCACGACATAGATGGCCATCAGCCTACCCTTTCAGAGATCCCTTGGTGGAGGGAACCGCTTCCGGCTGGCGCGGGTCGCGCTCCAGTGCGAAACGTAGCGCGCGCGCCACCGCCTTGAAGCAGGTCTCGGCAATATGGTGGTTGTTGGCGCCATAATGGTTGGTGACATGCAGCGTGATGCCGGCATTCTGCGCCAGCGCCTGGAAGAATTCTCGCACCAGTTCGGTGTCGAACGTGCCGATCTTGGGCGACGAGAAGGCGACATTCCAGACCAGAAACGGACGGCCCGACACGTCGATCGCGGCCCGCGTCAGCGTCTCGTCCATGGCAAGGTCGACAGAGGCGTAGCGCATGATGCCGCGCCGCTCGCCCAGCGCCTTGGCCAGCGCCTGGCCGATCGCAATGCCGGTGTCCTCGACCGTGTGGTGGTCGTCAATGTGCAGGTCGCCCTTGGCCTTCACCGTGATGTCGATCAGCGAGTGGCGCGACAGCTGGTCCAGCATGTGGTCGAAGAAGCCGACGCCGCTCGACATGTCGGATTTTCCGGTGCCGTCGACATGGACCGAGACGCTGATCTCGGTTTCCTTGGTCTTGCGGCTGACTTCGGCGGAACGGGACGCCATGACCTTGTCCTTGGCTGAGGGGTTCGAAACTCAAGACGGGGTTCCAAGCTGTCATTTGCTTGAAAACGAAAGCCTTCTAGCAGCATGATCCGGCGATTGCCAGTTGCGATGCGGACAGCCACCGGCCATGGCGTACGCCGTTTGCAATCACCCGCCCCATGCATACATATGGCCGATCGAAATCACTCGTACCGCGCGCCAATCGCCTTATCGGGATCGCGCGAATCGGAGCTAAAAATGTCCAATGAACTGAGTATGCACGCCACAACCATCGTGACGGTGCGCAAGGGCAACAAGGTGGTGATCGCCGGCGACGGCCAGGTCAGCCTTGGCCAGACCATCATGAAAGGCAACGCCAAAAAGGTGCGCCGCATCGGCAAGGGCGGCAATGTCATTGCCGGTTTCGCCGGCGCCACAGCGGACGCTTTCACCCTTCTGGAGCGGCTCGAAGCCAAGCTCGAACAATATCCCGACCAGTTGACACGCGCCTGCGTCGAGCTCGCCAAGGACTGGCGCACCGACCGTTATCTGCGCCGGCTGGAAGCGATGATGCTGGTGGCCGACAAGTCGGTTTCGCTGGCGCTCACCGGCACCGGCGACGTACTGGAGCCCGAATTCGGCGTCATGGCCATCGGTTCCGGCGGCAACTATGCGCTGGCCGCTGCCCGCGCGCTGATGGACAGCGACAAGGATGCCGAGGAGATCGCCCGCAAGGCGATGCAGATCGCCTCCGACATTTGCGTCTACACCAACAACAACTTTGTTGTCGAAACGCTCGATGCCGGCTAACCCGCCGGTGCTCTATGATTTTCGACCGGTTGCCGAAAAAGACCTGCCCATGATCGCCGGCTGGCTGGCCGAGCCGCATGTCGCCGAATGGTGGGACGATCCGGAGACGGAAATCGCCGAAATCCGGGAGCACATCGACTCTATTTCTGTAGAGCCGCTGATCGTCGAGCTCGACGGCAGGCCGATCGCCTATCTGCAGAGCTACGATCCGCATCTGGAAGACGGCCATCCCTATGCCGACCAGCCGTTCGGCACGCTCGGCATCGACCTGTCGATCGGCGTGCCGGACCTGGTCGGCAAAGGTCATGGCTCGGCTATCGTCAGGCAATTCGTTGAGCAACTGTTCGAGGAAGGCGCGCCGCGCGTCATCATCGATCCGCATCCCGACAATGGCCGCGCCATCCGCGCCTATGAAAAGGCGGGCTTCAGGGCTATCGATCGCAGACACTCTAGATATGGGGACGTCGTGCTGATGTCTGTCGATGCCAAAGAGAGCGACGCGGAAGAAGGGGAATGAGTTGATGGCGACACCGGGCACTGCCAAAAATTACTCGGCCTATGAAGACAGCTGGCGCATGGGGCTTCTGCTCGTGCTCGCTCTGCTCATCTTCCAGGCCGGCGCGCTTTACGGCATGGGCCGCACGCCGATCTGCACCTGCGGTTACGTCAAACTCTGGCACGGTGTGGTGAACAGTTCGGAGAATTCCCAGCATATTTCCGACTGGTACACGTTCTCGCACATCATCCACGGCTTCCTGTTCTACGCCTTGGCCTGGTTCCTCTTCCCGCGCTCGCCAATCGGTCTGCGCCTGGCTTTCGCCGTTGTCATCGAGGGCGGCTGGGAACTCCTGGAAAACAGCCCGTTCATCATCGAGCGCTACCGCGCCGGCACCATTTCGCTGGATTACTATGGCGATAGCATCATCAATTCGGTGTCCGACACGCTGGCCATGGTGCTGGGGTTTGTGATGGCCAGAAAGCTACCTATATGGGCGGTCGTCGGCCTCGCCCTCATCTTCGAACTGGGTGTCGGCTACCTCATCCGGGACAATCTGACGCTCAACGTGATCATGCTGCTGCATCCGTTCGAGTCCATCAAGCAGTGGCAAAGTGGAATTCAGTGATATGACCACCTTCTCTCCCCGTGAAATCGTTTCGGAACTCGACCGCTTCATCATCGGCCAGAAGGACGCCAAGCGCGCCGTGGCCATTGCCTTGCGCAACCGCTGGCGCCGCCAGCAGCTGGAAGGCCAGATGCGCGAAGAGGTGATGCCGAAGAACATCCTGATGATCGGCCCGACCGGCGTCGGCAAGACCGAGATCTCGCGCCGCCTGGCGCGGCTCGCCGGTGCGCCTTTCGTCAAGGTCGAGGCCACCAAGTTCACCGAAGTCGGCTATGTCGGCCGCGATGTCGAGCAGATCATCCGCGACCTGGTCGAGATCGCCATCGGCCTGGTGCGCGAGAAGATGCGCGAGGACGTGAAGGCGCGCGCGCACCTCAATGCCGAGGAGCGCGTGCTGGAAGCCCTGGTCGGCAAGACGGCGAGCCCGGCGACCCGCGATTCCTTCCGCAAGAAGCTGCGCGACGGCGAGCTCGATGACAAGGAGATCGAGATCGAGGTTGCCGACACCGGCACCGGCGGCATGCCCGGCTTCGAGATCCCCGGCATGCCGGGCGCTAATATCGGCGTGCTCAACATCAACGACATGCTGTCGAAGGCGATGGGTGGCAAGAAGACCAAGGCGCGCAAGACGACGGTCAAGGAGTCCTACGCGCTGTTGGTCAACGACGAGTCCGACAAGCTGCTCGACCAGGACGAGGTGGTGCGCCGGGCGCTCGACGCGACCGAAAATGACGGCATCGTCTTCCTCGACGAGATCGACAAGATCGCCTCGCGCGAAGGCGGCATGGGCGCCGGCGTCTCGCGCGAAGGCGTGCAGCGCGACCTGCTGCCGCTGATCGAAGGCACGACGGTGGCGACCAAATACGGACCGTTGAAGACCGACCACATACTGTTCATCGCCTCGGGCGCCTTCCATGTCTCCAAGCCGTCCGACCTGTTGCCGGAATTGCAGGGCCGCCTGCCGATCCGTGTCGAGTTGCGGGCGCTGGAGAAGGACGATTTCATTCGCATCCTCACCGAGACCGAGGCCAGCCTCATCAAGCAGTATATCGCGCTGATGAAGACCGAAGGCGTCGACCTCACCTTCACCGACGATGCCATCGATTCGCTGGCCGGCATCGCTGTCGACCTCAACGCTAGCGTCGAAAACATCGGAGCGAGACGCCTGCAGACGGTGATGGAGCGCGTGCTGGACGAGATCTCCTACGACGCGCCCGACCGCAACGGCACCAGCGTCGCCATCGATGCCGCCTATGTGGAAAAGCATGTCGGCGACCTCTCGCGAAACACAGATTTGTCGCGATTCATCCTTTAAACGAGGGCGCCGGTTCATCCGGCGCCGGTATTAGAGCGCCGCGCGTCCTTTGGACGCGCAAAGGTCGCTCTAACAGTATTGAATCGACGCATCGGACTTTCCAAAAATCGGTTTCGATCTTTGGGCCGATGCTTAGGCAACAGTTTCCGGCAAACATCATCGTGTGTGGCCGGATGGTATCATGCGGCCACCTTTCGTCTTGCTGGCTGCAAGGGCGCTCTCGACTCGACCGGGAGCTTTACCTAATTTGCGCGGCAATTCTCTAGGCGGCGGCGCATGAAAAAACTGATCCTGCTCATTCTTGGCTTGACGCTGGCGGCGACGCTGTTCGCGGCTGACGCGGCGACATTGGTGCCGGCGGGCAACCGCAATGTCGTGCAGCCTGACATACCGGGCGCCTCCAGCCGCCGCACCCAGGCCACCAACACCACCTTCCAGGCCAAATACCGCAAGGTCTACGCTCTGTTGCAGAACGACGCCGAATTGCGCGCCAAAATCAGGAAGGCGGCTGCCGCTTACGGCATCAACCCCTTGCACATCGTCGGCGCCATCGTCGGCGAGCACACCTACAATGTCGATGCCTACGACCGGCTGCAGACCTACTACGTCAAGGCGATCTCCTACCTCTCCAGCAAGCTGTCCTTCGCCTATGACGGCGAGGACATCACCGATTTCGTGCAGCGGCCGGAATTCAAGAAGTGCACAATGTCGGACAGCTACGACCTGTGGGAATGCCGCGAGCAGGTGTGGAACCGCTCCTTCCGCGGCAAGACCGTCGGCGGCACCAGCTTTCCCAACGACCGCTTCGGCGCCACCTTCTTCCAGCCCTATTATGCCGGCCAGACCTTTGGCCTCGGCCAGCTCAACCCGCTGACCGCGCTGCAGATGAGCGATCTCGTGCACAAGGTGTCGGGGCTGCCCGAGCTCGATGTCGCCGATCCCAATGGGGTCTACAAGACCATCATGGATCCGGATCTGACATTGCCCTACGTGGCAGCGACGATCAGGAAGTCGATTGACGCCTACAAAAACATTGCCGGCTTCGACATCTCAGGCAATCCGGGGCTGACCGCCACGCTCTACAATGTCGGCAATCCCGAGCAACGCGCCTATGCGCTGAAGGCTGAGAACGACAAGCGCCGCGCCGCGGGTGAGACGGTGAAGCTGCCGGAAGAGAATTATTACGGCTGGCTGGTAAACGACAAGCTGGACGAGCTGAAGGCGCTGTTTTAAGGCTGGGGCCTTTACCTCCCCTTGTGGGGAGGTCGGACCAAAGGTCCGGGTGGGGGTCGGTGCCGCACCCCACCCCGCTGCTTCGCAGCGACCCTCCCCACAAGGGGAGCATAAAACTTACGCCGCCAGCAACGACTTCAGCTTCACATCCGGCGACCCCAACGCCTCCGGCGCCGGCCTAGCCCGCATGGCGATCAGCATCTCGGCCAGCCTGATGTCGCGCGCCACGGCATTGCCCGTACCGAGGCCGCTCGCCGCCACCAGCCTGCCATCCTCGGCCAGATGAAACAGAATAAAAGCACCACCGTCGCCGAGATCGCGGCGGACCGTGCTTTTGCCCTCGTCGGGAAGGCCGGCGATCTGCAGCGACAAACCATACTGATCCGACCAGAACCATGGCACCGCGGCATGCGCTTCGCGGGCGCCCAGCATGTTCTTCGCGGCCAGCGCACCCTGTTCCTGCGCATTGCGCCAGGCTTCCAGCCGCACCCGCCGGCCAGCATAGACAGCGAGCGGAAACGAGCAGCAATCGCCGGCGGCGAAGATGTCGGGATCGATTGTTTGGAGTTCGCCATTGACGGCGATGCCGTTATCGACGGTCAGGCCCGCTTCCGCGGCAAGCCCGGTCACCGGCACGGCGCCGATGCCGATGACGGCGAGATCGGCTGTTATCTCCTGCCCGTCGGCGAGCGTGATCCGCACCTCGGCGCCATCATCGGCGACGGTAGCAATGCCCTGGCCAGTGAGCATGGTCACGCCTTCGGCTTCATGCGCCCGATGGATGATTTCGGCGATCTCGGCTGGAACCCCGCGCATGAGGATGCGCGGCTGCGCCTCAATGACCGTGACGCTGGCCCCGAGCTTGCGCGCCGAAGCGGCGAGCTCCAGGCCGATAAAGCCACCACCAATGATGGCGATGCGGTTTGCCGGGCTGAGGTGGGCGCGAATGGCCAGCGCGTCGGCAAAGGTGCGGAGGTAGACGCAGCGCGACCCCAGTCCCGGCATCGGCAGCTTGCGCGGTGTCGAGCCGGTCGCCAGCAGCAGCTTGTCGTAGGGCAGGGCCGAACCGTCCGACAGCCGCACCATATGCGCCGGGCGGTCGATCGCCACCGCTTGAACGGAATGGATATGCCGGATCGATTTCTCGGCCAGAATTTCGTCGCTGGCGATCGTCTTGATCTCGGCCGCGTCGCTCGTCATTGCGTCCTTGGACAGGGGCGGCCGCTCATAGGGCAGATGGGGTTCGTCACCCACCAGCGTCACCGGCCCGTGATAGCCCAGCTCGCGCAGTGTCAGCGCTGCCCGCCCGCCGCACTCGCCGGCGCCAATGATGACCATTCCCGCCTGCATGGTCCTACCCGATCTGGATCAGCACTTTGCCGGCCTCGACCTTTACCGGATACGTGGCGAGATTGACGCAAACCGGCGCGCCGCGTGCCGCCCCCGTCTTGTAATTGAAGCGGCCATTGTGCTTGGGGCACTCGATGATGTCATCCATCACCAGCCCGTCGGCCAGATGCACCTTTTCGTGCGTGCACAGGCCATCGGTGGCGAAGTAGTCGTCATCGGGGCTGCGATAGATGGCGAAGGTGCGGCCGCCATGGTCGAAGCGCATCACATCTTCTTCGTCGATGTCGCCGGCAGCACAGGCTTCGATCCAGTCGCTCATGTGTTCCTCCCAAAAGCAATTCCAGGAAAAGTGCGTTGCGGTTTTCCGTTCGGAGTTGCGTCAAAACAAAAGCTTAATCGCGCGATCATTCCGCCGCGGCGGCGACGGCGTCGTTGTGGAGTTCCTCGCGATAGGGCCGCGCCGTTGGCGGCAGTTCGCGCTTGAGGAAATAGTCCTCGTTGCGCAGCTGGCGCAAAAAGGCCGGGATCATCTCGCGATAGCCGGCCAGGATCGACGGCGTCGGCGCCGGCAGATCGTGCTTGATCAGCGCATGCAGTTTAGGCAGCGCATGATAGGGCACCATCGGGAACATGTGGTGTTCGACGTGATAGTTCATGTTCCAGTAGATGAAGCGGCTGACCGGGTTCATGTAGACGGTGCGGCTGTTCAGCCGGTGGTCGATGACATTTTCCGCGAGCCCGCCATGCTGCAGCAGGCCGACCATGACATGATGCCAGGCGCCGTAGAGCCGGGGCAGCCCGACCAGCATCAGCGGCAGCCATGAACCGAAATAAAGCGCCAGCGCGATCGTCACGGCATAGATCGCCGTCCAGATGCGGGCGATGCGAATGGCTTTAGGCTGCTCCTGTTCGGGGATAAAAGTCTTTTCCGCCGCGCTGATATTGCCGGCGGCATTGCGCAGCATGTCCGACATCGCATGCCAGGCATCCAGCACGCCGATAAAGCCAAGCGCGACCCGGAACAGATCCGGCGGCCGCATGACGGAGATTTCCGGGTCGCGGCCGACGATGATGGTGTCGGTGTGGTGGCGGGTGTGGCTCCAGCGCCAGGTCACCGGATTGCGCATGATCATGAAGCAGGCGATCTGGTAGACGGCGTCGTTCATCCATTGGGTGCGGAAGGCGGTGCCATGGCCGCATTCGTGCCAGCGCGAATCGGTCGACGAGCCGTAGAGCACGCCATAGACGAAGAAGAACGGCACGCACCACCAGCTGCCCCAGAACCAGGCGCCTCCGGCGGCACTCAGGATCAGCGCCGCCAGCCAGATCGCGGTGTCGCGGATCGCCGGCCCGTCGGAGCGCTGCATCAGCTCCTTCATCTGCTTGCGCGGAATATCGGTGTGATACCACTCGGCCGCCGACAGGCCGGTCTCGACGGCGAGCTTGGAATCGCGGCCGATCAGGCTGTAGTCGCGCCGGGACGGTGGTGTGGATAGTGTCGCTTCCATAGGGGCTGCCTCCGTCGGCCACAGCATCCGTCAGGACGGATATGTCCATTACAGGCGCCTGTGTCCGAGCGCAAAATAGCGCCATGCGGTGATAGTCTCAATATCACAAAGATAGTTTCTATCATTTTCCATCAGAACGATGTAAGCAGTTGCAGGCACTCATGCGGGACAGTCATGGCAAAACGGCCAACCATCACCGATCTGGCGCGCATCTCCGGCGTTAGCGTCGCCACTGTCGACAGGGTGCTGAACAACCGGCTGCCGGTGCGCGAGGAAACCGCGCGCCGCGTCTATGAGGCGGCGACCGGCATCGGCTACCACGCCGCCGGGCTGATCAAGCGGCGCATGCGCCAGGAATTGCCGGAATACCGCCTCGGCTTTCTGCTGCTGCGGGGCAATGATGTTTTTTACGGCGATTTCGCGAGGGAGCTAGAAATGGCGGTCTCGCAATCGCAGCGCTTCCGCGGCGTCGCCACCATCGATTTCGCCAGCTCGCTAGCCGCCGACGAGATCGCCGCCCAGATGCGCAAGCTGGCAGCGAAATCCAGAGCAATCGCCGTTGTCGGTCCGGACCATCCGACGCTGACGGCGGTCGTGGAGTCGCTGAAAGCGAGGGGGCAACCTGTCTTCTCGCTGCTGTCCGACTTTGCCGCTGGCATCCGTGAGGGATATGTCGGCCTCGACAATCGCAAGGTCGGTCGCACCGCGGCCTGGATGATCGCCAGGGCGGCAAAGAACCCCGGCAAGGTCGCCCTTTTCGTCGGCAGTCATCGCTTCCACGGCCATGAACTGCGCGAGATCGGATTTCGCTCCTTCTTCCGCGAACATGCGCCGGACTTCACGGTGATGGAAACGCTGGTCAATCTGGAAGCCAACCAGGTCACCCACGATGCGATGATCGATCTCCTGGTGCGGTATCCGGATCTTGCCGGCTGCTATGTCGCCGGCGGCGGCATGGAAGGCGCGGTGTCGGCGCTGCGCGCAGCGAAGCCCGCAAACATGCCGGTGGTCGTCTGCAACGAGATCAACGCCGAATCGCGCGCGGCACTCGCCGACAACATCCTGACAATGGTGATCTCGACGCCGCTCGCCGCCTTGTGCCGCGAGCTTGTCGACCTGATGGCGCATTCCATCGAGGCCGGCGCCGCCAACGCGCCGGGCCAGACCTTTCTGCCCTTCGACATCTATCTGCCGGAAAATATCTAACGCGTTGCCGCGCCGACCCGTTCGGCGCGGGCTCTCCGGCGATGATAGAATCTATCAGATTCTGCCTTCAGACTCGGCCTGGGCCGCTGTCGGCCTCGATTCGACGTGAAATTGCGGCGCGGCGACCGAAAATCCGCTTTCCGACTTAGGAATCGCTCTTGACGTCTCGCGAAAAAATGGAATAAATATTTCATCAGATTGGTATTTTGGTTCTTTCGTTCCGGAACATCTGTTTCAAACTGGGAGCCTGGCGTTCCATCCCTTGGACAAAACGCCATACGGAACAGGAAGGCATCAGGGAGAGATTCCTCGGGCTATCGGGGATTCCGGGTAGATCGGTGCAGCCGGACACCAATGTGGAGGAGAAACACAATGAAGAAACTGATTTTGGGCGTCGCCTTTGCGGCGCTGATGAGTTCGTCCGCTTTTGCCGCCAAGGTCGGCGTGTCGATGGCCAAGTTCGACGACAACTTCCTCACCGTGCTGCGCAACGGCATGATCGAGCAGGCCAAGGGCATGAGCGGCGTGGAACTGCAGGTCGAGGACGCGCAGAACGACGTCGCCAAGCAGCTCGACCAGATCAAGAACTTCGCCGCCTCGGGCGTCGACGCCATCATCGTCAACCCGGTCGATACCTCGGCCACGCAGGCGATGTCGGACGCCGCCGCAGCCGCCAAGATCCCGTTGGTCTATGTCAACCGCCAGCCGGTCAATGTCGACACGCTGCCGGACAACCAGGCCTTCGTCGCGTCGAACGAGGCCGATTCCGGCACGCTCGAGACCAAGGAAGTCTGCCGCCTGTTCACCGAGGCCGGCAAGAAGGAAGCCAATGTCTATGTCATCATGGGCGAGCTTTCCAACCAGGCCGCCGTGCAGCGCACCAAGGACATCGAAGAGGTGATCGCCACGCCGGAGTGCAGCTTCATCAAGATCATCGACAAGCAGACTTCGAACTGGAACCGCGACGAAGCGCAGAACCTGATGACCAACTGGCTGTCAACCGGCAAGCCGTTCGACGGCGTCATCGCCAACAATGACGAAAGCGCCATCGGCGCCATCCAGGCGATGAAGGCCGCCAACATCGACATGAAGACGGTCGTCGTCGGCGGTGTCGACGCCACGCAGGACGCGCTTGCCGCCATGCAGGCCGGCGACCTCGATGCCACCGTGTTCCAGGATGCGGCCGGCCAGGGCGCCGGCGCGCTCGACGCGGCACTGAAGCTCGCCAAGGGCGAGAAGGTCGAGCACAAGGTCTACGTGCCCTTCCAGCTGGTTACGCCGGCCAACATCGACAAGTTCCTGAAGAAGAACTGAGCCGGCAACTCACGCGTAAGCAATTCCAGGAAAAAGTGTGAAGCGGTTTTCCGTCCGGAATTGCGACAAACAAACAAGAGAGCGGCGCAACCGCGCCGCTCCCGTTTCCCCCACCGCCCTGAGGGGCGGAAGGGCAAATGCGGCCTCACGGAGGACAAGGCATGTCACAGACATCTCATGGCGTCGGCGGGGTCAGCTATGACGCGAAGAGGCGGACATGGCCGGCCGAATTCAACGTCTTCCTGGCGCTGGTCATTCTGGTCGTCATCTTCGAACTGATCGGCCGCATCTTTCTTGGCGACAGCTTCCTGTTCAACACGCGCGACAACGTCGCCGGGATCTTCAATGAGGCCCGCCTGCAGATCATCATCCTGCAGGTGTCGATCGTCGGCATCATCGCCATCGGCGTCACTCAGGTGATCATTTGCGGCGGCATCGACTTGTCCTCGGGCTCGATCGTCGGCGCCACCGCCATGATCGCCATGAGTTTTGCCCAGGTGGCGACGGTCAACGGTAACCCCAACCCCAAGGCGATGTTCCTGGCGCAAGGCTGGACCGACCTGCCGGTCATCGTGCCGGTACTGGTCGCCATCGGCTGCGGTCTGCTCGCCGGTCTCGTCAACGGCTCCTTGATTGCATACACGCGCATTCCGCCGTTCATCGCCACGCTCGGCATGATGGTGACCGCGCGCGGCATTGCCAAATGGTGGTCCAAGGGTCAGCCGATCTCGTTTCCGACCGAAAGTTTCGCTGGTATCGGCAAGGGCCTGATGCCGGTCATCATCTTCCTGTCGCTGGCGGTGCTGTTCCAGCTGATCATGACCTACACACGCTACGGCAAGCACTGCTACGCCATCGGCTCCAACGAGGATGCCGCGCGCATGTCGGGCATCAAGATCGCCAACCACAAGATCCTCGTCTATGTCATTGCCGGCATCCTCGCCGCGCTGGCCGCCGTCGTGCTCTCCTCCAAGAACCTGACAGCACAGTCCGGCATGGGCCTCATGTACGAGCTCGACGCCATCGCCATGGCGGTCATCGGCGGCGTCTCTTTGTCGGGCGGCCGCGGCTCGATCGTCGGCACCGTGATCGGCTCGCTGATCTTCGGCGTCATAATTTCCGGCTTCACCTTCCTGCGCCTCGACGCCTACTATCAGGAGATGGTCAAGGGCGTGATCATCGTCGGCGCGGTCGTTCTCGACCAATGGCGCCAGCGCATGCGGGCATTGAGGGCTTGACCATGCCAGATATCTCCACGACAGACATCGTCCTGAAGACCGAAAACCTGACCAAACGCTATGGCGGCGTCCATGCGCTGGAAGGCGCGAATTTCGAGCTGCGCAAGGGCGAGCATGTCGCCATCATGGGCGACAATGGCGCCGGCAAATCCACCTTCGTGCGCCAGATCACCGCCGTCGAGCAACGCACCAGCGGCCAGATCTGGTTCGACGGCAGGGAAGTGAATTTTGCCGGGCCGATCGAAGCGCGCACGGCGGGCATCGAGACCGTGTTCCAGAATCTGGCGCTGGCCGACGATCTCGACGTGCCGTCGAACCTGTTCCTCGGCCGCGAAAAGGTGCTGTTCAATCTCGGGCCGTTCTCGATCCTCGACCGCAAATACATGCGCAAGGCGACCGAGGCGGCGCTGATCCGCACGGCAGTGAAAATCCCCAACCTCTCCAACACCATCCGCCACATGTCGGGCGGCCAGCGCCAGTGCGTTGCCATCGCCAGGACGGCGACCTTCGCCTCCAAGCTGATCATCATGGACGAGCCGACGGCAGCCCTTGGCGTGCAGGAGACCGCGCAGGTCGAAAACATCATCCGCACGCTGAAGGACAATGGCGAACCGCTGATCCTGATCAGCCACAACATGCGCCAGGTGTTCGACCTGTGCGACCGTATCGTCGTCTTCCGGCGCGGCCGCATCGTCGCCAACCTGCGCAAGGAAAACACCGACGGCAACGACATCGTCTCCTACATCACCGGCGCCAAGACCGGGGAGGCGGAACTCGCGGCCTGAACAGGATGGTCATCCTGTTTTCTGGCGTGCTCGAAAAATTATCTTGCCACCTTTCTCAAAAGGAAGGTGGAGACACAACTCTCTCGAACCCATCCCCCTAGAGGAAATACCCCATGACTGTTCGTTTCGCCCTCCTCGGTGCCGGCCGCATCGGCAAGGTCCATGCCCGCGCCGTCGGCTCCAACCCGCAGGCCAGACTGGTGGCCGTTGCCGACGCTTTTGAAAAGGCGGCGACCGAGTTGGCAACCGCCTATGGCGCCGAAGTGCGCACCATCGACGCGATCGAGAAGGCCAAGGACGTCGACGCCGTGGTCATCTGCACGCCGACCGACACCCATGCCGATCTGATCGAGCGTTTCGCCAAGGCCGGCAAGGCGATCTTCTGCGAGAAGCCGATCGACCTCGACGTCAAGCGTGTCGAGAAATGCCTTGCCGTGGTCGACAAGGCCAAGGCGACGCTGATGGTCGGTTTCAACCGCCGCTTCGATCCGCATTTCGCCGCCGTGCGCAAGGCGATCGACGACGGCGCGATCGGCAAGGTCGAGATGGTCACCATCACTTCGCGCGATCCAGGTGCGCCGCCGGTCGACTACATCAAGCGCTCGGGCGGCATCTTTCGCGACATGACCATCCACGATTTCGACATGGCGCGCTTCCTGCTCGGCGAAGAGGTGGTCGCGGTCAGCGCCCATGCCTCGGTTCTGGTCGACGAGAAGATCGGTGAGGCCGGCGATTTCGATTCGGTCAGCGTCATCCTCGAAACCGCGTCCGGCAAGCAGGCCGTCATCTCCAATTCGCGCCGCGCCACCTATGGCTACGACCAACGCATAGAGGTGCATGGTTCCAAGGGCATGGTCGCCGCCGAAAACCAGCGGCCGGTGTCGATAGAGGTCGCCAACGAGAAGGGCTATACCCGCCCGCCGCTGCACGATTTCTTCATGACCCGCTATCTCGACGCCTACGCCATCGAGATTGCCGCCTTCATCACTGCTGCAACCTCGGGCAAGAAGGCATCGCCGAGCGGCGCCGACGGCCTCGTGGCGCTGAAGCTGGCCGATGCCGCGCTGAAGTCGGCGACATCGGGCAAGACCGTCCGTCTCGACAAGTAAGAACCGGAACCAAGGCACAGGAGCAGAGCGATGAGCACATCCGCCGATCGCAATTCGAACACGCGCGCCATCGTCACCGGCGGCGCGCAAGGCATCGGCTTTGCCGTCGCCGAAGCGCTGGCCGACGAGGGCTGCAAGGCGCTGGCGCTCATCGGCCGTTCGCAGGAGAAGGGCGACAAGGCTGTCGCCCACTTCAAGAAGGCAGGCGTCGATGCGATCTTCATCAGCGCCGACGTCTCGAAAGTGGCGGACTGCAAGCGCGCGGTGGCAACCGCGATCTCGCATTTCGGCACCGTCAACGCGCTGGTCAACGCCGCCGCCACCTCCGCGCGCGGGTCGCTGGTCGAAACCTCCGAGGAGACCTTCGACCAGATTTTCCAGACCAACGTGCGCGGCCCGTTCTTCCTGATGCAGGGCGTGGTGGCCCATCTCCTGGACCAGAAGGCGCCGGGCTCGATCGTCAACGTGCTGTCTATGTCGGCGCATTGCGGCCAGTCCTTCCTGGCGCCCTATTCCTCGAGCAAGGGTGCGCTGGCGACGCTGACCAAGAACGTCGCCAACGCCTATCGTTTCAACCGCATCCGCTGCAACGCCGTGCTGCCGGGCTGGATGGACACCGAGGGCGAGGACATCGTGCAGAAGAAATGGCACGGTGCCTCCGACGACTGGCTGGCAAAGGCAGAGGCCGGCCAGCCCATGGGCCAACTGGTGAAGCCCGACCAACTGGCGCGGCTGATCAGCTACATGGCCAGCCCGCAATCCGGTGTCATGACCGGCTCGCTGGTCGACTATGACCAGAACGTCGCGGGGACCTCGCCGGAGTAGCTTCAAACCCTGTTGCAGCAACATCGCCATTCCCAGATAGTCATGATAGTCATGATAGTCACGAGGGATGCGATGCTAACGTCATCCAAAGGCACCAACTGGACGGTTGCCGGGGCAAAAGCCCGGCTCTCCGAGGTCATCGAGCGCGCGCAGTCCTCGCCGCAGACGATCACCAAGAACGGCAAACCAAGCGTGGTTGTCGTCTCGGCCGAGGAATGGCAGCGCAAGATCGCACGCAAGGGTACGCTTGCCGAGTTCCTGCTGGACTCGTCGCTGCGCGGCGCCGATCTCGAGCTTGAACGTCAGCGCGACGAACCGCGTGACCTGCCGCTGTGAGACTGCTGCTCGACACGAACGTCCTGTCCGAGGTGACGAGGCCAGCGCCTGTCGCACGTGTCCTGGGCTGGCTGGACGAGCTTGATGAGGACCGCTCCTTCATCAGCGTAGTGTCGATCGCCGAGATCCGGCGCGGCGTCTCTCTGATGGATGAGGGCCGCAAACGCGAGGCGCTGGCCGAATGGCTCGCCCGGGACCTGCCCCAGCGCTTCGAACAGCGGGTTTTGCCGGTGAACGATGCGGTTGCCTTGGCCTGGGGCGACCTGATGGGTTTTGGCAAGCGCCGCGGTCGTGGTCTATCGTCGATGGACGGCCTGATCGCAGCCACTGCGATTGCGCACGAGCTCACCTTGGCAACGCGCAATACGAAACATTTCGAAGGCTTAGGGCTTGAACTCCTCGATCCATGGACGGCATGAGCCGCTCCGCGTTATACGTGTTGGCGATTGGCGAACCGTCGGCACTTCGTCATCCACGGGCGGAGCAAGGAGCGTGGCGACGCAGCGCAGACCCGAGGATCCATGCCGCGACTTCAGAGCGCTGCTACGGTCCAGAATTCTGCTCCGCCGCACTCCACGGCCCAGGTCACGGAATGGATCCCAGGGTCTCCGCGACGGAGCTTCGCTCCTGCTCCGCCCAGGGATGACGAAATCGCGAGGATTCGGCCCATCCCGAATTGTCTCCGCATACCCCACGTGACAAGCGCCTCCGCATCGACTATATGAGCCTCATGATCAACCTGACCGCCACCTATTGGTACTTTACGAGCTCGCTGGCGGCGGGAGGATTGCGCTCGATCTGAAGATTGCAGCAACAAGTCCGAACAGCCGCCAGACCTGGCGGCTTTTTTTGTATCAGCCGGCAGGTCTCCTAAAAACAGGAGCAGAAAGCCGTGTTGACCACCACAGACGATCTTCGGGTCAAGGAAATCCGAGAATTGAGTACGCCGGACGAGGTGATGCGGGAGATCCCGCGCACGCTGACGGCAACGCGCACCGTGAGCGCATCACGCAACGCCACCCATGCCATCTTGAACGGCACCGACGACCGGCTGCTTGTCATCGTTGGCCCGTGTTCGATCCACGACCCGGTCGCGGCCGTTGACTATGCCAGCCGGCTAGTGGCGCTGCGCGAGACCCTGTCCGACCGGTTGGAGATCGTCATGCGGGTCTATTTCGAAAAGCCGCGCACGACTGTCGGCTGGAAGGGCCTTATCAACGACCCCGATCTCGACGGCAGCTTCAACATCGACAAGGGACTGCGGATGGCGCGCAACGTGCTGTCGGCGGTCAACAATCTCGGCCTGCCCTCGGCCACCGAATTTCTCGACATGACGACGCCGCAATACATTGCCGACCTCGTCGCCTGGGGCGCCATCGGCGCGCGCACCACCGAGAGCCAGATCCACCGCGAACTGGCTTCCGGCCTGTCCTGCCCGGTCGGCTTCAAGAACGGCACCGACGGCAATCTCAGGATCGCCGCCGAGGCGGTGAAATCCGCCGCCCAGCCGCATCATTTCATGGCGGTGACCAAGGGCGGACGCAGCGGCATTGCGACTACAACCGGCAATGAGGACTGCCACGTCATCCTGCGCGGCGGCGTTCAGCCGAATTACGATGCGGCGAGCGTCGAGGCGGCCTCGGTCGAACTTGCCCGCATCGGCGTCGCCCCCCGTCTGATGATCGATGTCAGCCACGCGAACTCGAGCAAGAAGCCGGAGAACCAGCCGAAGGTGGCGGCCGATGTCGCCGGCCATGTGGCAGCAGGGGACGAGCGTATCATCGGCGTCATGATCGAGAGCAATCTCGTCGCCGGCCGGCAGGACGTGGTATCAGGCAAGCCGCTCGTCTATGGCCAGAGCATCACAGATGGCTGCATCGACTGGGCGACCACAGAGACGGTGCTGCACGGCCTCGCCGGCGCCGTAGAATGGCGCCGCTCAGCCCGCCGCGCCATGATGGAGAACCGGCCGGGCGCCGCCTGATACGAGGCGATGCGCGGGAAGGACGCTGCGGCTCCCCTTGCACCCCGGCAACCGGTCTGCTAAATACTGAACCGTATGGTTCAGTATACCGACTTGGATTCCTCGTTCGCCGCGCTCTCGGACGCCACCCGGCGTGGCGTTCTGGAGCAGCTCGGACGCGCAGACGCTTCGATCACCGAGCTTGCCGGAAAGTTCCACATGACCCTCACGGGCATGAAGAAGCACGTCGGCGTCCTGGAGCAGGCGGGGCTCGTCACCACGCAGAAGGTTGGCCGCGTGCGGACCTGCAAGCTCGGCCTGCGCGGACTGGAGGAAGAGGCGGCCTGGATCGAGCGGCACCGCCTGCTCTGGGACGCACGCTTCAACGAGTTGGACAAGGTTGTCGAGGAATTGAAACGGAAGGAGAAAGCCGATGCGCCAAAGAACCGAGAGTGAGCCCACGAACAGCCGCACCACGGTCGAACGGAAGTCCGAACGGGAGCTGGTCGTCACGCGAACGGTCAACGGTCCGGCGCGCATCGTGTTCGAGGCGTGGACCAAGCCCGAGCTGTTCAAGCAGTGGTGGGTGCCGAAGTCGATGGGCATGTTCCTGCGTTCATGCGAGATGGATGCTCGTACCGGAGGCACGTACCGCCTGGTGTTCGGCCACGACGCCTCGGACCTTCACGAATTCTTCGGCAGGTATATCGAAGTGACACCCCACTCACGCCTCGTCTGGACCAATGAGGAAGGTGGTGACGGTGGACCCGTCACCACGCTGACCTTCGAGGAAAAGGGTGGCAAGACGCTGCTGGTCATGCACGAACTCTATCCCTCGAAGGAGGCTCTCGACGCGGCCGGTACCGGGGCGGCGGATGCGATGGGCGAGACGTTCGAGCAATTGGACGAGCTTCTCGTCGTCTTGGGCGAGGGCGTGAGGCGGTCATGACGTCATCGGTCTCGCGGACGGGGTAGCTGCCGCCCTCGACGACGAAAAGACCGGGACAGTGATCCGCAAGCGCCGCACCGAGGCGAAGAAACGCGGCGTCATCGCTTGATCGGGATCACGCTGCCCTCAACCCTTCCCATGCCGTAAACACCGAGACAGCAAACAGCAGCAGTCCGGCCGCCCGGCCCGCAAAAGCGGTCGCCCGCGGATTGGCCACCAGCAGATTGCGGCTGCGGCCGGCGGTGATGGCGAGCCCGCCATAGATGGCGGCCTGCGTCAGCATCGTCAGCAAGCCCATGACCGTCGCCTGCATCCAGATCGGGCCGTAATCCGGCTTCAGGAACTGCGGATAGACGGCAAATATGAAGAGATAGGCCTTCGGGTTGATCAGGCAGGTCACCAGTCCCTGGCGAAAGGCCTTCCAGGCCGTACGGCTGCCGGCGGGCCCGTCGTGGCCGACGGTGATGGAACTGCGCATCAGCGAGATGCCGATGAAGGCCATGTAGGCGGCGCCGGCTATCAGCAGCGGCTTGTACAGGATCGGTACGAAATGCATCAGCAGGCCGACGCCGATGGCGCCGTTCAGCGTGTGCACGATGCCGCCGACCATGATGCCACCGGTGGCGGCGAGGCCCCGGTCGCGGCCGCCGGTGAGCGCATTGGCAAGCACGAACAGCATGTCCATCCCGGGTACGATGATGATGCCGGACAGCAGGATAAAGAACAGCCAGAGATTTTCCGCGTAGCTCATGTCAGTTGCCTGTCGCTTCCTGCTGGGGTGCCGTGGAGGAATTTGTTGATTTTCAACCCGATAGGCAGTCCAATAAATCATCCCAACTGACGGGGATGTGTCAGTAGCGTTTCATCAGGGAGAGGAAATGCGCAAGGCGTCGCGCCTGTTCGAGATCATCCAGATCCTGCGGCTGGCGCGGCAGCCGGTGACGGCGGCGATGATCGCCGGGCAGCTGGAAGTCACGGTGCGTTCGATCTATCGCGACATCGCCGCACTGCAGGCGATGCGCGTGCCGATCGAAGGCGGGCGTGGCATCGGCTATATATTGCGGCCCGGCTTCGACCTGCCACCGCTGATGTTCTCAATCGAGGAGATGGAGGCGATCGTCCTGTCGCTCGCCCTGCTGGAGCGCACGGGAGACAGCGAACTCAAGCAGGCGGCCAAGCGCGTCAGCGCCAAGATCGCCGGCGCCGTGCCGCCGCCACTACGCCAGGCGTTCGACGCCAACGCACTGCATGTCTGGGGGTTCGCTGCACCGGCAATCGGCACCATCGATCTGGCGCTTGTGCGCCGCGCCATCCGCGACGAGGAAAAGCTCGACCTGTCCTATCGCGACGAAATCGGCCGCGCCTCCGAGCGGCTGATCCGTCCAATCGCGCTGATCTACTATTCAGAAACCGCCAACATCGTCGCCTGGTGTGAACTGCGCCAGGCCATCCGCAATTTCCGCAGCGACCGCATCGAGGCTTGCCAGCCGACCGGCCTGCGCTTCAAGGGCGAAGGCGATCGCCTGCGGCAGGTCTGGGTCAATGGCTGGGAGGCGAACGCTGTCGCTGGCGGCTGAAGCGAGCGGATCTTACCGCACATCCACCCAGCGCTTCTCCTCGAACGACCTCGCCATCGCGTGCACGGTGCGCTCGATCTCCAGCCCTTCGGCAAATTCGATGACCCGTGCCGGCCTGCCGGCAAGGCGGGTCAGCAGTTCGTGGCACTCGATGATCTTGAGGTCGTTGAAACCGAGGCCATGGCCGGGCGCCGGGAGGAAGGCGTCGTAGGGCTTGTGATGTGGCGCCACCAATATGGTGCGGTAGCCCTGTTCGGTCGGGCGATCGGCGGTGACATAGAGCTGGATTTCGTTCATCCGCTCCTGGTCGAACAGGATCGATCCTTTGGAGCCGAAAATCTGTATGGCGATGCGGCCCTTGCGGCCCCAGGCCGAGCGGTTGACCAGCAGCGTGCCGGCAATGCCGTTTTCCAGATGCATCAAAACGCTGGCGATGTCGTAGGTCTCCACCGCACGGCGGCCGCCGCCGGCCAGCTTGCGGTCGGCATAGGGCTTGGCCATGTCGCAGATGACTTTTGTGACGCGGCCGAACAGTGTCGAGACCAGCGACAGCGGATGCACGGCGAAATCGTCGAGCGCGCCATAGCCGGATGCGGCCTCATGCTTCCAGAAGAACAGCGCTTCGGGGTCGGCCATGAAGTCCTCGTCCATCTCGATGCGCAGATGGTTGACCTCGCCGATGATCTTTTCCTCGAGCAGCGCGCCGATGTGGCGGATGGCCGGGCTCTGTATGTAGTTGTAGCCAAGCGCTGCGACCTTGCCGGACTTCTTCGCCGCGGCCGCCATCGCCGCTGCTTCGGCAAAGCTCGGCGCCATCGGCTTCTCGCACCACAGATGCTTGCCGGCTTCGAGAATAGCGATGGCCATCTCCGGATGGAACTGATTGGGCGTGGTCAGCGAGACGATATCGACCTCGGGGTCGTTGACGACGGCACGCCAGTCGCCCGACGCCTTGGCGAAGCCGAACTCACCGGCCTTGCGCTTGGCCAGCTCCTCGTTGACCTCGCCGAGATGGACCAGCTTCGGCTTGGCGACATCGGGAAAGACGGCGCCGACGGCGCTCCACGCAATGGCGTGGCATTTGCCCATGAAACCCGTGCCGATAAGACCAACGCCGACCATTTCTTTCTCCCAATACCTGAAGCGATCGATGGATGAATTAGTCCATTTCTTCTCCGAATGGAATGTCTGCCTCATTTTTTATGGCCTTCTTGCGCAGGCTCGCTATGATGGGGCAGAGAGGACGTCACTTGAGTTAAAGAGAGCATGATGTCGTCCGAAACCGCTGCACACTTTTCGGCATCATGCTCCAATGCGTGTCGCCCAGAAGTGTGCCGCGGTTCTGGGACAACGGCATGCATCAAAACAAAGACTTAAAGCGCATCGCACATCCGTTTCACCGCGACGCGCTTTAGGTGAGCTTGGACGGGGCGACGATGGACGAACGGGTACCTCGCGACTTCGAGACGCTGCGCGCCACGATCCTCGATCGCCGTGAAACCTTGCCCAAGCGCATCGCCCAGATCGCCGCCTATGCGCTCGACAATCCCGATGACATCGCCTTCGGCACCGCCGCCAGCATCGCCGCTTCGGCGGGCGTGCAGCCGTCCACCTTGATCCGCTTTGCCCAGCAACTAGGCTTCGACGGCTTCACCAGCCTGCAGCAGGTGTTTCGCGAGCGGCTGCGCGAGCGCAATTCCTCTTATGACGAACGCCTGCAGGCGCTGCGCGCCAAGGCCGATGCGGGTGCTGGACACCGAGCCATCTTCGACGGCTTCGTCGCCGCCGCCAGCACTTCGCTCAACGATATTTCGCGCTCGCTGGACGAGGCGCATCTGGAAGACGCGATCTCGCTGCTGGCCAAGGCCGAGACCATCTATGTCCTGGCCAAGCGCCGCTCCTACCCGGTGGCGAGCTACATCGCCTATGCCTTGGGCAAGCTGAAGATCCGCAACCAGCTGATCGAATCCGCCGCCGGCCTCAATGCCGAGATGGTCGCCTTCGCCACCCCGGCGGACGCCGTCATTGCCATCAGTTTCTCGCCCTATGCGCCGGCCACCATCGAGGAGGCCCGCACCATTTCCGAACAGGGCGTGCCGATCATCGCCATCACCGACAGTTCGTTTTCGCCACTAGCGCAGTTCGCCAAGGTCTGGTTCGAGGTCGCCGAGGCCGATTTTGCCGGCTTCCGCTCGCTGTCGGCCACCATGGCGCTGGCCATGGCGCTCACCGTCGGCGTCGGCGAGAAGCGGCGCAGCACCGGAAAGAAGCGCAAGGTCTAGGCAATCCCAGAAAAAGGCGTGAAGCGGTTTTCCGTCCGGAAAATGCGGACCTGGGATCTGTGGAAAGGGATCATCCCGTATGCCATGCTAGAACCGAAGTTCATCGAGAATGGTTCATGCATGAATTGGGAACAGATCGCATCGGATTTCGCTTGGGACGGCTCATGGCGAGATATCTACGTTCTGAACACGTCTGAGGCAGATTGGCAGGCCGTCTGGGACATCCTCCTCGAATGGACCCCGCCTGCCAATTTCAGTGTCTCCGGCAAGATCGAATCGATGCCATTGGGGGTCGAAGCCGCCCTGGAAAGCGAAACAGACAGCCTACTTTCTTTTTACGTCGGGCCAATCCAGCTTGCATGTCACTTCTTCACCGTTGTCGAAATCGAGTTCGACTTCGATCCTAGGCAAGTCAGCGGAGAAACTGAGATTGAGCACCTTGACCGCTTTGTGCGATTGCTAGGTGACGCTACTGGGAAGCAGGTAACTCTGACGCAGGAAAATGATCAGGAGGCTATCATCGCCCGCTACTCTCCCGACCTTGGGAGTGTGGTCTGGCGTGCTTTTTCATAACCGAATCGTTTTGTCGGCTGGCGGCTTTCCCCCTCAAACTCGTCTCGATCCACATCTGGTTGCGCGGTAACGGGTCTCCATCCTAAGTCTCCAGCAGCCATCGCTCTTCGGCACTTTTAAAGGAAGGAATGCTCATTCCATATTGACTATGGATTGGAATTATTATTTCATATTCCCGGCGCCACGCTGCCGCTCGCGCGTGTCCCCCAACTACGTTGCTCAAGACAACAAGACCGACGGGAGGTTCCAATGAGCGAAGCCGTGGACGCCAAACAGGCGACGCTCGATGTCATCACCATCGGTCGCGCTTCCGTCGACCTTTACGGCCAGCAGATCGGCTCGCGGCTGGAGGACATCACCTCCTTCGCCAAATCGGTCGGCGGCTGCCCGGCCAACATCTCGGTTGGCACGGCGAGACTAGGCCTGCGCTCGGCGCTGCTCACCCGCGTCGGCGACGAGCAGATGGGCCGCTTCATCCGCGAGCAGCTGCGGCGCGAAGGCGTCAATGTCGACGGGCTGAAGACCGACAAGGAACGGCTGACGGCTCTGGTGCTGCTTTCGGTCGAGAGCGAAGGGGTCTCGCCGATGATCTTTTATCGCAGCGACTGCGCCGACATGGCGCTTGCCGAAGAAGACATCGATGAAGCCTTCATCGCCTCGGCCCGCTCGATCGTCGTCACCGGCACGCATTTTTCCCGGCCCAACAGCGACGCCGCCCAGCGCAAGGCTATCCGCATCATCAAGGCCAGGGGCGGCAAGGTGGTGTTCGACATCGACTACCGCCCCAACCTCTGGGGCCTCGCCGGCCATGCCGAAGGTTTTGAGCGCTATGTCAAATCCGACCGCGTCTCGGCCCAGCTGAAGACGGTGCTGCCCGATTGCGATCTCATCGTCGGCACCGAGGAAGAGATCATGATCGCGTCGGGTGCCGACGATTGCCTGAGTGCGTTGAAGACGATCCGCGCGCTGTCCAAGGCAACCATCGTACTGAAGCGCGGCGCCATGGGCTGCATCGTCTATGACGGGCCGGTCAGCGACGATCTGGAAGACGGTATCGTCGGCAAGGGCTTTCCGATCGAGATCTACAATGTGCTCGGCGCGGGTGATGCCTTCATGTCCGGTTTTCTGCGCGGCTGGCTCGGTGGCGAAAACCTGGCAACGGCGGCGACCTGGGCCAATGCCTGCGGCGCCTTCGCCGTGTCGCGGCTGCTCTGCGCGCCGGAATATCCGACCTTCGAGGAATTGCAGTTCTTCCTCAAGAACGGCAGCAAGCACTTAGCGTTGCGCAAGGACGAGGCGATCAACCACATCCATTGGGCGACGACCCGCCGCCGCGATATCCCCTCGATGATGGCGCTCGCCTGCGACCACCGTGTGCAGCTTGAGGACGTCGCGGCAAAGACCGGCGCCGATCCGGCGCGCATCCGCGATTTCAAGGTGCTGGCGGTCAAGGCTGCGGCGAAAGTCGCCGCCGGCCGCGACGGCTATGGCATGCTGATCGACGAGAAGCATGGCCGCGAAGCAATGTTCGAATTCGCCCGCCACCCCTTTGCCTGGCTCGGCCGTCCCGTCGAACTGCCGGGCTCGCGGCCGCTGCGCTTCGAGTTCTCGCAGGACATCGGCTCGCAACTGGTGGAATGGCCGGTCGACCACTGCATCAAATGCCTGTGCTTCTATCACCCCGACGATCCGGCAGCGCTCAAGGATGAGCAGCAGCAGAAGCTGCGCTCGCTGTTCGAAGCCGCGCGGAAGGTCGGCCGGGAGCTTCTGGTCGAGATCATCGCCGGCAAGCACGGCAAGCTCGACGAAACGACCATCCCGCGCGCCCTGGAAGAACTCTATGCGCTTGGCATCAAGCCGGACTGGTGGAAGCTCGAACCGCAGGCGTCGGCCGGCGCCTGGGCGAAGATCGAAGCGGTGATCCTGAAGCACGATCCCTGGTGTCGTGGCGTCGTGCTGCTGGGTCTCGAAGCGCCGCAGGACGAACTGGAAGCGGCCTTTGCCGCCACCGCCAAGGCGCCGATCGTCAAGGGCTTTGCCGTCGGCCGCACCATCTTCGTCCACGCCGCCGAACAATGGCTGGCGGGCAAGATGACGGATGACGAGGCTATCGCCGACATGGCCGCGCGCTTCGAACAGTTGACCGAAGCGTGGCTTGCCGCGCGTGGCCGTAAAGCAGCATAAAGGCGCGGCAAGAGGACTGCGGAGGAAAACACCATGAGCAAGACAATCCGCCTGACGATGGCGCAGGCGCTGACCCGCTTTCTGAGCAAGCAGATGACCGAGATCGACGGCAGACGAGTGCCCATCTTCGGCGGTGTGTGGGCGATCTTCGGTCACGGCAATGTCGCCGGCATCGGCGAGGCGCTGTACCAGCTGCGCGACGAATTGCCGACCTTCCGCGCCCACAATGAGCAGGCGATGGCGCATGCGGCGATCGCCTATGGCAAGGCCAATTTCCGCCGCCGCTTCATGGCCGCGACCTCTTCGATCGGCCCCGGTGCGCTCAACATGGTGACGGCGGCGGCGCTCGCCCATGTAAACAGGTTGCCCGTCCTGTTTTTGCCGGGCGATGTCTTCGCCAACCGCATTCCCGACCCGGTGCTGCAGCAGGCCGAGGACTTTTCCGACGGCACCGCGACGGTCAATGACTGCTTCCGTCCGGTGTCGCGCTATTTCGACCGCATCACCCGTCCCGAGCAGATCATCCCGGCATTGGCGCGGACCATGCAGGTGCTGACCGATCCGGCGGAATGCGGCCCGGTGACGCTGTCGCTCTGCCAGGACGTGCAGGCCGAGGCCTATGACTATCCCAAGAGCTTTTTCGCCGAGCGCGTCTGGCACCAGCGCCGGCCGCGTCCGGACCGGCATGAATTGGCGGCGGCGGTCACCGCGCTGAAGGGTGCGAAAAAACCGCTGATCATCGCCGGCGGCGGCGTGCTGTATTCGCAGGCTTCGGATGAACTGGCGAAATTCGCCGAGAGCGCCGGCATTCCGGTCTGCGAGACGCAAGGCGGCAAATCCTCGCAGCCCGACACACATCCGCTCAACATGGCGGCAGTCGGCGTCACCGGCACGTCCGCGGCCAACCGGCTGGCGGAAGAGGCCGATGTCGTGCTGGCGATCGGCACCCGCCTGCAGGATTTCACCACCGGCTCATGGGCGCTGTTCAAGAATTCCGGCAAGACCATCATCGGACTCAACGTGCAGCCTTTCGATGCCGGCAAGCATCGTGCGCTGCCGCTGGTCGCCGATGCGGCCGAAGGGCTCGCCGAACTCGGTGCTGCGCTGGGGAACTGGAAAGCACCGGCGACATGGACCGACAATGCGACCCAAGGCAAGAAGGCCTGGCAGGCCGAAGCCTCCAAGGTGACGGCGTCGACCAACGCCGCCTTCCCGTCGGACGCGCAGGTGATCGGCGCCGTGCAGCGCGCGCTGGGGTCCGGCGTGACCTTGCTGAACGCGTCGGGCGGCCTGCCGGGCGAGTTGCACAAGCTCTGGCAGGCAGGCGCGCCCGGCTCGTACCATGGCGAATATGGCTTCTCGACCATGGGCTACGAGATTGCCGGCGGGCTCGGCGCCAAGATGGCCAAGCCCGACCAGGAGATAGTCGTCATGGTCGGGGACGGCTCTTACCTCATGATGAATTCCGAAATCGCCACGTCGGTGATGCTTGGCCTGAAGCTGACCATCGTGGTGCTCGACAACAGGGGTTATGGCTGCATCAACCGGCTGCAGATGGCCACCGGCGGCGCCAATTTCAACAACCTCCTGAAGGACGCGCGCCACGAGATCCTGCCCGACATCGACTTCGCCGCGCATGCGGCGAGCATGGGCGCTATTGCCGAGAAGGTGCCGTCGATCACTGGCCTGGAGACCGCGCTGCAAAAGTCGAAAACCAACGACCGCACCACCGTACTGGTCATCGACACCGACCCGCTGATTTCCACCGACGCGGGCGGCCATTGGTGGGATGTCGCGGTGCCGGAAGTGTCAGCACGGCCGCAGGTCAACGCAGCGCGCAAAGCCTATGACGAAAAGCGGCAGATGCAGACTATTGGCGATTGATGCAAGTCAGCGCTGCCCCCTACCTCCCCCTTGTGGGAGGTCGGACCGCAGGTCCGGGTGGGGGTCTGGCGCCGCACCCCACCTCGCTGCTTCGCAGCGACCCTCCCCACAAGGGGGAGGGTGAACAAGAAACCGGAGCTAAAACTTGAAAGCCAAACTGGGCATGTCCCCCATTGCGTGGTGGAACGATGATCTTGCCGAACTCAGCGACGACGTCTCGCTGGAAGAGTGCCTGCGCCAGTCGCGCTCGGCCGGCTTCACCGGCATGGAAATGGGCCGCCGCTTTCCCAATGACCCCGAAATCATGCTGCCTATCCTGAAAAAGGCCGACGTGACGCTGTGCGGCGGCTGGTTCTCCGGCACGCTGGTCGATGAGGACATGGGCAAGAACAAGGATCGCATCCAGCCGATGATCGACCTGTTCAAGGCGGTGAATGCGCCTTGCATCGTCTATGGCGAGGTCGGCCGCTCGATCCAGGGTGATCGCTCCAGGCCTCTCGCCACGAAGCCGAAATTGTCCAACGACGAGATGAGGGCCTATGCCAGGCGCCTCACCGAATTCGGCGAATGGTGCGCCGAGCAAGGCATGCCGCTGTCCTATCACCATCACATGGCGGCGGTGGTCGAGACCGAGCCGGAGCTCGATGCCTTCATGCGCCATTCCGGCGAAGGCATTCCGTTGCTGCTCGATGCAGGGCATCTCGCCTTTGCCGGTGGCGACGTGCTGCGCGCCATCGACAACCACCACAAGCGCATCAGCCATGTCCATGTGAAGGATGTGCGCATGGGCGTGATCGACGGGCTCGACCGCACAAAGCAGTCCTTTCTCGACGCCGTGGCGCTCGGTGCCTTCACGGTGCCTGGCGACGGTTCGCTCGATTTCGGCGCCATCGTGCAGCGCTTCGCCGACCATGGCTATGAAGGCTGGTTCGTCGTCGAGGCCGAGCAGGACCCGAAAAAGAACCCGCCGCTGAAGATGGCCCACGTGGGTTACAAGGAGCTGATGCGGGTGATGACGGCGGCCGGCTACACGGTCGAGACGCAAGGCTTTCCCAATGCCTGAGGCGATCCGATGAAGGATTACGAGCACCCGTTCTTCCGGCCGCTGTGGCGGCGCGTTGCCGTCGTCGCCGTCTGTGTGATCTGGGCGGGGATAGAATTCGCCTCCGGCACGCCGTTCTGGGGTGTCATCGCGCTCGGCTTTGCTGCCTACGCGGTGTGGCAGTTCTTCTATCTTTACAAGCCGGTGGAGGAGAGCAAGGCTGCGCCTGATCGACCGAAGACCGGCGAAGCGAAGGCGGACGCCGAACCGAAGGAATGAAGCGGCCGTGGCTCGGAAGGGCTTGCGGGTCGGACACTCGACACCTGGCGTATCGCCTACGTCGGTGATTGGCCGGAACGTCCCTTGCTTCGTCATCCTAGGGTCTTCGCGACGGAGCTTCGCTCCTGCTTCGCCCTAGGATGACGAAGTTGAGAGGCCGACCTCGAAGACTTGCGATAGGAGACAAAACATGTCGAAACTGCTCGTCAAAGCCGACAAGGGCCATGGCCGCGTCGCGCATGTCACGCCCAACAGCGCCGGCTGGACCTATGTCGGCTTCGACCTGCACCGTTTGAAGCCCGGCGAAAACGCCTCGGGTAAGACGGGCGGTCGCGAAGTCTGCCTGGTGTTCGTCACCGGCAAGGGCACGGCAAAGGCCGGCGGCCAGGAACTCGGCCTGCTCGGCGAGCGCATGTCGCCCTTCGAGGGCAAGCCGTGGTCGGTCTATATTCCGGAGGGTTCGGACTGGTCGGTCACCGCCGACACCGATCTCGAACTCGCGGTCTGCTCGGCGCCGGGCCTGGGCGGCGGCTTGCCCGTTCGCGTCATCGCACCCGACGACCTCGGCCAGGAGACTCGGGGCAAAGGCACCAACACGCGCTACGTCACCAACATATTGCCCGAGGGCAAGCCCGCCGACTCGCTGCTGGTGGTCGAGGTCATCACGCCCGGTGGCCACACATCGAGCTACCCGCCGCACAAGCACGATCAGGACAATCTGCCGGCCGAATCCTATCTTGAGGAAACCTATTACCACCGCCTCAACCCGCCGCAGGGCTTTGCCTTCCAGCGGGTCTACACCGACGCCGACAAGTCGGGCGCCCGCGAACTGGACGAGGCGATGGCGATCGAGGACGGCGATGTCGTGCTGGTGCCCAAGGGCTATCATCCGTGCGCGGCCTGTCACGGCTACGACCTCTATTACCTTAACGTCATGGCCGGGCCGAAGCGGACGTGGAAGTTCCACAACGCGCCCGAGCACGAATGGCTCATGAAGGCCTGATCGGCCTTCGCTTGCGCCGGAAGAAAAATCGTCGGCTAACGATCCATGGGGTCGATTTGCCTTCGAAAACTCGCATAAGCTTCGTCAATCCGTCATGGATATCACCTATGGCAGCGGGCTGACGAGGATTTTTTTCGATGCGCTACGCCATCTATTTCACCCCGAGGCAGGACGAGCCGCTGGCGCGGCTCGCCGCCAACTGGCTGGGCCGCGACCCCTTTGGCGCCGCCACCAGGCCGGTCGAGGCGGTGGGCGAGCTGTCGGCGGCCGAAGTCGCCTTTCACACCGCATCGGCGCGGCGCTACGGTTTTCATGCGACGCTGAAAGCGCCCTTCCGGTTGGCCGCCAACGAAACCGAAAGCTCGTTGCGCGCGGCGCTGGACGCCTTTGCCGAAGCAACGCCGACGGTCACCATCCCGCGCCTGGTCGTCAGCCAGATCGATGGTTTCTTCGCTTTGCTGCCGGAAGGCCCGCTGCCGCCGCTCAACCGTTTCGCCGATGATGTCGTGCTTAGCTTCGACCGTTTTCGCGCGCCGCTCACCGAGGCCGAGATCGAGCGGCGCAGCCCGGATTCGCTGAAACCCGCCGAGTTCCGCAATCTCTGTCAGTGGGGCTACCCCTACGTGTTCGAGACCTTTCGCTTCCACATGACACTGTCCGGCCGGGCCGGGCCGCAGGAAAGCCAACGTCTGCGCGCGGCAATTGACAGCCTGTTCGCCGATGTGCTGCAGCAGCCGGTGCTGGTGGATGCGCTGACGCTGTTCGTCGAAACCGAACCGGGCGCTCCGTTCATGGTGCTTTCGCATCATGCGCTCGGCCGCCGCGCTGCCCGAAAAACCGCCTGACCGCAATTCGTCCGAGTAAGCAAGGACTGCCTGAATGACCGCCGAAACTGTTCTCCACAACGCCCGCATCGTGCTTGCCGACGAGATCGTCGAAGGGTCGCTCGTGCTGCGCGACGGTTTTATCTCCGGCGTCGACGCCGGCACCGGCCACACCGGCGGGGGCATGGGCGGCGAGGACATGGGCGGCGACTACATCATTCCCGGCCTTGTCGAGCTGCACACTGACCATCTCGAAGGCCACTATGCGCCGCGCCCGAAAGTGCGCTGGAACCCGATCGCCGCCGTCCTTGCCCATGACGCGCAGGTGGCCACCGCCGGCATCACCACCGTGCTCGACGCTTTGCGTGTCGGCATGGACGAGGACGCGGATATTACCTCCGACGACATCCGCAAGCTCGCCGGCGCGATCGAGGACAGCGTCGCGAAAGACCGGTTGCGGGCCGACCATTTCTTGCACCTGCGCTGCGAGGTCTCGGCGCCGGATTGCTTGCGGGCTTTCGCTAATTTCGATGGCGACGAGCGGGTCAAACTGGCCTCGCTGATGGACCATGCGCCGGGACAGCGCCAGTTCGTCAATCTCGAGACCTACGCCTATTACTACCAGCGCAAGCTGAAGCTGACCGATCGCGACTTCCAATTGTTCTGCGAAAAGCGGATGTCGGAATCAGCGAAGAATTCGGGACCGAACCGGGTGGCGATATCAGCCGCCTGCAACGAGCGGGGCATTGTGCTGGCGAGCCATGACGACGCCACATCGGGCCATGTCGACGAAGCGATCGAGCAGGGCGTGCGCGTCGCGGAATTCCCGACCACGCTGGAAGCCGCCAAGGCCTCGAAGGATGCCGGGCTCGGCGTGCTGATGGGCGCGCCCAACGTCATGCGCGGCTCCTCGCATTCGGGCAACGTCTCGGCCCGCACGCTGGCCGGCGACGGCCTGCTCGACATATTGTCGTCCGACTACATTCCCTTCAGCCTGATCCAGTCGGCCTTCTTCCTCGGCGACGTCGTCGAGGGCATTTCCCTGCCGCAGGCGGTTGCGATGGTGTCGAAGAATCCGGCCGAGGCGATCGGCCTAAACGACCGCGGCGTCATCGAACAGGGCCGCCGCGCCGACCTCGTGCGGGTGCGCCTCGACGATCATGTGCCGGTCGTGCGCACCGTCTGGCGCCAAGGGCGGCGGGTCGCCTGATGGTCTCGGCGTCGATCGAGCGCGAACTCAGCAGCGAGGCCTTTCCGGTCCGCAACGGCGTCTTCGTCGCCGTCGTCGGCCCGAGTGGCGCCGGCAAGGATACGGTAATCGGTTATGCCCGCACCTTGTTTGCCGACGAGACGAGGCTGGAGTTCGTCCGCCGGGTCATCACCAGGCCGAGCGATGCGGCAAGCGAGGATCACGACACGCTGGCCGACGCGGCCTTTGTCGAAGCCGAGGCCGACGGCGCCTTCGCCATTTCCTGGGAGGCGCACGGCCTGCGCTACGGCATTCCGGCCGATGTCGACTGGTCCATCGCCAACGGCTATGTCGCGGTCGCCAATGTCTCGCGCGCAGTCATCCCGGTGCTGCGGGAGCGCTATGCCAATCTGGCTGTCGTCGAGATCACCGCCTCGCCGGAAATCCTCGCCGAGCGTCTCGCCCAGCGCGGCCGCGAATCGCGCGGCGAAGTGCTGGCTCGGCTCGCCCGCAGCGCCAATATCGCTTTGTCCGGCTCCGGCGTCACCTCGATCGACAATGGCGGCCGGCGCGAAGCCGCCGGAGAACGCTTCGCCGAGGTGCTGCGCAAGGCGATGGCCTTCTCGGATATATCCGGCGTGATGTAGCGCTACTCCGCCGCGACAGTCTTCCGGCTGGCATCGAGCATCAGCCGCCTTGCGCGGAACACGCCCCATTGCTGGTCGACCAGCACGCCGATCAGGATCACGCCGCCCATCACCGCGAAGTTGAGCGAGGACGGGATGCCGAGCAGATTGACCAGGTTCTGCAACTCCTGCAGCAGCACGGTGCCCAGGATGACGCCGACCAGCGAGCCTTCGCCGCCGCGCAGCGAGAAGCCGCCGAGAACGGCGGCGGCAATGGCGTAGAGCTCGTAGAACTGGCCGTGGCTGGCCGGCGAGATCGAGCGCGTGTACATGGCGAAATAGATCGCCGACAGCGCCGTCAGCACGCCGCAGATGACATAGGCGGCCATGACGACACGGCCGGTGCGAATTCCCGAATATTTCGCCGCCTCTTCGTTCTTGCCGATGGCATAGAGGTAGCGTCCGAACACCGAGCGGTGCAGCACCACCCACATGACGATCGAAATGACGATCAGTGCGATGAAGCTGTTGGGCACCCCATAGCTGCGGCCCGCGGTGAGGAATTCGAGCTCGGGAAAATTCTGGCCGAAGGCGAAGCCGGCGGTGCCGTCGGCGGTATAGAAACGGGCGACCCCGCGATAGATCAAAAGGCCGCACAGCGTGACCACGAAGGGCTGCAATTTCAGCCTTGTGATCAGCCAGCCATGCGCCAGTCCGATGATGCCGCCCAGCACCAGGATCAGCGGCAGCGCCAGCGGCCATGGCATGTCGCGCACGGCGATGAAATCGATGAATAGCGTGCCGAGCAGCGCCACCAGCGATCCCACCGACAATTCGATGCCGCCGGTAATGATGACGAAGGCCTGGCCGATGGCGAGGATCCCGAACAGGCCGATCAGGTTCGAGGTGTTGGCGAGGTTGATCGGCAAAAGAAAGCGCGGGTTGATGGCGGTCACCACGGCGCCGACCACCAGGATCAGGATCAGCAGGCCGAGATCTTTTTTGCTCATCGTCTTCTCCCCAATGCGCCGGACCGGCAATCGCCTGAAGCCCGCTAGTTTGCCGGCTTGCCGACCGCCAGCAACAGCACGTTTTCCTGGCTGAATTGTTCTTTGTCGAGAATGCCCGAGATCTGGCCCTCATGCATGACGGCGATGCGGTCGGACACGCCGATCACCTCTTCCATGTCGCTGGAGATCATCAGCACGGCCACGCCGGCATCGGCCAAGGCTCGCATCAGCCCGTAAATCTCGGCCTTGGCGCCGATATCGATGCCGCGCGTAGGCTCATCGAGGATCATCACCTTCGGGTTCATCGCCAGCCATTTGCCCAGCACCACCTTCTGCTGGTTGCCGCCCGACAGCGTGCCGGTTCGCGTCTGCACCGACGGCGCCTTGATGCCGAGATTGCTCTTCTGCTTCTCGGCGGTGGCGGTCTCGGCGCTTGCCGACACCAGTCGACGCTTCGCATGCGCCGGCAGGTTGGGCAGCGAGATGTTCTGCGCGATCGACAGGTCAAGCAAAATGCCGGTCAGCTTGCGGTCTTCCGGAACCAGAAAAATGCCATGCGCGACCGCATCGGCCGCCGAACCCAGCACAAGCGGCTTGCCGTCGAGTTCGAGCCCACCGCCAAGCGTGCTGTCTATGCCGAAGAACACCCGCGCCAGTTCGGTGCGGCCGGAGCCGACAAGGCCGGCGAGGCCGAGGATTTCACCGCGCCTGATGTCGAGGTCGACCGGCCGGGCAGGGTAGGCGGGGGTGCGGATGGCTTTGGCCGAGAGCGCAGTGGCGCCCGGCGCCCGAGCCGCCTCGGAGGCCTTCTCGCGCTCCTTCAGCATGCGGCCGATCATCAGCTTGACCATCTGGTCGTGGTTGATGGCGCTCTTCGGCAAGGTGCCAGCCAGCATGCCGTCGCGCAGCACCACGACGCGGTCGGCGACGCGCTCGACCTCATGCAGCCGGTGCGAAATGAAGATGACGCTGATGCCATCGGCCTTCAGCGCCTTGATGACGTCGAGCAGCTTGTCGGTTTCGGCGAGCGGCAGGCTCGACGTCGGCTCGTCGAGGATCACCAGCCGCGCCTTGATCGACAGTGCCTTGGCGATCTCGACCATCTGCTGCTGCGCCAGCGACAGCGAGGCAACCGGCGTATCGGCGGAGAAATTGGCGCCGACGCGCTTCAGCAGTGGCGCCACCATTTCGCGCAGCTTGGCGCGGTCGACCAATCTCAGCGGCCCGCCGCGCAACGGCTCGCGGCCGAAGAAGATATTGGCGGCAACATCGAGGTTTTCGAAGAGATTGAGTTCCTGGTGGACGAAGGCGATGCCCGACCCCAGGCTGCCTTCGACGGTGAGCCCGTCATGCGCAACGCCGTCGACGGTGATGGCGCCGCTGTCCGGCCTGGTGACGCCGCCGAGGATCTTCATCAAGGTCGATTTGCCGGCGCCGTTTTCGCCGACCAGGCCGATCACCTCGCCCGGCCTGACCTCCATGGAAAAGCCGTCCAGCGCCACCACGCCCGGATAGGTCTTGCGCACGTTCTCGAGGCCGAGGAACGGGGTGGTTGCGACGATAGATGGGTCGGAATAATTCATCACGCCATATTTGATCAGGCTTGCCAGCAGCCGGTGGGCTACAGACTGACGGGCCTTGGCCGACCCGTCAACACGATCGCCGGCTCAAGGCGAACCCTGAGCCGGCGCAACTGCTCGTGGTCTCAGTTTCCGGACATCGCCTTCAGATTGGCGGCATAGGTGTCGACATCGTCCTTACCGATGATCTTGGTCGGGATGATGATCAGGCCGCCTTCCGGAATGCCTGATTTGTCGCCCTTGAGATAGGCGGCCATCAGCTTCATGCCCTGATAGGCCCACTCGAAGGGCTGCTGCACGACGGTCGCCGCCACGGTGCCTTCCTTGACGCCGCCCAGCGTGATCGGATCGTCATCGAAGCCGACGACGGTGATCGAGCCGAGCTTGCCGGCGTCGCGCAGCGCTTCATAGATGCGCGGCGTGTTGTAGGAATAGAAGCCGACCATGCAGGTGATGTCGGGGCTGGCGACCAGCGCGTCCTCGACATTCTTCTTGGCGCGCGCCTGGTCGATGTCGTCGCCGCGCACGTCCACCAGTTCGATCTTGCTGCCGGCGAGGCCGTCCTTCATGCCCTGGATGCGTTCCTTGGCATTGTCGGCGCCGAGCAGGCCGACGAAGCCGAGGCACTTGCCGCCGTCCGGCATCGCCTTCTTGGCGATCTCGGCCGCCTGCTTGCCGGCGTCGACATTGGACGAGCCGATATAGGCGACGCGCTTGGTCTGCGGGGCATCGGAGTCGGTGGTGAACAGCGCCGTTTCCGACGCGATCTTGTTCAGGCCGTCGGTCGAGGTCTTGGGGTCGACGGCCGAGACCATGATGCCCTTGACGCCGGCGGTCACCAGATCGTCCATCAGCCGCTGCTGGATGGCGACCGAGGACTGCTCGGGATATTTGAGTTCGAGATTGTAGTCGGGCAATTCGGCCTGCGCCTTCTTGACGCCGGCTTCGGCGGCCTTCCAGAAATCGGAAGCGCCGTTGACGACGAAGGCAAGCGTCGGCTTGTCGTCGGCGCGCGCAATGGCTGTCGCGGTCAGGCCAAGCAGCAGGGCTGCGGTGGCCACGGATGCATGTCGTATCAAGGATTTCATGTTCAACCTCCCGTTTTGGCTCAGTCGTCGGACTGAACCGATCTTGCATTCACTGACTTGCCGCTCGCGATTTGGACGCCCTCCTCCTCAGAGGTTCCCGGCGCTGAAGAATGGCGTCGTCGGTCGCGATCACGGACTTTAGAGACTCATCCCGTGCTCGTAAATAGTCTGATTTGTCTGACATATCACATGTCCGAGACCAAGCTTGCGGAGGCAAACCCCGCTCGCCATCGGGCCATTCACGTGCACTTCTCGCCGCACGGGTCCCACCTGACCGGACACGGCGGATTGACGTTACAGCGTCGTTTTGTATTAGTAAACACTATTAGCAGAGGTCTCGCGCGGACACTCGGCGGGGGCCCTAGGTCTAGTTTGCCCGAACAGGTGCAGCACGGCTTCGCGCAAGCAGATGCCTTGCAGTCCTTGAATTTCACGCAGCCCGCAGCGGCATGGCGGGGAACTTCAAAACTGCTAATAAAGATAATCGCCTTCGACTATTTCCATTGGTCGACGGCGCGACACCATCTTGTCGGTGTGGCAGGCTTGCGACTAGACAGGCTGGGGATTGGGACGCAATGCCATGAGCGAGACGAGGGATCCGGACGACACGGCGAAGCGGCGCAAGGCGCCGGCGAGAGCTGCCAAGGGCGGCCGCGTCACCATGACCGACATTGCCAGGGCAGCCGGTTGCTCGCAGGCGACCGTCTCTTTCGTGCTCAACGATTCGCCCGGCATCCGGCTGTCGCAGCAGACGCGCGAGCGGGTGATCGACGCCGCGCGCTCGCTCGGCTACGCAGCACCCGCCTTCTCGGCGCTGCGCAAACCTGTTCCCGCCTTCGATGGACTTGACGGTGTCATCGGTTTCGCTGTCGACCAGCTGGCGACAAGCCCGGAAGCCGTTGTCGCCATCGAGGGCGCGCGCCAGGCGTCGTGGAACGCCGGCAATGTGTTGCTCGTGGCGCAGACCATGGGCGACGCCGTCATGGAGCCGCGCGCCGTTGCGGCGCTCACCAGGCGCGGCATCTCGGCGCTGATCTACATGACCATCTTCACCCGCGAGATCACGGCGCCGGACTTCCTCTACGGCCTCGACATCCCGGTCATCCTGCTCAACTGCTACACGGCCGATTATGCCTTCCCGGCCGTGGTGCCGTCCGAGATCGCCGGCGGCCAGAACTCGACCCGGCATCTGATCGGCCACGGCCACCGCCGCATCGCCACCATCACCGGCGAGCCGTGGATGCAGGCCGCGCAGGACCGGCTGAAAGGCTACCGCAGGGCGCTCGCCACCGCCGACATCCCGTTCGATCCCGAACTGGTGGTCGAGGGCGACTGGTCGGCGAGCGCCGGCTATGCCGCGACCGTGGAGCTTTTGGAGCTGAAAGAGCGCCCGACCGCCATCTTCTGCCAGAACGACCGCACGGCCATCGGCTGCTACGAAGCGCTGAAGGAGGCGGGCCTGCACATCCCGCAGGACATCTCCGTCGTCGGCTATGACGACGAGGAGATCGCCCGCCATCTGTTCCCGCCGCTGACAACATCGATCCTGCCGCACATGGCGATGGGCCAATGGGCGATCGAACACCTCGAAGTGCCGCCGCCTCCCGGCCGCGGCCGCTATCCAATCACCAAGCTGGAATGCCCGCTGGTGCAGCGGGATTCGGTGGCAGCTGTGGCTGGATAAAGCTGAACCAGCCCATCCCGATGCAAATCGGGATGGGTCTGTTTGGTGTTTGCGCCTCAGGGCAGGGTCAATCCGGGAACGTGCCGCGGTTAGAACCGCAAGACGACGAAGGAGCGCCTGCGATAGCAGCGCCGGCGCAACCGGCCATGCCGCCAGAACGTGCGGCAGTGCCGTCTCCAGACATGCCGCCTGTGGTGGCGACGATGGTGCCATCGCCGATGCGAGATCTGCTCGACATCGCCAGCGCCTTCGTCGCCATCAAACGAATTGGCATCCTGCTTGTCGAGTTCATCGAGAATGCCGTTACCGACATTGGGAACCCCGGCCACGGCCTCGAGAGGCCGAACCGCGGTAGCAAGCGCCGCGGCCCCCGCAACGCCGAACAATGCTGTCAAGAATGATCGCCGATCCATCAAAACCTCCATCAGCAAGACAAGGCTAACATGACGAGCCTAACACAAAGCAGCTAGAGCGGGTGATACAAAAGGCCAGAGGCGAATCTTCGAGCCGGCCCAAACGGGTGACCGGACGGACGGCAGAGGTCGGAGCAAGGCCGCTACCGGGCGGCGCGCTTCCTTCGGCTCGGCGACCAAGCCATGCGGAATGCCGCCGATGAAAGCGCACAGCCTGAGCGGTTCCGCCTTTCCGCGAAACTCTGAACCGCTTGGCAAAGCTACCCCCTAAGAATGCCCGCCACCTTGCGGCAGTGGCTGGCTGAGAGACTGACGCCCCACGGCAGATGCGATGTTGCGGTACTCAGCGCCGCGCCAATATCCGGCAGAGCTCCTTCAGGTCCCGGTCGTAGGTGCCCTTGCCGCTGAGCACGCTGGCGCAGCGTTTTTTCATCTTGGCGATCTGGCCGGCCGACATGGCGCTGATGGCAACCACCGCCGGTCGCGCCGGCACCGCCGGCGTGTTGGGATCCCTGGGGCTGGTGGTCGTTGTCTGTGTGCCAATGCCGACGCCGACCCCGACCGTCACTCCACTGCCCACCCCGACCCCGGCGCCGACCCCGACACCGCTGCCGACGGTTGCGCCGACCCCGACCCCGACGCCCGTGCCGACCGATACGCCGGCGCCGGCGGTAACGCCGCTGCCAACCGAGGCGCCGACACTGGCGGTGGTGCCGCTGGTGCCTCCGACCGTCGCTCCGGCATTGACGCCCTTGCTCCCGCCGACCGAGACACCGACGCCAAGCCCGCCGCCACTGCCGCCGACCGAAACACCCACCCCACCGCTGCCGCCGATGCCCACACTGAGCCCGCCCGCGCCAGCCGGAAAGCACAAAGCTACGGAAACCGCGCCGCCGGCCAAGACCTTTGTTAAACTTTTAAAGAAATCCATAACGCCGCTCCCCGTGCTGGTTGCCTGGACCCAGGTTGAACAGCATCCGTTACCAATATGATTACGCGAGTGTAGCGTTTTTAGTTTCTGCAAGAATAGGTAGTATTGGAAATCGTTGTTATGGCTTCTTGCGGCGACCGGAATATATTATGTTGGAATTGGCGGAAAAAATCGAGGATTTGCGGTTAGACTCGGAACCTTAGACAGGCAGGACGAGTGCTCGCATGCGGGAATTTACCGGGCGCATGCCTCAGGCCGTCTTGCGACGCCGCTTCCCTAGGCTGCGGTGGAGAATGGACCCTCGAGAATGGGGCTCGTACTGCAGAAAAGGGGACGATCCAAGAAACCCGCGACGATCTCCACCGATGTCGGGCGCGTTGTGCGCCACATCGTTCCCCTGCTCGCAGTCGACGGCGTCAGCGCTACCCTTGCGGGCATACCTTCGCCCCGTTTGGCGTTTCTGCCCTTTGGATCGGATGCCGATCGTCCGCTGGCGTTTCGATCTCTTCAACTTACGCCGAGTTTCGCAAATCCACTTTAATCCCGGCTAACGTTCGAAGGGTTCGCCAAGCGAGGCGACACCGTTCAGCCTGAGCAAGCGGCGGTCCGCCGAGATGACACCGAGCACGACGATCGTAACGAGATAGGGAAGGCTGGAAAGCAGTTGCGATGGCAAGTCCAGACCGGTCGCCTGGGCGGCGAGGCTCATCAGCGAAACCGCACCGAAGAGGCAGGCACCCAGGAAGATGCGGCCAGCGAGCCACGTACCAAAGACAACGAGTGCGATCGCGATCCAGCCACGTCCGGCAATCATACCGTCCGCCCAAAGGGGCGTGTACACCGCCGCCGCATAGGCGCCGGCAAAACCCGCCATCATGCCACCAAAAGCTATGGCCGCGATACGGATAGCGATGACCGGATAGCCGATGGCATGGGCTGCCTTGGGATTCTCGCCGATTGCCCTCACGACAAGGCCGACTCTCGTATAGGCAAACATCGCCCAGATCGCAAACGTCACGGCAAGGGAAAGCCATACGACGATGTCCTGGACAAACAGCCTGCCGACTACCGGGATTTCCGAGAGGCCGGGAAAGGCAAGTTTCGGGAGCCCCTTCACCGTCAAGCTCTCGTAGCTTTTGCCGAACAGCGCCGAAAGGCCTTGGCCGAGAATGCCGATCGCAAGGCCTGTCGCGACCTGGTTTGCCCGGAATCCGAGTGCCAGCACTGCAAAGACGAGGGACAGGACGGCGCTACCGAGGCCGGCGGCAACGAACCCCAGCAGGTGTCCACCGCCGTGGTAGACGACGATGAACGCGAGCACCGCGCCGAGGGCCATCAGGCCCTCTACGCCGAGGTTAAGAACACCGGCGCGCTCGACCACCAACTCGCCGAGTGCGGCAAGGAGAAAGGGGGTTGCCGCTGCGAGCATGCCCGAAATAATGAACTCGACGGCGTTCATGGCTGGCTCAGGTGATGGGGGCGGCGCCACTCGATGCGGTAGCGCACGAAGGCCACAGCGCCGAGATAGGCGAGCAGCAAGCTGCCTTGGAAGACGCGGACGGCGGCGATCGGCAGGTTTGCCGACACCATCGCATTGTCGCCGCCGATATAGAGGACAGCCATGAAGAGCGCGGAAAAGATGATGCCGACTGGATGCAAGCCGCCGAGATAGGCGACAATGATGGCCGCATAACCGTAGCCGGTCGAGATCGAGCGCTGCAGCTGGCCGAGCGGACCCGCGACTTCCGCCGCGCCTGCCAGTCCCGCCGCCATGCCACCGATCAGAAGCGATAGCCAAATCGCACGCCCTTCGCTGAAGCCGGCGTAACCGGCCGCGCGCGGGGCAAGGCCGCCGACCTTGAGCTTATACCCCATGAAGCTTCGCTGCATGAAAACCCAGGCCACCAGCGAGAGCGCAAGTGTGATGAGCAGCGAGACGTTGACGCGGGTACCGGTGATCAGGGTCGGCACCATCGCGTCGTTCTGAAACATGACGGATTGTGGGAAATTGAAGCCGGCCGGGTCCTTCCATGGGCCGAGCAGCAAGTAGTTGAGGACTTGCGCCGCAACGAGGCTCAGCATCAGGGAGACCAGGATCTCGTTCGCATTGAGCCTGACGCGCCAGAAGGCGGTGATAGATGCCCAAAGTGCACCGCCGAGGGCACCGAGAAGCAGCATCAGCGGCCAGATCCACTGCCCGGTCGCCTGCGGAAACCAGACGGGGATCGCCGAGGCGAAAATAGCGCCCAGGATAAACTGGCCCTCCGCGCCGATGTTGAACACTTTTGCGCGGAAACCGATCGCCAGCCCCTGAGCAATGAGGAGAAGGGGCCCCGCCTTCAGCAGCACCTCCGCAAACGATGCCCAGGAGAGGAACGGCTCGAGAAGCATCGCGTACAGGACGGCCGCCGGATCTCGGCCTATCAGCACATAAAGGCCCAGATTGAGGATGATCGCCATGCCAAGCGCGACAGCCGGGGCCAGCATGGCCGCGACGAGCGAGGCATGCTCCCGGCGGACGAGCGCGGGGAGGAACGTCGCGGCCCAAACGCTCATGCAGGAACCTTCTCTGGCGAGGCATGTGCTCCGATCATGTATCTGCCGATGTCTTCGGGGCGCGTGTCCCGCGTGACCAGAGGCGGACTCAGCATTCCATGATGGAGCACCTGGATGAAATCGCAGAGTTCGAAAAGTTCCTCGAGTTCCTCGGAAATCACGAGGATCGCCACGCCCAGGTTGCGCAACGCGATGAGCCGCCTTCTGATGGCGGATGCAGCGCCAATGTCTACACCCCAGGTCGGCTGCGCCACGAAAAGCAGTTTTGGTGACAGCATCATCTCGCGACCGACGATGAATTTCTGCAAGTTGCCGCCGGACAGCGAGCCCGCTTCGGCATCCGGGCCGGAGGCGCGGACGTCGTACCGACGGATGCATTCGCTGGTGAAAGCCGTCGCTCCGGCGCTGTTGATGAGGCCGCGCCTCACGAGATCGAAAGGATGGGCGGTAAGAACGGTGTTGAGCACGAGCGACATTTCAGGGACCGCGCCGCGTCCCAGCCGGTCTTCGGGCACGAAGGCGAAGCCAAATCTCCTGCGCGCGGCCGCATCGAGTGTGCCTACGTCGCGGCCCATCATGTAGATCCGGTCGCGTTGTTCCTTCAGCAGCATCGCTTCGCCCGAGATGAGCGCGGCAAGCTCGCCTTGGCCATTGCCCGATATTCCGGCTATGCCAAGGATCTCGCCTGATCGTACCGTGAGGCTGATGCCGGAGAGCGGCGTGGCAAAGGGGTCGTCCGGCGTGTAGTCCATGTCGATTATTTCCAGCCGCTTCTCCCCCTCGGGCATGGCCAACGCGGGCATCACCTCGGGCATGTCGCGGCCGATCATCATCCGGGCGAGGTCGTGCGCATCATAGTCGCGCGGGTCGACGGTGCCGATAACGCGCCCTCCACGCAAGACCGTCGCCTGGTCACAGATCGTGCGAATTTCCTCCAGTTTGTGGGAGATGAACAGGATGGACACGCCGCGGTCGCGAAGGCGCCTGAGCGTGTCGAACAGCTTCTTCACCGCCTGCGGCGGCAAGACCGAGGTCGGCTCGTCGAGAATGAGCAGCTTCGGGTCCGTCATCAGGCAGCGGATGATCTCCACCCGCTGCCGTTCGCCGACCGAGAGCGCGTGCACATCGGCGAGAGGATCCACTTCAAGGCCGAAATCCTGGCCGAGGCTGCGGATGCGCCCCGCCAGCTCCGCCTTGCCGCCGGGGACGACGAGCTGGATGTTCTCGACGACAGTCAGCGTCTCGAACAGCGAGAAATGCTGAAAGACCATGCCGATGCCCCTGCGCCGTGCCTCAGCCGGCGAGGCAAGGCGCAGATGCTCTCCGTTCCAGACGACGGTGCCTTCGTCCGGCTGTTCAACGCCATAGATGAGCTTCATCAGCGTCGATTTGCCCGCCCCATTCTCCCCGAGGATCGCATGGATCGATTGGGGCGCCACGTCCAGATCGATGGCTTGGTTGGCCCGGATCTGGCCGTAGCTCTTCGAGATGCCGCGGAGCGACAGAAGGGGCGGGGTCATGACTTACTTCGGCAGTGGTGTGGTGACACCCTTGACGTGCCAGTCCATCGCGACGATCTCGGGATCCGCTATCGTCGCACCGGCGGCGGCGGCTTCGCTGCCGTCGGCCTTGGTGATTGGACCTGTGAAGGGCGAGAAGCTGCCGTCGGCGATCTTCGCCGCCACTTCCTTGATCTTCGTCATCGTGTCGGCTGGGATATCTGAGTTCCAGTCCACGACCTCCACCACCTTTTCGGCGACGCCGAGGAAGGTGTTGGCGCCCTTGAAAGTTCCGGCGAGATGGGCATCCACGGAAGCCTTGAAGAAGGGCGACCAGTCTGTCGCGATGCAGCCGAGATATTTCTTCGGTGCATATTTCTTCATCGACGAATTGAGGTTGAACGCGTAGACGCCAGCCTCCTCGCAGGCCGAGATCACGGAGGGTGTGTCCTGCGCGTTCGAGAAGATCACGTCGCAGTTCTGTGCCATCAGCGCCTTGGCGGCTTCCTGTTCCTTGGCCGGGTCGAACCAGGAGTTCACCCAGACGACCGATACCTCGATATCGGGATTTACGGTCTGTGCGCCGAGCGTAAATGCGTTGATCGAGGTGATCAGCTCCGGAATGGCGAAGGCCGAGACGGAGCCGACCTTGCCGGTCTTGGAAAGAGCTGCGGCGGCTATGCCGAGCAGGTAAGTGCCCTGGAAATACTTCGCCGCGAAGGGCGAGAAATTCGGCGCAGTCTGGAAGCCGGAGGCATGCAGCACGGTGACCGCAGGATCGCGGCGGGCGATCTGTAGTGCACCATTCTGGTAGCCGAATGAGCCGGCGATCAGGAACTTGTTACCGTCGGCGACGGTCTTGTTCATGATCCGGTCGGCGTCCGGTCCTTCGGCGATGTTCTCGATGACGGTGATCTTCACCTTGTCGCCGTACGCGGCCTTGACCGGCTCGAGGCCGGCGGCGAGCGCATGGCCCCAGCCGACATCGCCGACCGGCGACGGGAGCACGAGCGTGATACCGAGCGGCTCGTCGGCCGCAAAGGCGGGACGGCTGCCAAGCGCGCCGGCAAGCCCTGTCGCGGCAAGGCCCTTCATCAGAGTTCTGCGGGTCAGATAGTTCAGCATGTCAGTTCCCCTGTCTTAAGTTGTTAGAATTCCACCGCGGCAAAAGCGGTTTCCGCGTCCGCAGCAAGCCGGGCCTCGTTCAGCCCGGTAAACGCACCCTTCTCCCAGACGATGCGGCCGTTGATCATGGTCATGTCGGTGGGCATGCCGATGCCGACCTTGGCGATCAGGCTCAATGGATCGTGGCGCGTGCCGACATAATCCATGCGGCGCGTGTCGATCGCGAAGAGGTCGGCGGCCATGCCGGGCGACAGTCGGCCGATGTCATTGCGGCCCAGAAGCGCGGCCCCGCCCGTTGTCGCATAGCCGAGGAAATCGACCGGCGCAGGCACGGGATGAGCGCGCGTCGAGGCCGCCAGGCATTGCAGCATGTAGGCGGAATGGATGCAGTGCATGAGGTTGGAATTGTCGTTCGAGGCAGCACCGTCGCAGCCGAGACCGACGCGCAGGCCAAAGGCGGACATGGCGGGAATATCAGTCACCTCCGCGCCCACCAGATAGACCGGCTCAGGGCAATGCGAGACACCGGTGCCGCTCGCCGCCATCAGCCGCAGTTCGTCATGCGTCAGCTCCCAGCAATGGGCATAGAAAGTGTCTCGGCCGGCAAATCCGAGGTCCTCGAGATAGTCCACCGTACGCATGCCATGGCGGGCCTCGATGATCGGGCTTTCGCCCTCGCCGACATGGGTGTGCATCCGCACCCCGCGATCACGCGCCAGCGAAACCGATTCCACGAAGGTCTCGCGGTAGCAGTTGACCGGCTGGCAGGGAGCGACCGCGACCTGACGCATGCTGAAGGGACTGGTGTCGTGATAAGTGTCGATGAGGCGTGCGCAGTCGGCGATGAATTCGTCCGTGGTCTCCAGCATCTCGTCTGGAATGGTCGAGCCTTCCGATTTTGGCAGCGTGTTGCCGCCGCGGCCCGCGTGGAAACGCATGCCGAGAAGGTCGGCCGCTTCGAACTGCCGGTCGATGAGCCGTTTTCCGGCATGGCGTGGAAAATTGTACTGGTGGTCGAAGGCCGTCGTGCAACCGTGCTTTATCAACTCTGCCATCGCCGTGATAGAGGCGTGGTAGAAACAATCCTCGTTGAGCCGGGAGAAGATCGGATAGATCCGGTCGAGCCATTCGATGACCGAGAGCTTCGTCCAGTCGAGTTCGGCACGGTTGCGCACAAAGCACTGAAAGAAGTGATGGTGCGTGTTGACGAGGCCGGGATAGACGAACCAGCCGTCGGCATCCTGCACGATAGTACCGGCCGGCAACTCGCTTCTGTGCAGGCCTTCGCCGATTGCCTCGATTTGCGGGCCATTCGTCAGCACATCGACATTGCGCCGGACGCTCGGACCCCTGCCCTCGTCGGTGATGACCGCTGCGCAATTCTTCAGGAGATAGCCGGTCACCTCACGCCTCGTCCAGCATGGGTCGCGGTTCGGGCTTCAACTCGTGCAGCCGGTGGATACCGGGCATCTCGATGAAATTGTCGAGGCTGCGGAGCGCTCGCGACCAGAGCCGGATCGTGGGATACGGATCGAGGGAAACGCCGCCGTCGGGCGCGAGCGCGACGTAGGGAAAGCAAGCAATGTCGGCAATCGTCGGCCGGTCGGATGCGAGAAACCGATCGCCACGCATTTTTTGTTCGAAGAGGCCGGCTTCCAGCTCACGTAGTGCCGCTATGCCATTGGCCTGAAGCGCACCGATGTCACCGGGACGCAGCAGCATCTCATGCAGGCGCGCGCCGCCGAGGTTGGCGGTCAGCCTGTGCGAGAAGGAAAGCCATTGCTGGATGCGCGCCGTCTCCTCGGGGGCGCCGCTGCCGAGCCAGGCCGGTGCTGCCTTCGCGGCGAGATAGCCAAGCATGGCGGAAGACTCGGTCAGGATCAGGTCGCCGTCTTCAAGGATCGGGATGGAGCCTCCCGGATTAAGTGCCATAAGCTCGGGGCCGCGATGCTCGGCGCCGGGATGGAAGTCGACCGGGCGGATTTCGAGCTTCACACCTGACAGCGTCGCCATCAGGCGCACCTTGTAGCAACTTGGGGAGAGGATGTAGTCGTAAAGCTTCATTGTGCCACCAATTGCGCGCCGTAGGTATAATCGTGGCGCTTCAGCCAGCGGCGATAGGCGATCGAGGTCAAGTCGGCGCGCGTCGGGATTTCCATGCCGGGATCGAGCGGCAGAAGACGCGGGATCTGGTTTTCGAGGATCGAGCGGTCCTGCAGGAAAATCGTCTGCTGGAAATGGATGAGGTCGGTCTGTGGCGTCTCGTCATCGAAAAGCGCCATCCACGGCCAGACGTCGCAGAGATCCTCGGCAAGCGGCTGGACGAATAGCGTAATGACATCCCATTCGCCCGGGCGCGGCGGGCAGGTCTTGTAGAGGACTGAGCAGGTCGGGGCCGGCACGCGGTACATGTATTCCGTCGTGATACCTCCACTCGCGGATTTCGCCGCCTGCGGCTGGTAGAACTTCACCTGGGTCGCCCAGACCTCGTCCTCCTCCTCGCGGATCTCGACCTTGTAGTTTTCGACCTCGGTATGTGGCTCCGAGCCGAGGATGTCGGTATGGACGAAGGGGAAGTGCGCGATGTCGAGGAAGTTCTCGACGGCACGGAGCGGCGAGCAGCGCACCCGCACCACGCCGACATCGACGAAGCGGCGCCCGGGCTGGTCTGCTTCGGGAATCGGGAAGACCGGTTTCTTCGGTTCGCCGAGCGACGACCAGATATGGCCATAGCGCACCGAAACCGGCAGCACGCGCCCGTTTTCGCCTGTCACTTTCGCCGCGCCATTGGCGTCGAGCGCAATCTTGATCGGCTCGCCCATCAGGGTGGTCTCGCGTCCTTCGCGGTCGAGCCGGCTGAAAAGCCCGACCGGATACCATTCGTCGCGCATCGCATCGTTGATCATGGCACAGCCCCTTTCGCCTCGATCCCTTCGGCCACGCGCCGAAGGCTCTCGGCGGCTCGCGAGGCGGCGATGCGCTCGGACGCATCGCAATCGGCTGGAACAAGGACGTGGATCAGCGTCTCGCCGGCTTCCTGCGGGATAGGCAGCAGGCGGATTGCCGGCGCGCCGGGTGCCTGCCAGACGCATCCTTCAACGGTGGCCTTCGTACCGGCAGCGACAAAGAGCGCCGAACTTCCGGCGCGGGCCGTCAATGAACGGAGCGGGACGTAACCCTCAAAAAGGGGTGGCTTGCCGTCAGGCTCTCCATCCGCGACCCAGATGATCCCGCCTGCCTCTTCGACCAACCGGGTCGCAACTCGAATCGTCTCCGGCGGCGTGAGGCTGGGATGGGCAGGAATGCGCAGGCACTGACCGGCCTGCGAATAGGTCCAGCCGTGATAGATGCAGGAGAGCGCCTCGCCGCGCACGAAGCCATGGGAGAGGCGCATGCCGCGATGCGGACAGCGATCCGCCGATGCCGCCAAGCGCCCCGATTGGCTTCGCCAGAGGGCAATGGGACCGGCGGGCGTCCGCGCCGGCATTACCTGTCCTGTTGGCAGATCCTGGGTAAGGGCGACCGGCACCCAGGTGTCCGTCTTGTCGGACAGCATGACCTTACTTTCCGTACTGATACTACTGTTTCCCGACCAGAGAGATGCCGGCGCAAGGAGTTGGCGAACCGCTCGATGCGGCTGACGTATGCATAATAATTTCGCAATTGCAATATTGGTTAAATTAAGTGCAAACCGAGGTAACCACACGCAAAGCTATATGTTTTTTTGCTCGACAGGCGCGCGGTCGATCGTCTCGACCCAGACCTCAATGGGCCCAAGCGAACATCCCATCTCCATCATGTCGATCAGCTCCGCCGCACCGGCAATATCGAGTTCGATGCGATCGGTGCTTGCATGAGCGATGTGGTGCGCGAGACCGAGCTTGGCCGCATGGCGCATGATCCAGGGCACGAAGGACGCGGGTTCGAGGTGGCCGCGAATGGTCATCCGCTCATGCAAGCGGTGTTGACTTTGCTTCATCACGAACGGAACGCGCGCCTTGGTGTCACGGTCAGCAGCATAGCGTCTGACTGAACGGGCGGAAGTGGTAATCGACGCGCCAATAACACCGAATATCGACTGATCGCCCGTGCCTAGACCCGGGCACTCATGCATGTCGCCCAGAAGTGAGCCGCGGTCCTGGGACAACGACATGCATTAAAACAAAGACTTCAAGCGCGTCGCATGAATCCGTTCAGCGTGACGGGCTTTAGGGTTATCTGAGCTATTGTAATACATCGGTAAGTGGCGCACCCGACAGGATTCGAACCTGTGACCTCTGCCTTCGGAGGGCAGCGCTCTATCCAGCTGAGCTACGGGTGCCTTCAAGGAACCTGAAAACGAACCAGCCGATAGGCCGGCCAGCCACGGCTTCTTAGCGGAAGCCGCGCCGGGCTTCAACGGGCAATTGGCGTGGCGATATTTTTCGAAGCCACGTCGCGCGGCTTGGCAACTTCGCGTCCGCCCTGCAGCCTCAGCCCGGGACTCACCCCGCCACCTCCACCTTCGCCACCCGCCTGCGCACCCTGCGCGGCGCCCGCTTCGCCTTCTTCGCGCCGGTCAGTTCGTGCATCGCATCCAGCTGCATCTGCTGCATTTCGGCCAGCCGCGTCCATTGGCGCGAGATCAGATAGTCGAGCTTTTCGTGCAAATGGCGCACTTCCAGCTCGGCTTTCAGGTTGACCCGGTAGTCGTTGAACGAGCGCAGGCGATCCTTGGCCTCCGTCCGTCTCTGGCTCATCATGATGATCGGCGCCTGGATGGCGGCGATGCAGGAGAGCAGCAGGTTGAGCAGGATGAAGGGGTAGGGGTCGAAGGCGCTGCTCACGCCCGCGATCAAATTGATGCCGATCCACACCGCAAGCACGCTGCCGAACGAGATCAGGAACCACCAGCTGCCGCCGAAAGCCGCCATGTTGTCGGAGACGCGGTCGGCGAACGAGCGGTGCTCCTCGAACTCCTCTTCCGAGTTTTCCGAAATCGTGTCCTGCCTGGCGATCGATTCGACCACCTGGCGGTCGAGCTCGGAGAATTCGCCATGCTCCTGCTGCAGTAGCTCCTCCATGTAGCGCATGCGGTAGCGGCCGAGCTCCTCGCGGCTGATGCGGGCGCCGCGCGGCAGGTCGGGATGATCGGAGCGGATGCGGTCGGCCAGGCTCGGCCTGAGGTCGTCGATGCGCACCAGGTCACGCTTGCGGAATTTGCGGCCCGATATCGCCGATGGTTTCCGCTTCGGCTTCAGGCGGCCATGAGGTTCGGAGTCCGGCACATCGGGCGCTTCCAGCGCCTCGTCGGCAACCAGTTCGGCGTCGTGGGCGGGCGGCGCCTCGAAATACTCGCCGCCGCTGTCGTTTTCATTGTCGGCCTGTTCGGATGGTTTTGGGCTCATGATGCCGGCTCCTGCTGTCGCGCCCACGATACGCCAAGGCGAGGCGGCATAGCCACCGCCGCGGTGACGATTGCGGGCTTGTGCAAGCGCTTGTGATGAATGCCTGCTGCAATTGCCTGTGGCGGCGCAGCCCCCCGGGGCCTCGCTCGCCTGCTGGTCGGCAACCAGACCGCCGAAGTGCTGTTGCCGACGGAGGTCGCGCCTGCTGCAGAGTTAAGATGAGGCAGCGATCCTTCACGACCCCCCTCTGTCCTGCCGGACATCTCCCCCTCAAGGGGGGAGATCAGATGTTGCCATGGCTTCGCCAAACACGAAAAAGAGGCGAGACGCCGAAGCTGCTAATCTCCCCACTTGAGGGGGAGATGGCCGGCAGGCCAGAGGGGGTGCTGTCCCGCCGGCGTTTCAGAGTTCCTCCACCCAACGACGGGTTCTATTGCGGCGGTAAACCAGGCAACTGCGACCCCTGCGCCGGCAAACCAGGCGGCGGCAGGCCGGGAAGCGGCGACGCTGCCGGCTGGTCTCCCGCAAACATCAGCCGCGTCTTCGTATCGGCCAGCATCGGCGAAAGACTGCGCTGGATCAGCGCTTCGACATGGTCGTTGCGCTGGCGTGCGCTGTCGGCGCCCATCACCACGACGATCAGATGCCGGCCGTCGGCATTGTAGGACGTGACGATATTGTAGCCGGATGCCCTGATATAGCCGGTCTTGATGCCGTCGACGCCGCGCACCCGGCCGAGCATGTCGTTGTGGCCGCGCACCAGCCGGCCGCGGAACATGAAGTCGCTTTCGGAGAAATAGTGGAACTGCTGCGGGAAGCGGGCGCGCAGCGCCATGCCGAGCGTCGCCATGTCGCGCGCCGATGTGTGCTGGCCATCGTCGGGCAGGCCCGATGCGTTGCGGAAGACGGTGCTGCTCATGCCGATCTGGCGCGCCTTCGAGGTCATCATGGCGGCGAACTGGTTCTCCGAGCCGCCGAGATATTCGCCCACCGCCACCGCCACGTCATTGGCCGACTTGACCACGATCGCCCGGATCGCCGAATCGACATCGATGCTCTCGCCGCGCTTGAAGCGCAATTTGGTCGGCGGCTGCCGGGCGGCATTCTCCGAGACCGGGATCTGCGTTTCCTTCGAGACGCGGCCGGACTCCAGCGCCTCGAACAGCAGGTAGAGCGTCATCATCTTGGTCAGCGACGCCGGATAGCGTTGCGCCCTCGAACTGACTTCGAACAGCGTCTTGCCACTGCCGGCATCGACGACGATGGCCGCATATTTCTCCTGCGGCGCCGGCACCGCGAGCACGCTGTCGGGCGGTGCGGTGGTGCTGCAGCCGGCCACGAAGACAAGCAGCAGCAGGGCTGCGAGAAATTTTTGGACGAGGGAGGGTAGATGGAAGTTTGGCAAGGCAAGTCCGGCGTTGCTGAGAGGGCCGGAACCTAGCCTAACCCATTGTGTTCGTCCATTTGGTTAACGGCGGAGCTGCCAATCTCCCCCCTTGCGGGGGAGATTAGCTGTGACTTCGGTCTTCGCTACTCACCAACTCCGTAATCCCCCGCCCCGAAATCGCCTGCTTCCTGTCCTGTTTTGCCTGCGGGGTCGCGCTGCTGCTATAGAGGCGGCAATTGCTTGGGGGACTTGACAATGACCGGTGACATCGGCGCGGCTGCGCCATCTCTTATGAGGGCTTCGCTCAGCCGCACCGGCAAATGGGCCGGCAGCGTCGCTTTCATCGGCGGCGCTGCTTCCGACATCCTCAATCCGCTGGCGCCGTTCGCCGCCTATATCGCGCTGGTCGCTTCGGTTGCCGCCGCCGTCATCGCCATTGCCATCGTTCTGCGGCTGGTGCTGGCCGCCAAGGCGCTGCCGGCGCTGATCTTTGCCACCAGCGCTGCCGCCGTCGCCGGCGGCGTCTATGGCCTGCAGCAGCAGACCAATTCGGAGAACGGTGTGATCGCCGGCCTGGTGCCGGCCATCGCCCAGTTGCAGCAGCAGATGGGCATCGTCTCGGCCAGGGTGGCCAGGATCGAGCAAACGGTAACCGAGACGAAGCTGGCGGTCGACCAGGTCAAGCAATCAACCGACGCGGTGGCGAAGAAGACCGAGGAAATTGCGTCGACCCAGCAGCAGCAGGCTGAGCAGGGCGCGCAGACGCAAAAGTCGGTAGAGGCCGTCAAGCAGACGACCGAAACGCTTGCTGCCGGCCAGCAGAAACAGGCCGAGCAGGCCGACAAGCTTCAGGCGACCACCGAGCAGATCGCCGCCTCGATCGACACCATCGCCAAGGGCTTTGCCGCATTGGCCGCGCAGGGCGGGGCGATCGCCGAGCCGAAGCGGCCGGATGAATTCTACCACAATGCCCGCGTCTACGAGCTGTCCGGCGACATGCTGAATGCGCGGCGCTCCTATCTCGCTTTCGCCGGTTTCGACGTCGACGCCGTCGATCCCTACACACGCTTCGCCACCCTGCTGCGCGTGCAGGACGGCAAGGCCGGCGCCCGCGAAGTGTTCGGCGCCCTGGCCGACAAGGCCAAGGCGCTGTCGATCAAGCTGGTCCATATCCTGCAGTTCGACGATGCCCAACGTCTCGACAAGCTCAACGCCTTCATCGCGGCCAATCCGGATTTCGCACCGGCCTATTACCTGCTCGCGCAGGAGTTTTCCGAGGATCGCCTCGGCGTCCAGTCGCTGTCCGACAAGCGCAGCGAGGCCGAGGCGCTGACCAGGTTCGTCTCCTATGAAAAGGAAGGCAGGCTGCTCAAATATTTCATCGACCAGACGCAGCTCGCCGACTGGCTCGATCGCAGCCGCAGCCGGTTGACCGCGCTTGGCGACGTGCTCGACCCAGCGCGCTTTGCCCCGACGCTGACGCCGATGCGCTCCAATGCCGGCTGGACGATCTCCATCTCGCTGCCCGAGGCCGCGACCGGCATTTCCTGGCGCATGGGTGTGTCAGGTCCGTTCACCGACACCGGGCTGATGGCGATGAACGACCAGCGCACCGGCAAGCCGATGCCCAATCCGAGCTTCGAATTGCCCGACAGCACCACGGCCACCACCATCGGGGTCAAGTATCTCGATCTCAGGGGCCGCGAGACCGGGCCGTTCGACATAAGTTTCGATCCGGACGCGGCGCTGCAACAGGGCAACAAACAGATCCTCGACCAGTTCTGGACGTCGTGGATCGCCTTCGACGCCAGCGGCAATCACGGCCTGGTCTATTTCTCCCAGATGCTGTCATTCCGCTGCGGCATCAAGGAGGTGCGCTACAGCCTGAACGGCACGGCGCTCGACAGGGAGATCAAGCTGCCGCCTTGCGACAAGAAGGACCCGTACGCCATTCCTTATGACTACCAGCCTTACTTCAAGGTCGCCGACAACGTGACGTCGATGGCGGTGCAGGTCACCTACACCGACGGCACCAAGTCGCCGGTGCGCGAGTATAAGCGGCAGTAGGCGCCCACCCTCCCCCATGTGGGGAGGGTCGATCCGCGTAGCGGATCGGGGTGGGGGTCCTCGTAGGGCGCTACCCCCACCCCGTCGATCGATCTCCGCTTCGCTCCGATCGCTCGCCGACCCTCCCCACAAGGGGGAGGAAAAATCGCCCTGATGCAAAATGCCGGTCGCTGTGCTTGCGCATCCCTCGCGGAGCGGGTTTGTTCGCTGCCATCAGAATCAGCAGGTGCGCGGATGGATACGGTCACGATCAAGGCAAAGGGCATTTCGGTCACGCTCGATCTCACTGTCGGCCATATCGCCGACATAACGGTCGACAGCGATGGCCGCCAGCTGAAGCCGCTGCACCGCGCGCCCTGGATCGATGCTGGCGAGACGCTGCCGCCGGACCTGCCTGAAGGCACGGTGCGGCTGTCGGGCGATTTCCTATGCGCACCGTTTTCGGCCAGCGACATCGAGGCCGCACCGCTGCATGGCTGGCCGGCCAACAGCCCCTGGGATGTCACCGTCAGCGAAGCGACATCCGACGGCTGGCGGGCCGTCTTCCGGTTGCGCCGCACGGTGATGGGCGCGACGGTCGACAAGATCTTCACGCTCCGCAACAGTCATCCCTTTCTCTATCAGGAGCATGTCTTTTCCGGCGGTTCCGGAGCGGTCTCCGCCGCCCACCATCCGATGGCGGCGATGCGCGATGGCGGCCGGCTGGCCTTTTCGCCGAAGCGCTTTGCCGGGACACTGGACGCACCGCTGGAGCCCGATCCGGCCCGCGGCCGCTTCAAGCTTTCCTATCCCGCCCGCTCGACCGATCTGACGCGCTTTCCAGCCACTGGCGGCGGCACGCTCGATCTCACCGACTACCGCATGGAGGATGAGCGCGAGGATTTCATCACCCTGGTCGAAGCCGATCATGACGGTCCGGGCTGGACGGCGCTGGCGCGCCGGGCCGAACAGGATCTGGTGCTGGTGCTGAAGAACCCGGCGGAGCTTCCGGTCACCATGCTGTGGTTCAGCAATGGCGGCCGCGACTACGCGCCGTGGAGCAGCCGCCATCGCGGCGTGCTCGGCATCGAGGACGGCCGCGCCGCCATCGGCCATGCCGCATCGATCGACGACAATTGGCTGAAGCGCGAAGGGGTCGCGACCGCTTTTACCCTCGGCGGCGAAGTCTCCTTCCGCCATGTCATCGGCACGCTGCCGCTGGCGAGCGGCGAGCCGCCGCGCGCTATCGGGACAGCCTCAGGTCACATGCATCTCACCGGAGCCGATGGTTCGACCCGCGATGTCAGGTTCGACAGCGATTTCCTGCGGATCGGCCAGCCCTGCTGATTTTCGAACGCTGGCCCTGCCCCTCACCTGCCTGCCGGCATCCTCGACACACGGCACATGGAGCTTGTCCGCCGCATCGCCGCGCCAACCAATCTGCTTGGCGCTGCGGCGGACGCATTGGGAGGAGAAGTGTTACCCATCTATCGGCTGGACACCGGCAGGGCGACGAGGGGCAGCGCTGACGTGGCGGATGTCGTGAGATTGCCCAAATCGCGGTTTGAAATTTCCTCAAACTGCCGACAAGATGCAAAGCATAACTGGAAGCGCCCAATGTCCGAAATCGCCCATCTCGCCGCCACCATCTTCAAGCGCGCTGGCAAGGCGAAACGCTTCATCGTCGCCATTGCCGGCCCGCCCGGCGCCGGCAAGTCGACGCTCTCGGCCGGCCTGCATGATCTGTTGCCGGAGGGCGCGGCTGAAGTCGTGCCGATGGACGGCTTCCACTATGATGACATCGTGCTCGACCAGCGCGGCCTGCGGTCAAGAAAGGGCGCGCCGGAGACTTTCGACTTCGCCGGCTTCGAGACGCTGTTGAAGCGCATCCGTTCGGGCGAGCCAGACATCGCCATTCCGGTGTTCGACCGCAGCATGGAATTGTCGCGCGCCGCCGCCTCCATCGTTGCCGCCGAGACCAAGTTCATCCTGGTCGAAGGCAATTACCTCCTGCTGGACGAGGAGCCGTGGTCGCGGCTGGCGCCGCTGTTCGACTTCACCATCTTTGTCGATGTGCCGCGTGCCGAACTCGAGCGCCGCCTTCTGGTGCGCTGGCACGAGCATGGCCGCTCCGACGAAGACGCCCGCGCTTGGATCGCTTCCAACGACATGCCCAACATCGATCGCGTGCTCGGCCGTCGCAGGTCCGCCGACCTGGTTGTTGGCGATCCCGCATAGTTCGCTGGACTTCGGAACGGGAACCTTAAGACTTTCAGGTCGTTATCTCTCATCGGCAATCGTGCCGCCGTGAGGGAACCGTCAGATGGCAACCAAGGCAAAAACACCCGCCAAGAGCAAGACCGCTCAACCCAAAGCCAGGCAGGCAAAGGCCACGCAGGCGAAGGCAGGCGCCGGCCCGGCGATCGCCGAGCGGTCCAAGGACGCAAAGCCGGCTTTCGGCAAAGCGGCGCCAAAGAAGGTAGAACCGGTGGCGACGGCAAAGGTGACGGCGAAAACCGCCAAACCCAAGAAGCCGGCAAGCAGCGGCTCGGTGGCCGGCGGCGCGATGCGCACCGTCAAGGCGACCGCCAATGTCGCCGCTGGTGCGGTGGCGGCGACAGCCAGGGGCGCTGCGTCGCTCGCTGCGTCCGTCATCGGCAAGGGCGGCTCGAAAAGCAAGGCCAAGGCGAAATAGACCCGGCTGCTTCGGCTGGCCGAGGTCAATTCCTGGCGGGGATGGTCAGGCCGCGCTGCACCGCGGGCCGCGCCAGCCCGCGCTCCAGCCATGCCGCGACGGTGGGGAAGTCGTCGAAGCCGACGAGTTCGCGCGCCTCGTAGAAGCCGATCAGATTGCGCACCCAGCCCAGCATCGAAATGTCGGCGATGGTATAGTCGTCGTCCATGATCCAGGTTCGACCCTTCAGCCGCGTCTCCAGCACCCCGATCAGCCGCCGCGATTCATTGCGGTAGCGATCCAGCGGCCGCTTGTCGGCGATCTCGCGTCCGGCGAATTTGTTGAAAAACCCGACCTGTCCGAAAATCGGCCCGATCGCCGCCATCTGGAAGAACACCCATTGGATGGTCTCGTAGCGCCGCGCCGGATCGGCAGGGATCAGCTTGCCGGTCTTGTCGGTGAGGTAGAGCAGGATGGCGCCGGATTCGAACAGGCCGAATGGCCTGCCGCCCGGCCCGTCGGGGTCGATGATCGCGGGTATCTTGCCGTTCGGGTTCAGCGACAGGAATTCCGGCGTCCAGCTCTGGTCCTTGCCGATATCCACCAGATGCGCCTCGTAGGGGAGGCCGAGTTCTTCCAGCGCGATCGAGACTTTCACCCCATTCGGCGTCGTCGCGGAATAGAGCTGCAGGCGGTCGGGGTGGCTGGCCGGCCAGCGCTTGGTGATCGGAAAGGCGGACAGGTCGGTCATCGAAAGCTCCGGTCGGGAATTTGGCGCGGTATCGCGCCGTCTGGCGAGTTGCGAAGGATTATCCTCGGCTTCTTTGCCGATCAACCGGTCGAAGGTGCACACACCGTCTTCGCAGTCATTCAGGGCCAGTCGCTCAGGCCAGTCGCTTGCCGTCAGACCGCCTTGAACGCCACCACGGCATTGGTGCCGCCGAAGGCAAAACCGTTGCTGATCGCCGCGCGCACCTTGCGCTCGCGCGCCACATTCGGCGTGATGTCGAGATCGCAGTCGGGGTCGGCCTGCCGGAAATTGGCCGTCGGCGGCACGATGCCTTCGCGGATCGCCATCACGCAGGCGATCATTTCCAGGCCGCCCGAGGCGCCGAGGCAATGGGCATGCATCGACTTGGTCGACGACACCGACAGCTTATAGGCATGGTCGCCGAAGACGCGCTTGATTGCCGCCGTCTCGATCTGGTCGTTGGCCTTGGTGCCGGTGCCGTGGGCGTTGAGATAGTCGACGTCCTCGGGATTGAGCCCGGCGTCCGCCAGGCAGGCGCGCATCGCCGCCGTCGGTCCCTCGACAGTCGGCGCGACGATATCGGAAGCGTCGGCGGAAAGGCCGGCTCCGGCAAATTCGGCCAGAATGGTCGCGCCGCGCGCCATGGCGTGTTCATACGTTTCCAGCACCGCCATTCCAGCACCTTCGCCGAGCGACAGGCCTTGGCGATCGGCCGAGAACGGCCGGCAGGTATCGGGCGCCAGCACCCGCAGGGCCTCCCAGCCCTTCAGGATGCCCCAAAGCAGCGGCGCGTCGGTGCCGCCGGCGACCATGACATCGGCGCGGCCGAGCCGGATCTGGTCGACCGCCGAGGCAAAGGCGTGATTGGACGAGGAGCAGGCCGAAGTGACGCCGAACACCGGCCCGCGCAGGCCGAGATTCATGCTGACATGGCCGGATGCCGCACTCGGCATCACTTTCGGCACGGTGAAGATGCCGGCCCGGTTCTTGCCGTCGACCAGGATGGCGCGATAGTTCTCCTCGATCGCCTCCCAGCCGCAGACGCCGACGCCGACAACCGCGCCCATCCGGTAGGTGGTTGCTTCAGTCGATGTCAGGCCGGCATGCTGCATGGCTTCGCGCGCGGCAATCGTCGCCAAAAGGCTGAAGCGGTCCATCGACACGGTCTGCTTGTGGCTGATGCCATGGTCGGGCAGCGTCTTGATTTCGCAGCCGACCTTGACCTTCAAATCATGCAAACCGGGATTGCTGATTTGACCGATGGCCGATCGGCCGGCCCGCATTTCGTTCCAGATTGCAGGCGCATTGGCGCCGAGCCCGCATATGCCGCCGATGCCGGTAATGACGACGCGCTTTTGCATTCAGCTCAGGCTTTTTTCGCAATCAGCGCGCGAACAGCCTCAACCATATCGCCGACATTCTTGAGATTGCTCCAGGCATCGACCGTGTTCATCTCGATCTCGATGCCGTACTGCTCCTCGAGATCGAAGATGATCTCGGTCAGTTCCAGGGAATGGATGCCAAGCGCGGTCAATTCCGTATTGGTGGTGATCTCTTCGCCACCGGGCTCCGCATGTGCCCTGATCTTGGCGATGATTTCCGTTGCCAGCTCGTCAGCCATTCGATTCCTTCCCCAATTTTATAACGTCGCGGTGCCGATTGGTTGGCGCCCCTGTTGCCTGGACTGAAATCGCCGTCGCCTTCAAAAACCCGCCAGGCGCAGCATGACCGTTCCAAAGAGGCTCCCTCTATAGAAACGGAAACGCTGTCAAGCAACAAGCTATATCAACAAGCACCATATCGACAAAGCGCCGGGAGTGCTTAACGTTAGCGCCGTGGATACGTTGCAGCATGTCTTGATCCCAGCTCTTCCGGCCCAGCGCGCGGCCGGGGCGGCCCGGCTTGCGTGCGGCGTCAGGGATGGACGCACCCGGCTTTTGCGCCTCTATCAGGACGGCTCCGCCAAAATCCGCATGCCGGCCGTTGCGGCCGATCCGCTCGAAGCCGTGCTCATCAACACCGCCGGCGGTCTGACCGGCGGCGATCGGCTCGGCTGGGAAATCGATGTCGGGCCAGGTGCCTCCGCCTCGATAACCACCCAGGCCTGCGAAAAGATCTATCGTGCCGCTAGCGACCGCGCCGAAGTTCGGGTGAAGCTCAGCGTCGGCGCGGGCGGGCGTATCGCCTGGCTGCCCCAGGAAACCATCGTCTTCGACCGCTCGGCCTTTGCCCGCACGCTCGAGGTCGAGCTTGCCGCAGGCGCCGAGGCATTGCTGCTTGAAGCCACCATATTCGGCCGCCTCGCCATGGGCGAAGAGGCCGCGCACGGCCATTTCCACGACCGTTGGCGTGTCCGCCAGGATGGTGCGCTCGTTCATGCCGAGGATTTCCGCATCGGGCCGGCTATCGCGGCGGCACTTGGCCGCCCGGCGGTCGCCGGCGGCGCCATTGCCGCTGCGACGCTGCTGATGGTCTCGCCGCAGGCCGAAGGCTTGCTCGATCCGGCCCGCGACATCGTCGGCGCCGACGGCGATGCCAGCGCCTGGAGCGTCAAAAAATCTGGCAAGCTTCTTGCGAGGCTGTTTGCCGAGGACGGCTATCAGCTGCGCAAGCGGCTGGTTCCGCTCGTCGAACTGCTCAACGGGCGGGCGGGTCTGCCCAAATTATGGTCACTCTGAGCCAAATCCAGGCCAAATCCAGGAAAGCGCATGAACCTGACGCCGCGTGAAAAGGACAAGCTGCTCATCGCCATGGCGGCGATCGTGGCGCGCAAGCGGCTGGAACGCGGCGTCAAGCTCAATCACCCCGAAGCGATCGCGCTGATCACCGATTTCGTCGTCGAGGGCGCCCGCGACGGCCGCCCGGTCGCCGAACTGATGGAGGCCGGCGCCCATGTCATCACCCGCGCGCAGGTGATGGAAGGCATCGCCGAGATGATCCACGACGTGCAGGTCGAGGCGACCTTTCCCGACGGCACCAAGCTGGTGACCGTTCACGAACCGATCAGGTGAGGAGAAAACGATGCTGGAGCTGCGACCGAATTGCGAATGCTGCGACAAGGACCTGCCGCCGGAAGCGGCGGACGCGCTGATCTGCACCTTTGAATGCACCTTCTGCGCTGACTGCGCTGAACATGTGCTGGGCGGCGTCTGCCCGAACTGCGGCGGCAATTTTTCCGCACGCCCGATCCGCCCAGTGGAGAAACTGGTGAAATATCCGGCCTCGACCCAACGCGTGCTCAAGGCCGAGGGCTGCGGCCCGCGCAAGGCTGCGTGATTGTTTTCGTGACTTCGAAGGGAAGACCGATGATCTCTGCTTCAACCAAACGCACCACGCTTGCAGCGATCCTGCTGCTGGCGGCGGCGATGCCCGCCTATGCCCATGTCGGCATCGGCACGACCTCGTCCTTCGCGGCGGGCTTCGCGCATCCGCTGTCCGGCCTCGACCATATGACCGTCATGGTAGCCGTCGGCCTGTGGGCGGCGCTCAAGGGCGGCAAGGCGATCTGGGCCTGGCCGCTGGCCTTTGTCGGCGTCATGCTGGTCGGCGGCGCGCTCGGCATGCTCCACGTGCCGGTGCCTTTCGTCGAACCGGGCATCCTTGCCTCCGTCGTCGCGCTTGGCTTGCTGGTGGCGTTGGCGGTCGATCTGCCGGTCTCGGCCGGAGTCGCCATCATCGGCCTGTTCGCGCTGTTCCATGGCCATGCCCACGGCACCGAAGTGCCGGAAAATGCCGGTGGACTTGACTATATGGCCGGCTTTGCCGTTGCCACCGCACTTCTCCATGCCATGGGCATCGCTGCCGGCCTTGGCCTCGGCATGCGCTTTCGCGGGCTTGCCCGCGCCGCTGGCGCCGCTTGTGCTGCAGTCGCCGTCGGCCTGGTCTTCGGCGTTTTGTGAGGCTAACGATGATTCCCGGCGAAATCATCACCGCAAGCGGCGACATCGAGCTCAACAAGGGGCTGCCGACGGTGACGCTGAAGGTGGCCAACAGCGGCGACCGGCCGATCCAGGTCGGCAGCCACTACCATTTCTTCGAGACCAATGAGGGGTTGAAATTCGATCGCGACAAAGCGCGCGGCAGGCGTCTGGACATTGCCGCCGGCACCGCGATGCGCTTCGAACCGGGACAAGAGCGGGACGTCACGCTGGTGCCGTTCGGAGGAAAACGCGAGGTCTACGGTTTTCAGCAGAAGATCATGGGCAGGCTGTGAGATCGACGGGGTCGAGCGCCCTGAGGTCAGTTCGACGGCCTGGCCGCCGCGTAGATGACAATTCTTGCCGACCCGTCGAATTCCACCGCAAGGACGTCTTCCGTAAGCACGCGCCGCGAATCGATGGCGTTGAACAGCAAGGCGTTGGCGTCGATCTCCTTGCGCAGTTCCGCAATGTCGTCCTGATGCTGTTCGACCTTGCTCTCGACGGCCGGCGGCGGGCCGCCTTCGCTGCGCGCCGCGTCGGTGAGGAAGACGATATCTACCGTATCGAGCTTGGACGTCTTGCGCACGGCGCCGATGTTCTCACGCGTCCGCTCGATCGCGGTGATGATCTTGTTGGTCTGTGGTTCCGTCCGCGCCTCCTCCTGCCGGACATCGGAGCCGACGATCCTGTTGACGGTGTCGGCCCGGTTGACGGCGTCAGCGCTTTCAAGACCTTGCGCGGCTTGCGGGCCGAAAGCTGCGAGAAATGTGCAGGCAGCAAGGCTCTGGAGCCATCTGGTGTCGGCAAAGACAGGCATTGCTCGCTCCTGGTGGACTTTTCTGTGCAACGCCGTTCGGCGCCAAAGGAACGAAACGCCTCCTGTCGGTCGAAGGTTCCCTGTGGGCTGGCGGGCCGGGTGCCGGCCCGCCAAGCGCTTCTTTCAGCTTGCCTTCTTGGTGACAAGGGTCAGCGCGCCATCGGTGGTCATGCTGGCGGCGACCACCTGTGCCGAGGTGAGCCCCTTGGCTTCGAGCGCCGACTTGATCTGCGGCGTCGCGTCGATCGAAGAGCGCAGTTTCTGCAGCCCGGCATCGCCACGCTGGGCGATCACCTGATTGACCTGCGTCTGGGTGGCCTTGGGCAATTCGCTGATATCGACGATGTTGACCTTCTGGATCGCCGGCGCCGCCGGCTGAGCGCTGGGCGCCGCCGGCTTCGGTTGCGGCGTGGGCTGCTGCTGGGCGCCGGCTACGGTTGCGGAGGCCAGCGTGGCGGCGGCTGCAAGAACGATGATTTTGCGCATGTATTTTCCTTTCATCGATTTGGCCAAGGGTTTGGCAAACGGGCGGTTTGGGGTGGCACGGCCACCTCAACGGCCAAATGGGATCAGAAGGTGTCGCCGAGCGGGTCATTGCATGACCATTGGATGGCGACGATGTGGAGTTCGGCTGCGGCCGGACTCTCGTTTGGGGAGCATTGACTGATGGCTAGAATTACCCGCGCCGCCTACGCGCAGATGTATGGCCCGACGGTCGGCGACAGAGTGCGCCTGGCCGATACCGAGCTGTTTATCGAGGTCGAAAAGGACCTCACCGTCCATGGCGAGGAGGTGAAATTCGGCGGCGGCAAGGTCATCCGCGACGGCATGGGCCAGAGCCAGGTGTCGCGCGCCGGCGGCGCGGTCGACACGGTCATCACCAACGCGCTGGTGGTCGATGCCACGGCCGGCATCTTCAAGGCCGATATAGGTCTCAGGGACGGCCGCATCGCGGCGATCGGCAAGGCCGGCAATCCCGACACGCAGGACGGCGTCACCATCATCATCGGCCCCGGTACAGAGATCATCGCCGGCGAGGGCAAGATCCTCACCGCCGGCGGCTTCGACGCGCACATCCACTTCATCTGTCCGCAGCAGATCGACGAAGCGCTGATGTCGGGCATCACCACCATGCTCGGCGGCGGCACCGGCCCGGCGCATGGCACGCTGGCCACCACCTGCACGCCCGGACCCTGGCACATGGCGCGCATGATCCAGTCCTTCGACGCTTTCCCGATGAACATCGGCCTGTCCGGAAAGGGCAACGCCTCGCTGCCGGCAGCGCTGGAGGAAATGGTGCTGGGCGGGGCCTGCTCGCTGAAGCTGCACGAGGACTGGGGGACGACGCCGGCGGCCATCGATTGCTGCCTGTCGGTTGCCGACGATTACGACGTGCAGGTGATGATCCACACCGACACGCTGAACGAATCCGGCTTTGTGGAGAACACCGTCGCCGCCATCAAGGGCCGCACCATCCACGCCTTCCACACCGAAGGCGCCGGCGGCGGCCATGCGCCCGATATCATCAAGGTCTGCGGCCTGCCCAACGTCATTCCGTCTTCGACCAACCCGACGCGGCCCTACACCGTCAACACGCTGGCCGAGCATCTCGACATGCTGATGGTCTGCCACCATCTGTCGCCGTCGATCCCTGAAGACATCGCCTTTGCCGAAAGCCGTATCCGCAAGGAGACCATCGCGGCGGAAGACATTCTGCACGATATCGGCGCCTTCTCGATCATCTCGTCGGACTCGCAGGCCATGGGCCGTGTCGGCGAGGTGGCGATCCGCACCTGGCAGACCGCCGACAAGATGAAGCGCCAGCGCGGGTCATTGCCGCAGGAGACCGGCAACAACGACAATTTCCGCGTCCGCCGCTACATCGCCAAATACACCATCAACCCGGCCATCGCGCATGGGCTGTCCAGGGACATCGGGTCGATCGCGGTCGGCAAGCGCGCCGATCTGGTGCTGTGGAACCCAGCCTTCTTCGGCGTCAAACCGGACATGGTGCTGATCGGCGGCATGATAGCCGCAGCCCCGATGGGCGACCCCAACGCCTCTATCCCGACCCCCCAGCCCATGCACTACCGCCCGATGTTCGGCGCCTATGGCAAGGCCAGGACCAACTCGTCGGTGACCTTCGTTTCGAAGGCGGCGCTGGAGTCCGGCCTGCATGGCAGGCTCGGCGTCGACAAGCAGTTCGTCGCGGTCGAAAATACCCGTGGCGGCATCGGCAAGCACTCGATGATCCTCAACGACGCCACGCCGCATATCGAGGTCGATCCCGAAACCTATGAGGTTCGCGCCGATGGCGAACTCTTGACTTGCGAGCCGGCAACCGTGCTGCCGATGGCGCAGCGGTATTTCCTGTTTTGAGGCGAGTGGCGATTTGATCGACCCGGCAAATTCCATTGCGAGCCGGTCGGTGCCGCCGCAATATGCGGCTCAAAGAAACCGCGTAGCAGGTCATGGCCACCGAAATAGCCTCCGCCCACGACATCTTCCCGCATATCCGCATCGTCATGGGCATGGTGATCGGACTTGGCGTCGCTCGCCTGCTGTCGGGGGTGGCGCGCATCGTCCAGCATCCCGGCCAGTACAGGCTCTATCCCGTGCACCTCGGCTGGGTCGCCTCCATGCTGTTGCTGCTGGTGCATTTCTGGTGGTGGGAGTTCGGCCTCTACACCATAGAGGTCTGGACTTTCGGCAAGTACCTGTTCCTGATCTTCTACGCCATCACGCTGTTCCTGCTGTGCGCGCTGCTGTTTCCGGATTCGATGCTCGACTACACCAGCTACGAGGATTTCTTCTATTCGCGCCGCGGCTGGTTCTTCGGCCTGCTGGCGACCACCTATCTGCTCGATGTCGTCGACACGCTGCTGAAAGGTCCCGAGCATTTCGCCCGCTACGGCAATGAATATCTGTTCCGAACGCCGGTTTTCGTGGTGTTGTGCATAGCCGCCATACTGGTGCGCGACCGCCGTTTTCACATTGCCTTCGTCGTCGGCACGCTGATCTATCAGATATCGTTCATCCTGCGGCTCTTCGACACCATCGTCTGAACAGTGGCTATGGTTTAGGGTCGCAGGAAAGAGGGTTCGACCATGTACAAGGTTATCGGATCGCGTGGCTCCCGCGTCAGCCGCGTTCTGTGGATGCTTGAGGAACTCGGGCAGCCCTATGAATTCGTCGAGGTCAAATTGCGCTCGCCGGAAGCCTATGCGCTCAACCCGTCGGGCAAGGTGCCGATCCTGATCGATGGCGAACTGACGGTGACGGATTCGGCGGCGATCTGCGTCTATCTCGCCGACAAGCACGCCGACAAGGGTTTGGGCGCCAATCACGGCCTCGCTGGCCGCGCCGAGATGGATTCCTGGATGCATTTTGCCCAGTCCGAGTTCGAAGCGCCGCTGTGGAACAAGCTGCGCCACCGCTTCCTGTTGCCGAAGGACGTGCGGGTCGATGTCGGCCCCGCCGCCGCCTACGATTTCGCCTCGGAGGCCAAGGCGCTCGACGGCCGGCTGGGGGATCGGGAGTTTGCGCTGGGCGACCGGTTTTCCGCCGTCGACGTGCTGTTGGGCGACATGGGCGGCTGGGCCCGCGCCGGAAAATTTCCGATCGAATCCGAGCGCGTCAACGCGTATTTCGACCGCGTCCTGGCGCGGCCTGCCCGTGCGAGAGCCCAGGCTAACGGTGGAGCCATGCGATGAAACTCAACCTGAACACCGACTTCACCAAGTTCCCGCGCGCCGTCTCGGTGGTGCCTGCCGGCACTGCCGGAACCACGGCCCCATCCGGCCGTGCCGTCCTGCCCCATGACGAGCGTCATTTGCGCCGCCGCGCCATCGAGCTTGCCGACGGCAGCAAGGTGCTGGTCGACCTGCCGAAACCCGTGACCTTGAACGATGGCGACCGGCTGGTGTTGGAGGATGGCGCACATATCGAGATCACTGCCGCACCCGAAGAGGTCTACGACATCCGCGCCCGCCACGCCGTGCATCTGACCGAACTCGCCTGGCATATCGGCAACCGGCATCTGGCGGCTGCGATCGAGCCCAGCCGCATCCTGATTTTGCGCGACCATGTCATCAAGGCTATGCTGGAAGGGCTGGGCGCCACGGTGCGCGAAGTCTCCGAACCGTTCAAGCCGGTGCGCGGCGCCTATTCCGCCCAAGGTGCGCATGGTCACGAGCACGGCCATGCGCATGCGCACGCCGAAGCGCATTCCCATGATGGACGTTCCCACGCACACAGCGAGTCGCATTCGCACAGCCATTCCCATGACGGGCATCATCACGATCATGACTGACCAGCCATCCGGCATCGCTTTGCTGCGGCTCATGGCGTGGCTGTCGCCGGCCTTTCCCGTTGGCGGCTTTGCCTACAGCCATGGACTCGAGCCTGCCGTGCAAGACGGGCTGGTTGCCGATACCGCCAGCCTCGCCTTCTGGCTGGAGACGCTGGTCGAGATGGGCTCGGGCTGGAACGACGCCGTGCTCTTCGCGGAAAGCTGGCGCCGCGCCCGCGACGGCGGCGACCTCCATGAAGGCGACCTCCATGAAATTGCCGATCTCGCCGAAGCGCTGGCCGGCTCGCGTGAGCGCCACACCGAAACCATGCTGCAAGGCGCCGCCTTCCTGAAAGCGGCAGCGGCGTGGGCGAATCCGGTATTGGGCCGCCTGCCGGCCGAATGCGCCTACTGTGTCGCCGTCGGCGCCGTTGCCGGCGGCAACGGCATCGCGCTTCAGGACGCGATGTCGGCCTTCCTGCAGGCCTTCTTCTCCAACCTCGTTCAGGCGGCGATCCGACTCGGAATCGTCGGCCAGACGGACGCCATGGCCTTGCTCGCCGGCTTCGAGCCGTTGGCGCTGTCGACGGCCGCGCGCGCCGCCGGCTCGACATTGGACGATCTCGGCGGCTGCGCCTTCATCTCCGACATCATGGCGATGAAGCACGAGACGCAGTATTCCAGGCTGTTCCGCTCATGATCGTCCTCGCCTTCGCCCTCTCGGCCGTCCTGCTGCTGATCACCGCGCTGCATGTCTATTGGGGCCTTGGCGGCATCTGGCCGGGCAGGGACGGCGTCTCCTGCGCCCACGCCGTCGTCGGCTTTCGCGGCGTCGACGAGATGCCGACGCCGTTTGCCTGTTTCGCCGTTGCCGCGTGCCTGTGCCTGGCGACACTGTGGCCGCTGGCGCTGACAGGGGTCTTCGCCACCCCCTTTCCAAGGGAAGGCCTTTCCGCCACAGCGCTGCTCATAGGGCTGGTCTTCCTCGGCCGCGGCATTGCCGGCTTCACGCCGTGGTGGCGCCGTGTGGCGCCGGAACAGCCTTTTGCGCGGCTCGATATCAGCTTCTATTCGCCGCTCTGCCTGTTGATCGGGCTCAGCTTCGCCATCCTCGCCATCACGGAGTTTTCGGCATGACGGAGTTTTCGGTATGACTCAGGCAAACGGTCCCCTGCGTATCGGCATCGGCGGTCCCGTCGGCTCCGGCAAGACGACGCTCACCGAAAAGCTCTGCAAGGCGCTGCGCGACGATTTCTCCATCGCCGTCGTCACCAACGACATCTACACCAAGGAAGACGCCATGATGCTGGCCCGCCTGCAGGCGCTGCCTGAGGACCGCATCGTCGGCGTGGAGACCGGCGGCTGCCCGCACACCGCCATCCGTGAGGACGCCTCGATCAATTTGCAGGCGATCGCCGGGCTGAACAGGAAATTCCCCGATCTCGACATCGTCTTCATCGAATCCGGCGGCGACAATCTTGCCGCCACCTTCTCGCCGGACCTTGCCGACCTGACCCTCTATGTCATCTCGGTTTGCCAGGGCGAGGAAATCCCCAGGAAGGGCGGGCCGGCGATCACCCGTTCCGATTTCCTGGTCATCAACAAGAGCGATCTGGCGCCCTATGTGAACGTCAACCTCGATGTCATGGAGAGCGACGCCGCCCGAATGCGGGGCAAGCGCCCGTTCGGCTTCACCGACCTGTCGCGCGGCAAGGGACTGCAGGAAGTCATCGAATTCATCGTCGAACATGGCGGGCTGCAGTCGGCTCGCTCGGCGGCCTGACCCAGTACTTACCGGTTGCTGGTCGGCATTGGGCGCGGCATTCTCGGGGAAATGGAGGATTTTTTGATGAGCATCGCCCGTTTGCAGAAAGAGCCGCTGACCAACCTGCCCTATTATGAGGAGCGCGTCGACCTTGCCGCCGCCTTCCGCTGGACGGCGCGGCTCAACATGCATGAAGCCGTGGCCAACCACTTCTCGCTGTCGGTCAACGAGGCCGGCAGCAAATTCCTGATGAACCCCAACCAGGTGCATTTCTCGCGCATCAAGGCGAGCGACCTTTTGCTGATCGACGCCAACGATCCCGAGACATTGTCCGGCCCGAATGCGCCCGACCCGACCGCCTGGGGTCTGCACGGCGCCATTCACCGCAACGTGCCGCATGCGCGCTGCGCCATGCATGTGCATTCCATTCATGCCACTGTGCTTGCGTCGCTGGCCGACTCGACTCTGCCGCCGATCGACCAGAACTCGGCCATGTTCTTCAACCGCCACGTCGTCGATGCCCACTATGGCGGGCTGGCCTTCGAGGAGGAAGGCGAGCGCTGCTCGCAACTGCTCACCGACCCTAAGGTCAAGGTGATGGTGATGGGCAATCACGGCGTCATGGTCATCGGCGACACCGTTGCCGACGCCTTCAACCGCATGTTCTATTTCGAGCGCGCCGCAGAGACCTACATCAAGGCGCTGTGGACCGGCCGGCCTCTGCGCACGCTCTCCGACGCCATTGCCGAAAAGGCCGCCAGCGAGATGGACGACTATCCCGGCCAGGCGGAGCGTCATCTCGCCGAGCTGAAGGCGATCCTCGACGAGGAGGAGCCGGTGTACCGGAGCTAAGCGACCATCCGTGCTTCTCCCGTTTACGCTACGCACTCACCTTCTGTGATTTGTTATGACTGATCGGCGTAAGGCTTGGTTGCCAGGTGGTTCCCCCAATCCGTCGCTGCTTCGCAGCGCCACCTTTCCCTCCGGAGGGAAAGGAAGGGAGCTTTCTGGACGAGCGTTTGACGGCAAAAAGCTTGGCTCGGCGAAGCCGAGACGGAGTGGGGGTCGACCAGCGCAACATTAGACAATGCATGGCCAAGCTGAAGGGAGGATGAGGGGCAGCGCCGACGTTCATAGGCTCACTCAGAGTCCCAACTGAGCCCGCAACTCTTCCGCACTGTTGATCACGACAGCGCCCTTCGGTCCTGCCATCGGCGCTTCCGGCCAGAAGATCGTCCGCATCCCCGCGGCCAGGCCTGATGTGGCGCCGGTAACGCTGTCGTCGACGGCCACCGCGTCTGAAGGATCGACGCCGGCCAGCCATGCGGCGCGCAGGAACGGTTCGGGATGCGGCTTGCCTTCGCGCACGTCGTTTCGGCTGATCGTGCGCATGCCGGGATAGATCAGGCCGACGGCGCTCAGATTTGCATCGACGATCACCCGGTCGGAATTGGACACCACCGCCTGTTGCACGCCGAGCGCGCGCAACTCGTTGAACACTTCGATCGCGCCGGGGCGCGGCTTCAGCGTCTCGGCCATCGGCATGTAGTGATCGTATTTGCGCACGATCCAGTCGTCGAAGGGCAGGTCGAGGCCGAACTCGCTGCGCAGCATCTCGTAGACCGGTGCGGCGGCGACGCCCAGCACCCGCTCATGCAGGTCGGCCGGCGGCGTGATACCGACGCTGCGCAGCGCCGCCACCAAGGCCGCCTCATGCAGCGGCTCGCTGTCGACCAGCGTGCCGTCCATATCCCAGAAAACCGCTTTCGGCGTCATGCGAGGCTCCTTTGCCGATCCCCTTAAAGCGTTTGTATCAGGAGATAAACCGCCGAGCCCGTCCGCTGGCGATTTTCGCTGGGTTGGTTGCCGCGCGGCGGCCGGATCGAAGCAGCAAGCAATTGCCCTGCCGATAGACAATTGCGCGCCGACACATTCCCTGCAAGACTATGACGCTTCGCCCAAGGGCGCGCCAAGGGGCAGGGCTGGAGGCACATTTTGAATTCGCGACAAGATGGCGGCAGCAGCAGGCTGGACGAGGCAGCGCGCGCCGGCTGGCTTTATTATGTTGCCGGCAACACCCAGGACCAGATCGCCGCCACGCTCGGCATTTCCCGGCAGACGGCGCAGCGGCTGGTGTCGCTGGCGGTGTCGGAGGGGCTGATCAAGGTGCGGGTCGACCACCCGATCGCCAATTGCCTCGACCTTGCCGCAAGGCTGAAGTCGCGCTTCGCGCTCGACCTGGTCGAAGTGGTGCCGAGCGATCCGACCTCATCCTCGACCACGATCGGCATTGCCGAGGCGGCCGCGGCCGAGATCGAGCGGCGGCTGCGGTCACCGACGCCCATCGTCTTGGCCATCGGCACCGGCCGCACGCTGAAGGCGGCGATCGAGCAATTGCCGCCGATGGAATGCTCGCAGCACAAGGTTGTGTCCTTGACCGGCAACATCTCGCCCGACGGTTCGGCCGCCTTCTACAACGTCATCTTCACCATGGCCGACCGGGTCAAGGCGCGCTCGTTCCCGATGCCGCTGCCGGTCATCGCCTCGTCGCCGGAAGAGCGCGAGATGCTGCTTGCCCAGCCGATGATCCAACCGACGCTGGCGCTGGCCGCGGAAGCCGACGTGACCTTTGTCGGCATCGGCGATCTCGGCCCGAAGGCGCCGCTCTACGAGGACGGTTTTATCTCGGAAAGCGAGCTGAAGGCGTTGCAAAAGGCTGGCGGCGTCGCCGAGATCGTCGGCTGGGTGTTCGATCGGGAAGGCCGCATGATCGAGGGCATCACCAACGACCGGGTATCGTCGGCAGCCTTGCCGTCACGCGAAAAGTCGCTGGTCATTGCGCTCGCCATGGGCGAGCGCAAATTGCCGGGCATCCTGGCCGCTGTGAACCGCCGGCTGGTCAATGGCCTCATCACCGACGAGCGGACCGCCACGGCCTTGCTCGACAGTTCCTGATAGATTAAGCGGCCCATCGATAAAATCCAACACGTTTATTTGCAGCGCCCGGACGGGTCGTTGCCGTCGAGAAAACCCATGTCGCGCTGCAGATGCGGCGACAACTCCCGGACGTCGACGTAGCCGCGCCGGCGGTGCACAAGCAGGGAAAATTCATGCACCAGCAGGGAAAACCAGCTCTGCGCCGGGGTGGAATGGAGTTTTTGCTGTGCCGTGGTCATGATCTTCAGCCTCCGCTATGCTTGAACTTGATTGATCGTTGACACCAGATATCGGCCTGATTGGCTCTTGCCGCCAATCAAACGTCGATCACGACCCATAAGGAGGGCTTATGCCCGATCTCAAGGCACCACAGCTCGCCCAGTTGCCGCCGCTGCAGGCCATCAGGGTGTTCGAAGCCGTCGCGCGGCATCTCTCCTTCACCAAGGCCGCGCAGGAACTCGGCATGACGCAGGCCGCCGCCAGCTACCAGATCAAGCTTCTGGAAGAGCGCATCGGTTCGCCGCTGTTCCTGCGCCAGCCGCGCCAGATTGTGCTGACGGAACCCGGCCAGCGCCTGGCGCCCGCCGTCAGCGAGGCGTTCAGCCTGCTCTCAAGCGCCTATTCCGCCGCGCGTGGGGGCGCCGATGGTGTGCTGTGCGTCTCGACGCTGCTGACCTTTGCCTCGAACTGGCTGGCGCAGCACCTCGGCTCCTTCCAGGTCGCGCATCCGTCGCTGGCGGTGCGCGTCGATACCTCGAACAGGGTGATCGATTTTGCCCGCGAGGACATGGACATCGCTATCCGCTCCGGCAGCGGCAAGTGGCCTGGAGTGGAGACCCATCTTTTGTTCAAGGCCGATTTCACCCCGGTGCTGAGCCCGGCACTCGCTGCCACCATAGGTGGCGTCCACGAACCCGCCGACCTGTTCAAGCTGCCCATTCTCGATCCCGGCGACATCTGGTGGCGGGAATGGTTCGCCCTTGCCGGCGTCCCGGCGGACGAACTTGCCAGGCGCACCGGCACCAGCATGGGCGCGCAGGCCTATGAGGCGAACGCGGCCATCGCCGGCCATGGTGTGGCGATCCTGACCACCGCATTGTTCAAGACCGAGCTCGCCGCCGGCCGCCTGATCCAGCCCTTCGACCTGGTCGGCGACGACGGCCACGCCTATTGGCTGGTCTACCCGACGGCGCGTCGCAACGTGCCGAAGATAAAAGCCTTCCGGGACTGGATCCTGGCCGAGATCGCCTGCGCCTGAGGGCGAGCGATTCGCGGATTGATTTCCGAGATGCAAAGCGAGCCATGGATCCGCGACGAATGCTCGCTTTCGCGGACAAACAGCTGCGATCGGGCCACCCGGTTAACCAAGCTTGACAAAAACGCTGTCGATATCACTCGCCCGGCATAGGCTTGTGCTTGTGACGACCCAATTGAGCAGGATCAATCGTCTGCAGATTGAAACAGGGTCGATCAGCCGGCTGATGAAAGTCTATCGCGTCGAAGAAATTGAAAACAACACCGTGCGCACGACGCAGGTGATCGAAGCATTTACGCCGTTTCAAGCTGCCGTGAAGGCAATCGGCCGGGAAGTTAGGCTGCGCAAGGACGAGCCCAGCTGGATCCAGGTGACGGAAGTGCTGACCAGAGCCAAGCAAACACGCGACGGCAGGGTTTTCGAATATTCCGTGGGAAGCTACCCGTCCCACGGCTGATGGACTCGGCCCTATCGCTCCCCTGGCGCGACGATTGGGTTGCGATGGGTCGGCATCAACGCGCTCTCACATCCCCTGCAAACAGCTTCCCAAATCCGTTCAATATCCTCTACGCGCGCAACGCCGCGCTCCGCCTTGCGTGCTGCGCTGCAGCATCGAATCTGGCTTGACATAATTTATGCCAAGTGAGTAATTGCCCATTACCAAGGCAAATGCTCATCTTGGTTCATGGGAGGAATTTGATGAAACTGCGCACGCTCACCCTGGGCTTGTTGTCGGCCAGCGCTTTCGCTTTTGCCGCACACGCCGAATCCATCACCATCGCCACGGTCAACAATGGCGACATGGTCCGCATGCAAAAGCTGACGGACGACTTCACCAAGGCGAACCCCGACATCCAGCTGAACTGGGTCACGCTCGAAGAGAACGTGCTGCGCGAGCGCGTCACCACCGATATCGCAACCAAGGGCGGCCAGTATGACGTGATGACGATCGGCACCTACGAGGTTCCGATCTGGGCCAAGCAGAGCTGGCTGTTGCCGCTCGACAAGCTCGGCGACGACTATGACGCCAAGGACATCATCCCGGCCATCGCCGGCGGCCTCTCGGTCGACGGCAAGCTCTATGCCGCGCCCTTCTACGGCGAAAGCTCCTTCGTCATGTACCGCAAGGACCTGATCGAGAAGGCCGGGCTGACCATGCCCGATGCCCCGACGTGGGACTTCATCAAGCAGGCGGCCGACAAGATGACCGACCGCGCCAATGGCGTGAACGGCGTATGCCTGCGCGGCAAGGCCGGCTGGGGCGAGAACACGGCGTTCCTGACGGCCATGTCCAACTCGTTTGGCGCCCGCTGGTTCGACGAGAACTGGAAGCCGCAGTTCGACCAACCGGAATGGAAGAACACACTGCAGTTCTATGTCGACCTGATGAAGGCCGACGGTCCGGAAGGCGCTTCGTCCAACGGCTTCAACGAGAATCTGGCTCTGTTCCAGCAAGGCAAGTGCGGCATGTGGATCGACGCCACCGTGGCGGCGTCCTTCGTCTCGGATCCGAAGGCCTCGAAGGTGGCCGACAAGGTCGGTTATGCTTTGGCGCCGGACAATGGCCTCGGCAAGCGCGCCAACTGGCTCTGGGCATGGTCGCTGGCGATCCCCGCAGGCACGCAGAAGGCGGAATCCGCCCAGAAGTTCGTCTCATGGGCGACCAGCAAGCACTATGCCGAACTGGTCGCTTCCAAGGAAGGCTGGGCCAACGTTCCTCCGGGAACGCGTTCCTCGCTCTACGCCAATCCCGAGTACCAGAAGGCGGCCCCGTTCGCCAAGATGACGCTGGACTCGATCAATGCCGCCGATCCGGCGCATCCGACGGTCAAGCCGGTGCCCTATGTCGGTGTGCAGTTCGTCGCCATTCCTGAGTTCCAGGGCCTCGGCACAACCGTTGGCCAGCTGTTCTCGGCGGCGCTCGCCGGCCAGACCAGCGTAGACGACGCGCTCAAGCAGGCGCAGGACGCCGCCACGGCGACCATGACCGAAGGCGGTTATATCAAGTAAGGCTCCTCCCGGTGCCGAACGCCGGTCGCCTCCTGACCGGCGATGGCCGCCCGAGTCCCAGTTCGGGCGGCCGCTTTTTCCCCGCTGTGAAAATTCAGTCCGACTAGTGAAGGGTGACCGTCATGGCTACTCAGCAGACCCGTTCGCTTGCCCGCTTCATGATGGCGCCGTCCGTCGTGTTGCTGTTCGTCTGGATGATCGTGCCGCTGGTCATCACCTTCTGGTTCTCCTTCCAGCAATACAATCCGCTGAACCCGATCCGCGACGGCTTCGTCTGGTTCTCGAACTACTCGCTGTTCTATTCCAACCCGGCATTCCTGCAATCGATCCTGAACACGCTCGTCCTGGTCGGCAGCGTGCTGCTGATCACCGTGATCGGCGGCATCATGCTGGCGCTGTTGATCGATCAGCCGATGTGGGGACAGGGGATCGTCCGCATCCTCGTCATCTCTCCGTTCTTCGTCATGCCGCCGGTGGCTGCACTTGTCTGGAAGAACATGATCATGCACCCGCAATACGGCGTCTTTGCCGACATTGCGCGCTTCTTCGGGGCTCAACCGATCGACTGGTTCGGGCAGCATCCGATGCTGGCCATCATCATCATCGTCGCCTGGCAATGGCTTCCCTTCGCCACGCTGATCCTGCTGACCGCATTGCAGTCGCTCGACGGCGAGCAGAAGGAAGCCGCCGAGATGGACGGCGCCGGCTTCGTCAGCCGCTTCATCTATCTGACGCTGCCGCACATGTCGCGCGCCATCACCGTCGTCATCCTGATCCAGACCATCTTCCTGCTGTCGGTCTATGCCGAAATCCTGGTCACCACCAATGGCGGACCCGGCTATGCCTCCACCAACCTGCCCTTCCTCGTCTACCAGAAGGCATTGCTGGAGTTCAAAATCGGCCAGGCATCGGCCGGCGGTGTCATCGCCGTCATTCTCGCCAACATCGTCGCCTTCTTCGCCATGCGCGCGGTGGGCAAGAACCTGGACAAGTAAGGGAGGATACGATGGCACGTGCAGTCACCACCCAACACAAGGTCATTGCGACAGGCGCCGCCTGGATCGTCGCGCTGCTGATCTTCTTCCCGATCCTCTACACGATCATCACCTCGTTCAAGTCGGAGCAGGAGGCCATCCAGGGCTTCGCGCTGATCCCGTCGGGGACGTTCGAGAGCTATACCGAGGTCCAGGCGCAGAGCGGCTACTTCAAGTTCTTCTTCAACTCGGTGCTGCTCTCGGTCGGCTCGACCATCCTGGCCCTGATAGTCGCGGTTCCGGCCGCCTGGTCGATGGCCTTCTCGCCGGGCAAGTGGACCAAGGACATCCTGATGTGGATGCTCTCGACCAAGATGATGCCGGCGGTTGCCGTGCTGTTCCCGATCTACCTCATCTTCCGCGATGCCGGACTGCTCGACAGCCGCATCGGCCTGATGATCATGCTGATGCTGATCAACCTGCCGATCGTGATCTGGATGCTCTACACCTACTTCCGCGAAATCCCCGGCGAGATCCTGGAAGCGGCACGCATGGACGGCGCCACCCTGTGGGGCGAGATCGTTTATGTGCTGACCCCCATGGCCGTGCCGGGCATCGCCTCGACCATGCTGCTCAACATCATCCTGGCGTGGAACGAAGCGTTCTGGACCATCCGCCTGACCACCACCGAGGCGGCGCCGCTGACGGCCTTCATCAGTTCGTTCTCAAGCCCGCAAGGCCTGTTCTGGGCCAAGCTTTCGGCGGCCTCGACGCTGGCCATCGCCCCCATCCTGATCATGGGCTGGTTCAGCCAGAAGCAGTTGGTGCGCGGCCTGACATTCGGCGCGGTAAAATAACGAACCTTGCCTGAAGCAATCCACCAGACCCTTCGGGGGGAGGAAACCATGGGAAACATCACTCTCAAGAACGTCTCCAAGCATTTCGGATCGACGGTCATCATTCCAGGTCTCGACCTGGTCATCGAGAATGGCGAGTTCGTCGTCTTCGTCGGGCCGTCGGGTTGCGGCAAGTCCACGCTGCTGCGCCTCATCGCCGGCCTCGAGGACACCAGCGGCGGCACCATAAACATCGATGGCCGTGACGTCACCGGTGAGGCGCCGGCCAAGCGCAAGCTGGCCATGGTATTCCAGTCCTATGCGCTCTATCCGCATATGACGGTGGCCAAGAACATCGGCTTCCCGCTGAAGATGGCGGGCGAGGATGTGGCGACGATCGACAAGAAGGTGAAGGACGCAGCCCGGGTCCTCAACCTCACCAACTATCTCGAACGCCGGCCCGGCCAGCTCTCCGGCGGCCAGCGGCAACGCGTCGCCATCGGCCGCGCCATCGTGCGCCAGCCCTCGGCATTCCTGTTCGACGAGCCGCTGTCCAACCTCGATGCTGCACTGCGCGGCACCATGCGGCTCGAAATCAGCGAGCTGCACCATCAGCTCAAGACGACGATGGTCTACGTCACCCACGACCAGATCGAAGCCATGACCATGGCCGACAAGATCGTCGTGCTCAACGCCGGCAACATCGAACAGGTCGGCTCGCCGATGGAACTCTACAAGTCGCCGAAGAACCTGTTCGTGGCGGGCTTCATCGGTTCGCCGAAAATGAACCTGATCGAAGGTGCGCCGGCGGCCAAATACAACGCCAAGACCATCGGCATTCGTCCTGAGCATATGGGGATATCGACCACAGCGGGTGACTGGAAAGCCCTTGTCGGCGTCGCCGAGCATCTGGGCTCCGACACCTTCCTGCATGTCCAGGCCGACGGCGCCGGTCCGCTGACGGTACGCGCCGATGGCGAACTCGCCGTGCGTCACGGCGACACCATCTATTTGACGCCCGACAAGGTCCGGATGCATCGCTTCGGCCCCGATGGAAAGGCGCTGACGCAGTGAGACTGAACGGCAAATCGGCGCTGATCACCGGCTCGGCGCGCGGCATCGGCAGGGCTTTTGCCGAAGCCTACACGCGCGAGGGTGCCACGGTGGCCATTGCCGATATCAATCTGGCGGCTGCCGAAAAGACGGCCGCCGAGATCGGCGCCAACGCCTATCCGGTCAGGCTCGACGTCAGCGACCTCGCTTCGATCCAGGCGGCGGTCAAGGCGGTCGAAACAAAGACGGGCGGCCTCGACATCCTGATCAACAACGCTGCCTTGTTCGACCTGGCGCCGATCGTCGAGATCACCGAAGCGAGCTACGACAAATTGTTCTCCGTCAACGTCGCCGGCACCTTGTTCATGCTGCAGGCAGCGGCGCGTTCGATGATCGCAAGGGGCAAGGGCGGCAAGATCATCAACATCGCCAGCCAGGCAGGACGCCGCGGCGAGCCGCTGGTCGCCGTCTATTGCGCCACCAAGGCCGCGGTGATTTCGCTGACCCAGTCCGCCGGGCTCGATCTGATCAAGCACCGCATCAACGTCAATGGCATCGCGCCCGGCGTCGTCGACAGCGATATGTGGGATGAGGTCGATGCGCTGTTTGCCAAATATGAGAACCGGCCGAAGGGCGAGAAGAAGCGGCTGGTCGGCGAGGGCGTGCCCTATGGCCGCATGGGCAAGCCGGAGGACCTGACCGGCATGGCGGTCTTCCTGGCCAGCGACGACGCCGAATACATCGTCGCCCAGACCTACAATGTCGATGGCGGCCAATGGATGAGTTGATGGGCCGGGATCACGAAGGCCGCAGCCCGGCCAAAAGGGTAAAAAAATGACCGTGAAACTCTCCTCCTCGATCCTCTCGGAACTCCCCGCCAAGGTCGCCGGTCCCAGATATGATCGCTCCAGGCTCAAACCCGGTATCGTCCATTTCGGCGTCGGCAATTTCCATCGCTCGCATCAGGCGGTCTACCTCGACGATCTCTTCAACGCAGGGATCGGTCATGACTGGGCTCTGGTCGGCGCCGGGGTCTTCGAGGGCGAAAAGCTCGGCCGTTCCAAGCTGCAGGAGCAGGACTGGCTGACGACAGTGGTCGAGCAGGATTCCGATCATATGAGCGCCCGCGTCACCGGCGTCATGATCGACTTCCTGACGCCCGGCGATGCGGATGCGATCATCGACCAGCTCGCCGATCCGGCGATCAAGATCGTCTCGCTGACCATCACCGAAGGCGGGTATTTCATCGATCCGGCCTCGGGCAAGTTCAACCCGACCCATCCTGATATCGTCGCCGACGCACAGGCCGGCACGACGCCGAAGACGGTGTTCGGCCTCATCCTGGCCGGGCTGATGCGCCGCCGCGCCGACGGCATCGTGCCGTTCACCGTCATGTCCTGCGACAACATCCCTCACAACGGCCATGTCACCTCGGATGGCGTCATCGGCCTCGCCCGCCTGATCGATGAGGATCTGGCGAACTGGGTCAGCGACAATGTCGCCTTTCCCAACGGCATGGTCGACCGCATCACCCCGGCCACCTCGGATCGCGAGCGCGGCATTCTCGCCACCGAGTTCGGCCTCGAGGACAACTGGCCGGTGTTCTGCGAGCCGTTCAAGCAATGGGTGCTGGAGGATCATTTCACCGACGGCCGCCCGCCGCTGGAAAAGGTCGGTGTGCAATTCGTGAGGGATGTCGCGCCCTATGAGCTGATGAAGATCCGCATCCTCAATGGCGGTCATGCCACGATCGCTTATCCCGCAGGGTTGATGGACATCCATTTCGTCCATGAGGCGATGCAGGAGCAGCTGGTGCGCGGCTTCCTCGCCAAGCTCGAGCATGACGAGATCATCCCGACCGTGCCGCCGGTGCCGGACACCGTGCTGGAGGATTATTATCAGCTCATCGAGCACCGCTTTTCCAACCCCAAGATCGGCGACACCATCCGCCGGCTTTGCCTCGACGGTTCCAACCGGCAGCCGAAATTCATCATCCCGACCATTGCCGACCGGCTGAAGGCCGGCAAAGGCGTCGCGGGTCTGGCGCTCGAGTCGGCGCTGTGGTGCCGCTACTGTTTCGGCACCACAGACAGCGGCGCGGTCATCGAGGCCAACGACCCGAGCTGGGACCGGCTGCAGGCAAGCGCGAAGGCGGCGAAGGACAAGCCCGGTGCCTGGCTTGCGATGGAGGATATATATGGCCACGTCGGCCGCTCGGCGCCGTTCGCCGAGGCCTTTGCCCATGCGCTCAACGTCTTGTGGGCGAATGGCACGCGCGCGACGCTGACGCGCTACATCTCCGGCAAGCTCTGACGCCAGCCGCAATGACGCCCGAACTGGTCATCTTCGACTGTGACGGCGTGCTGGTCGACAGCGAGGCGCTGTCGGTTTCGGCTCTGCTCGGCATGATCTCTGCCGCCGGGGGCTCGGTCAGCGAAGATACCGCCTACGAGCATTTCCTAGGCAAGAGCATGAAGAGCGTGCGCGAGATACTTCTTCGCGATTTCACCATCGACATCACCGACGTGCATCTTACCGACATGCGCGTCGAACTGATGCGCAAATTCCGCGAGGAGCTGAAGCCGATTCCCGGCATCAGCGACATCCTGCCGAGGCTGGGCGTGCCCTGCTGCGTCGCTTCCTCCGGCACGCTCGACCGCATTCGCTATGCGCTCGACGTTACCGGCCTGCTCGGCCTGCTCGAGCCCCATCTGTTCAGCGCTGCCATGGTCGCGCGCGGCAAGCCGGCGCCGGATCTTTTTCTCCATGCCGCCGCCGCCATGGGCGCGCATCCCGGTAATTGCATCGTAATCGAGGACAGCCCTGCCGGCATCGCGGCGGCGCGTGCGGCCGGCATGCGCGTCTTTGCTTTCACCGGCGGTTCGCACGCCGGCAACCCGGCCTTGAAAGCGCGGCTTGCGTCGAGTGAACCGGACTTTATATTCGCGGACATGCTGCAATTGCCCGATCTGATTGCAGGCTAGAGCATGATGCCGAAAAGTGTGAAGCGGTTTTCGGACGACATCATGCTCTACTTCTTTGATTTAGAGACGGATTCAGATTTCAGGTCGAACAGACCTGAAATCATCCGGCTCTAGGAAGCGAGAGTAAAAGCATCTTGACGAAAAGCTTCGTTTGCGCGGTCGATGTCGGCACCGGGAGCGCCCGTGCGGGCATTCTCGACATGTCAGGCACCTTGCTCGGCCGCGCCGAGCATCCGATCGTCATGAACCAGCCGAAGGCCGATCACGCCGAGCACAATTCGCAGGATATCTGGTCGGCTGTGTGCATTGCCGTCCGTGCCGCGCGCGAAAAGGCCGGTGTGTTAGCCGACGATATTGTCGGCATGTCGTTCGACGCCACCTGCTCGCTGGTGGTGCTGGACAGGAATGCCGGCCAGCTCAGCGTCTCGGTGACGGGCGAACGGCGCTGGGACACCATCGTCTGGCTCGACCATCGCGCCATCGCCGAGGCGGATGAATGCACCGATAGCGGCCACGCCGTACTCGACTATATCGGTGGCGTCATGTCGCCGGAAATGGCGACGCCGAAGCTGATGTGGCTGAAGCGCAATCTGCCGGGAACTTGGCATGAAGCCGGCTACCTGTTCGACCTCACCGATTTCCTGACCTGGAAGGCGACCGGGTCGCTGGCGCGCTCGCAATGCACGCTGACCGCCAAGTGGACCTATCTGGCGCATGAGGACACCGGCTGGCGCCGTGACTTCTTCGACAGGGTCGGGCTTGGCGATCTGTTCGAACACGGCAACCTGCCGGAGAAGGCAAGTGCTGTCGGCGCAGACATCGGCACGCTCACCACTGAGGCGGCGGCGGAGTTGGGCTTGAGCGAAAACTGTCGGGTCGGCGCCGGCGTCATCGATGCCTATGCCGGCGCGCTTGGCGTGCTCGGCGGCTTTGCTGGCGACGAGCAGAATATCGGCCGCCATCTGGCATTGATCGCCGGCACCTCGTCCTGCGTCATGGCGATGTCGCCCGACCCGCAGCCTTTCGCCGGCGTCTGGGGTCCATACTATGGCGCCGCACTGCCAAAGCTCTGGCTGTCGGAAGGCGGCCAGTCGGCTACCGGGGCTTTGCTCGACCACATCATCCGCTGGCATGGCGCCGGCGGCGAGCCGGATGCGGCCATGCATGCCAAGATCGCCAGGCGCGTCGCTGAACTGCGCAGCACCGAAGGCGACAAGCTGGCGGCGAGGTTGCATGTGCTGCCGGATTTCCACGGCAACCGCTCGCCGCTTGCGGACCCGCATGCCGTCGGCGTGGTCAGCGGACTGACGCTGGATTCCTCTTTCGACAGCCTGTGCAAGCTCTATTGGCGCACGGCCGTCGGCATCGCGCTCGGCGTGCGCCATGTGCTGGAGGCGCTGAACGAGAACGGCTATCTCATCGACACGCTGCATGTCACCGGCGGCCACACCAAGAACCCGTTGCTGATGGAGCTTTATGCCGACGCCACCGGCTGCGCGGTGATCGAGCCGCTGGCCGACGAAGCCGTTCTGCTCGGCACCGGCATGGTCGCCGCCACCGCGGCCGGCCTGTTCCCGGACCTGAATGCCGCTTGCGTCGCCATGCAGCAAGGCGGCAGGGCGCGCACCTCGAACCCGGCCGCGTCAGGCCGCTTCGACCGCGACTACAAGATTTTCCTCGAAATGCACCGCCAGCGGCAGGAGCTCGACGCCATCAGCTAGAGCAATTCCAGGAAAAGTGTGAAACGGTTTTCCGTCCGGAATTGCGTACCAAATCTAGGCCTCCTCTCGCCGGGGCAAGGATGCGCCGGTCGCCGCGTCGAACAGATGCACGCTCTCCTCCTCGAATGTGTAGCGCACAGGCGCGCGCAACGCCGGGCATTCGCGGGCCGATACCAACGCACCGACCTCCTTGCCGCCGCAGGCGAACGTCACCAGCGCGTCATTGCCGTGGAACTCGATGAGGTCGGCGGTGCCTTGCAGAAGATTGATGCTCTGAGCGCCGGCGGTCTTCAGGTCCGGCGGTCGGATTCCAAGCACGGCGCGCCGGACGCCGCGTAGATCGAAGCCCGAGCCTTCTATGGAGAAGCTCGAGCCGCCGCCTGTCAGCGTCCAGCGTTCGTCCTTCCGCCCGACGGCCACGTCGATGAAATTCATGTTCGGCGTACCGATGAAGCCGGCGACGAACAGATTGCCCGGCTGGCGATAGATCTCGGCCGGCGAGCCGATCTGTTCGATGACGCCATCCCTGAGCAGCACGATCCGGTCGGCCAGCGTCATCGCTTCGAGCTGGTCGTGGGTGACATAGACGGTGGTGGTCTTCAGCGACTGATGCAGCCGGGCGATCTCGACCCGCATGTGGTTGCGCAGCTTGGCATCGAGATTGGACAGCGGCTCGTCGAACAGGAACACTTTCGGCGTCTTGATCATGGCGCGCGCAATCGCCACGCGCTGCTGCTGGCCGCCGGAAAGTTCGGTCGGCTTGCGGGCGAGGTAAGGTTCGAGGCCGAGCGTCGTTGCCACCGCCTCGACCCGCTTCCGGATCTCGGCCGGGGGCACTTTCTGTCGCTTGAGCCCAAAGGCGATGTTGTCGAAGATCGTCATATGCGGGTAGAGCGCATAGTTCTGGAAAACCATGGCAACGCCGCGCTCGCCGGGCTCGAGATCGTTGACCACTTTGCCGCCGATCGACACTTCCCCGCCGCTGATATCCTCCAGTCCGGCCAGCATCCTGAGCAAGGTCGACTTGCCGCAGCCGGACGGGCCGAGGAATACGACGAATTCGTGCTCCTCGATCGAGAGATTGAGGTCGCGGATGACGGTGGTGGCGCCGTAAGCCTTGTCGACATGGGAGCAAACGATCGCGGACATGGTCAGCCCTTCTCGCCGGTAAGAAGGATTTGCAGCTTGACGTCTTGCGGCTTGCCTTGCGCCGCCCGCTCGAAGGCCTCGATGCTGTCCGAGAAATCATAAGTGCCGGTGATCAGCGGCTTGAGGTCGACCTTCCCCGAGGCGATCAGCTGCAGCGCGCGGTCGAAGATGTTGGCGTAACGGAACACCGTCTCGATGCGCACTTCCTTGGAGATGGCCGCCGGAACGTTGAGGCTGACCGGTTCGACCGGCAGTCCGACCAGCACGACCGCGCCGCCCGGCCGCACGACATCGAACAGGTCGGCGAATGCCTTCGGGCTGCCGCTCGCCTCGAACACGATATCCGCGCCCCAATTGTCGGTCGCGGCGGAGACTGCGTCGACCAGCGATTGCTCGCCGATATTGACCGGCACGATGCCGGGATATTGCGCGGCAATCTTGAGCTTGGGTGCGGAAAAATCGGAGATCAGCACCTTCGAGCAGCCGCCGGCCAGCGCCGCCAGCGCGATCATGATGCCGATCGGGCCGCAGCCGACGACGACGGCGACGTCGCCAGGCACGATGCGGGCGCGGCTCGCCGCCTGCATGCCGATGGCAAAGGGTTCGACCATCGCGCCTTCGGCGAAGGTGACATTGTCCGGCAGTCTGTAGGTGAAGGCGGCCGGGTGCACGGCATAGGGCGCCAGCACGCCATGCGCAGGCGGCGTCGCCCAGAAGGAGACGTCAGGGTCGACATTGTAGATGCCGAGCCTGGTCGCGCGCGACGACAGGTTCGGCACGCCCGGCTCCATGCAGACGCGGTCGCCGACCTTCAGCGTGCCGACATTGGCGCCGATCTCGACGATCGTTCCCGCGGCTTCGTGGCCGAGCACCATCGGGGCCCGCACGACATAGCTGCCGATCGCGCCATGGGTGTAATAGTGCACGTCGCTGCCGCAGACGCCGACCGTGTGGATGGCGATCTTGACATCGCCCGGTCCGACGTCGAGCGGCAGCGCGATCTCGCGCAGCGACAGTTCGCCTTTTTTCTCAAGCACCAGTGCCCGCATCGGTAAGTCCTCGCATCAAGTCTTTTTTTGCCGGAAAACGGAATTCAGGAAGCCGCTGAGCACGCCGAGGAACAGCAGCGGCGGTAGCGACAACAGCACGACCGAGGCGTTGAGGATTCCCCACGGCACGTTCATGCCTTGCTGTGAAAGTTCGGAAGCGACGATCGGCAATGTCTTGGCGTTGGAACTGGACAGCATCAGCGCGATCAGGAATTCGTTCCACACCAGCACGAAGCTGAAGGCGACGGCGCCGATCAGCGAGCGCGCCGCTACCGGCAGCGCAATCCGCCAGAACACCGAGTAAGCGCCGTAGCCGTCGACGAAGGCGGCTTCCTCGATTTCCTTCGGCACGGCCTGGAAGGCGGGAATGGCGAGCCACATGATCACCGAGATGGTGAGCAGCGAATAGGTGACGATCAGCGCCGGCAGCGTGTCGTAGAGGCCGATCTGCAGCCAGATCACCATCAGCGGAATGGCGACTGCCACCGGCGGCAGGAAGCGCAGCGACAACACGAAGAACTGGATGTCGCCAGCGAAGCGATTGGGATAGCGCGCCACCGCATAGGCTGCCGGAAGGCCGAGCATGACGCCGATCAGCACGGCGACGCCGCAGGAAATGACCGAGTTATAGAGACCGGTCATTACGCTGTCGCGGCCGATGATGTAGCTGATATTGTCGAAGGTCGGGGTAAACACCAGGCGCGGCACGCGGGTGATGATGTCGACATTGTTCTTCAGCGAATTGACCGCCGTCCAGGCGAGCGGAAACACCGCCATGAAGCCGGCGAAGGCCAGGATGATCTTGCCGATGAGGCGGCCCGGTCTCATGCGATACGGCCTCATGCGATTCGACTTCATGCCTGCACCCGCTTCCACAGCATGGTGAAGGTGATGACAGTCGCGATCATCATCAGCACCGCCATGGCCGAGGCATAGGACACCTTGCCGGATTCGATGAAGCCTTGCGAGAAGGCGTACATGTCGAGCGTCTCGGTCGCCACGCCCGGCCCGCCGCGCGTCATCACATAAATCAGGTCGAAGGAGCGCAGCGATTCGATCATCTTGACGAACATCAGGCTGATCAGCGGCGCCTTCAGCATAGGCAAAGTCACATAGGCATGGATCTGCCAGCGTTTGGCGTGGTCGAGCCGCGCCGCTTCGATCGGCTGCGGCGGCAAGGTCTCCAGAAGCTTCAGCACGATGACGGCAAAGAACAGTCCCCACTGCCACACATCGACCGAGGCGACGGCAAACAGGGCCGTCGCTGGCTTCGAAAGCGGGTCGAAGATCAGCCCGCCGGTGATCAGCCGGTAGGGGTAGGTGGCGATGCCGTAGAGCGGATGATAGGCAAACTTCCACACGAAGGCCGCCGAGACACGCGGCAACAGCACCGGGATGATGAACAGCAGGCAGTAGATGTTGCGCAGCCGCGGCGACGCTACTTCGAACATCAGCACGCCGAGCCCGATCGCCACCATCATCGTCGCCACCACGGTGACGATTTCCCACTTCACCGAAACCCAGACCGCGTTGAGGAAACGCCGGTCGGCGAACAGGTCGATGAAGTTCGACAGCCAGACCCAGGAATAGTCCGACGAGCTCAGCTCGCGGTTCTGCAGCGCAATGACGATGGCGTACAGCGTCGGCACCATCGACAGCACCAGAAGAATGGCGAGCGTCGGAACCAGAAACGTCACGGGCAGGGAAGAGCGTCGGCGCATTGCCTATCCTCGGGCTGTGCCTTTTTGGAGAGACCCGCGGCGCACAGGTCCCGGCATCCGGTCGAATGCCGTGGACCGCGCGCCGCGGGCGGGAGGATTACTTCTTCTTCACCAGCTCGTTGGCGTAGGCCTCGAGTTCGTCGAGGCCGCCCTTGACGTCGGTGCGCGTGCCGGTGACCAGCTCTTCCAGGATGATGCCCCAGCGGTCGCCGAGATCCGGCCAGCGCGGATCCTGCCAGAAGTTCACCGCCGTCACCTTGCCGGTATCGGCAAGCGCCTGGCCGAGATCGGCGCCATAGATGTCGGCGAACTCCTTGCTGGACAGCACGCTGGTGCGGTTGAGCTCGCCGAATTGGTGCGCGTCGAGCCGGCGCTTCTCGTTCTCCTTCGACGTCGCCCAGGCGATGAACAGGCCGGCGCATTGCTTCGCGGCGTCATCGGCATTGGCCTTGGCGGCGATGGCGAGGCCGTGGCCGTAGCCGCCGCCGGTCAGTGGCGAGGGCGGCGGCAGGAAGCCGATCTTGCCGACCACTTGCGAGGTCTTCGGGTCGACCGCCATGCCCGACAGCGGCGTCGATTCGACCAAGATGGCAACCTGGCCCGACAGGAAGGCGCCGGTCGATTCATCCCAGCTGCCGGTCTGCGTGCCGGGCGTTGAATCCTTGAACAGTTTAAGATAGGTCTCGGTCGCTTTGACCGCCTCCTCGGAGTTGAAAGCCGGCTTGTCACCGTCGAACCATTTTCCGCCATAGGCCTTGAAGAACGGCATCCAGCGCCAGACATTGGCGCCCGAGCCACGCGCGCCGCGCAGCGCGATGCCGTACATGCCCTTGTCGGGATCGGTCAGCTTCGGCACGTCGGCGATCAACTCGTCCAGCGTCTTCGGCGGCTGGATGCCGGCGGCTTCCAGAATGTCCTTGCGGTAGACCATCAGGTCGCCGCCGCCGGTCAGCGGCGCGAACCACACCTTGCCGTCATAGGTGGCGACCTTCTGCCGGCCCGGGTCGAAATCGGCGTAGTCGTAGTCAGCCGGGTAATAGTCGGTGAGCGGCACGATCCATTTCGACGAGGCGAACAGCGCCACATTGGCTTCGTCGACATAGTAGACGTTGTAGTTGCCCACCGTGGACGCATCGGCGCGCGATTTTGCCCGGCGGTCGTTCTCGTTGAGATAGTCGATCTGGAAGCTGGCGCCGGCCAGTTTCTGGAACTCCTCCTTGGACGCCTCCAGCAGCGTCAGCCCGTCACGCGGTTGCGCCAGCACCTTGACCGGCGCCGAGCAGACCGGCGCCGCCAGCGCCATGGTCGAGAGGGTCGTGGTAAGCATGAAAGCTGCGCTTATGCTCGCAGCGAGCCGAATTGGTTTCATTGATTTTCTCCTCCAGGAACAGTCGCAGGAAGCGGAAGTCTTCGGTTGCGCGATCCTCGCCATCGCCCGAGCGACAAGCCACCCATCGCCAAAATGAGGAGTTGCTAAAGGCCGCGCTAGAAGCCCCGTTGCAGCAGACCTGTACTTTTATGCATTGTGCGCTGCAAAATCCGGCCCGCCTGCACGGCCTCTGTCACATGAGTACCGATGGAGTGAGGAAGGCCGGTTTTCAGGCGCGCATCGTCATCCGCTGCTTCGACAGCTTGCGGTAGGATGACGGCGTCATCCGGTGCTTGCGCAGGAAGGCGCGGTTGAAGTTGGAGATGTTCATGTAGCCGACCTGGAAGCAGATGTCGGTGATCGGAATATCGGTGTCCGCCAGCAGCTTGCAGGCTTGCCAGAGCCGGAGCTTGGCGATGTGGTCGCTGAAACTGTTGCCGGTGTTTTTCTGGAAGAAGCGCGAAAACGTGCTTTCGCTCATCCCCGCCAGCTCCGCCGCCTCCGGCAGCTTCAGGTCCTCGGCGAAGTGCTGGAAGAGATAGGTCAGCGTGCGCTGGATGATGTCCAGCGAGGTTGCGTCGAGCGCGGGTGAGAAATCCGGCGAGGACAAAAGCTCGTATTCGTCTGTCCTGGCAAGCAAATCGACCAGTTCGAGGAAGAGGCAAAACCGGGCGAGCCCGTGCACCGTGCCCATCCGTTCCATCAGCGCGGCGCCTTCGAGCGCGGCGCGGCCATGGAAGACCATGCCGCGCAGCGATCGCTCCAGGAACGGTTCCAGTTCGCGCAGCTCCGGCAGGAGTCCCGCCGAGCCGCGCAGCCGCTGCGGATCGAATTGCAGCACGATGTCGCGTCCTTCGATCAGCTCGCCGGGTTGCACCGATGTCACCCAGTCATGCGGCAGCCCGCCGCCGACGATGCTCAGGTAGCCCGGCCCGAATTCGCCGATGTGATCGCCGACCAGCGCGACCCCGGAAGACTTCCTCAGGAGATGGATCTCGTATTCCGGATGAAAATTCCAGACATTGCGCTCCCAGGGATAGTCGTCGAGCCGCCACAGGAAACTGTCGCTCGCCTCGGTGACGATGTGCTCGAAAGCCGGCACCGTGCGAGGGATCGCGGCCGTGTTCTTTCTGCGCCTGAACGTCATGGTCGGTTCTCCGGGCGAGTTCGCAAGCAATCCGGCATCGGACAATCCGTAGCAGCCTGTCGCCGGCAAGTGAACGATGTCTGCCTCAGCGATTTCAACGCCGGCTCTCGATGATCTCGATGAAGCGGGCGAACAGCCCGGCCTGGGATTTGATGCCGAGTTTGCGATGGATGTTGCGGCGATGGACCTTCACCGTTCCCGGCACGATGCGCATGGCTCTTGCGATCGACTCGGTGGAATGCCCCTGCAGCACCAGATCGACGACATGCTTTTCGCGCGGGGTCAGCGACAGGCTTTCCCAAATGTGGGCGCGGTCGAACTCGTTGACGGCGGCGATCGTCTCGCCCTGCTCCGCTTCGTCCTGCTCCTCGGCCGCAAGTGCGGGCCAGCGCAACCGGGCGAAGTTGATGACCGCCGGCGCCATGTCGCGCAGCAGCCTGGCATCGGCGGTGCCGAAGGGACCCGAGGCGTGCAATCGCATCAGCGACAGCACCAGCGCATCCTTGCCGGGCAGCGGCACGAAGAAGCCGACCTCCTCGGCCAGCCTTGTCTGGCTATAGTAGGTGCGAAAATACTCGCTGGCATAGAAGCGGTCGGGCGCCAGTTCGCGCATGCGCCAGAACCCCTCCTTGCGCTCCACCGCCGCGTGATGAAATGGGTCGAGCAGATAAGGTCCTTCCTGATAGAGCGTGACGAAGACATGGCTCTCGTCAGGCGAGAAGGTTTCGAACAGCAGCGGCGGCCGCGAGGCGCCGCGGTAACCGAAGATCACGCAGTGGTCGAAGCCGACATGCTGGCTCAACCAGCCGACCATTGCCTTGCCGAACAGGTCGCCGCTCGTCTCCCGTGTCGCCGCGACAAGGGCTGCGAGCCGGCTGTATTCGTCGCTGCGGGACGCACTCAATCTATACCCCCTTAAACGAGAAAATAGATCAGATATACCACCAGCGAGGTATATACTAGACGCCATTGGCTCTGGTAGCGTCCTGGAATAGCCCTGTTGCTGGAGCCAGCACTTTGACCGCAGTGCCCGACATCGAGTTTCGCGGCGTCACCAAGCGCTATGGCGCTGTGACCGCCGTCAGCGGCATCGATCTGGCTGTGCCGCCCTCCGCCTTTGTCGCCCTTCTCGGACCGTCCGGCTGCGGCAAGACCACATGCCTGCGCATGATCGGCGGCTTCGAGCAGCCGAGCGAAGGCCAGGTGTTCATCCGTGGCCGGGACATGGCCGGAACGCCGCCCTATCGCCGGCCGGTCAACATGGTGTTCCAGCAATACGCGCTGTTTCCGCACCTCGATGTGGAAGCCAATGTGTCCTACGGGCTGCGCCAGGCACGGCCACGCCTGTCGTCGCAGGAAATCGGCCGGCGCGCCGGCGAGGCGCTCGAAATGGTGCGGCTCGCCGGCTATGGCCGCCGCAAGATCCACGAACTCTCCGGCGGCCAGCAGCAGCGCGTCGCGCTGGCGCGCGCACTGGTCAACAAGCCGGCGGTGCTGTTGCTCGACGAGCCGCTGGCGGCGCTCGACAAGAAACTGCGCACCGATATGCAGATCGAGTTGCAGAACCTGCAGCGCGAGATCGGCATCACCTTCGTGCTGGTCACCCACGACCAGGAGGAAGCGCTGTCGATGAGCGACTTCGTCTGCGTCATGAATGGCGGCCGCATCGTACAACTCGGCCAGCCGAGCGAGATCTATGACGAGCCGGCCGACCTGTTCGTCGCCGACTTCGTCGGAAAGACCAATCTGTTGAGCGGCAAGGTTGCCGGGCATACAGGCGATCTTGTCAATGTGGCGCTGGCGGACGGAACCGTCATTGCCGCGCGCAAACGAACCGCCTTGCAGCAGGGCGAGACCGTTTCTGTCAGCCTGCGTCCTGAATCGCTAAGCCTCGGCGCCACCAAAGGCAGCCCTTTCAAGGGCATCGTGCGCAACCGGATCTTCTTGGGCTCGACGGCGGAATACGCCGTCGAGGTGCAGGGCATCGGAACGCTGCTGGCCAAGGCCGACCATGTGATCGGCCATGGCAATCTCTTCAAGCCGGGTGAACCCGTCGCCATCGGCTTTGCCTCCGGGACGCCGCTGGCGTTTCCGGAGACCAAGAACAACGGGACCAACCAGAGGGTAGCAAAAAATGTCGAAATCATATCGTGACGGACTGCCGATTAGCTCTGAGAACTTCGTCGACCAGCTGATGCGCCTGAAGCGCGGCTCGATCGGCCGCCGCGATTTCCTCGGCCTCACCGGCCTGGGCATCGCAACCGCGGTGATGGCGCGCGAGCTCGGCATCATGCCGACGCCGGCCTTCGCCGCCGAAAACCTCGGCGACCGCATGTCGATCGCCACCTGGCCGAACTATCACGACCCGCAGACCTTCGAGAATTTCAAGAAGGACACCGGCGTCGCCGTCGAGGTCAACGTCTTCGGCTCCAATGAGGAGATGCTTGCCAAGCTGCAGGCCGGCGCCTCGGGCTGGAGCCTGTTCGTGCCAACCAACTACACGATCTCGACCTACAAGAAACTCGGCATCATCGATCCGCTCGACATGGCCAAGCTGCCGAATTTCGACGGCTCCCAAGAGGACCCGCGCTTCACCTCGGAAGGCACGATCGACGGCACGACCTACGCGGTGCCGAAGAACTGGGGCACCACGGGCTTTGCCGTCAACACCAAGAAGCTGGCCAAGCCGATGACCAGCTGGAAGGAATTCTGGGACGTCGCCATGGCTGAGGGTGATGGCCGCACCATGGTGCATGACTACCAGCTGACCACCATCGGCAACGCGCTGAAATATTACGGCTATTCCTTCAACTCGCTGAAGCAGGACGAACTCGCCAAGGCCGAGGAACTGCTGCTCAAGGTCAAGCCGCATCTGTTCGCGGTCTCTTCGGACTACCAGCCGGCCATGCGGGCGGGCGACGCCTGGATGACCATGTGCTGGACGAATGATGGCGCACAGCTGCATCGCGATATTCCAGAGATCGCCTATGTCTTGGGCAAGGAGGGCGGCGAAATCTGGACCGATTTCTACGCCATCCCGAAGGACGCGCCGAACAAGCCGGCCGGCTATGCCTTGCTCAATTATCTGATGACCCCGGAGGTTGCTGTGAAGGAGCATCTCGCCAATGGCGCGCCCTCGACCGACGCACGCGTCAACAAGCTGCTGCCCAAGGAAGTGCTCGACAATCCGATCCTCTATCCTGCGGCGGACCTGTTGACGCCGCTCGAGTTCGGCGCGGCGGCAACACTGACCGATCCCGGCCGGGCCGAGCTGATGGCGCGCTTCAAGTCGGCTTGAGGCTGGCCTGACGCAAACGGAAAACCGGCGGGCCTAGGTCCGCCGGCATCGGGGCGGTTTCCATGCACGGCAACAGATTTCGGCATAACATCCTGACAGCGCTGCTGCTCGCTCCGGCTACAGCGTGGCTGGTGGTGTTTCTGGTGTTGCCGTTCGTCGCCATTGCCGTGTTCAGCGTCGGCGAGCGGGCGCCGGAGGGCGGCTATCAGGCCGCCTTCACGCTGGCGCAATACGCCAATCTCCCGGCAAGGGCGACCGCCTTCTGGAACACGATGATGCTGGCGCCTGTGGGCGCGCTTGCCTGCCTGCTCGTCGCCTACCCGGTTGCCTACTATCTCGCCCTGAAGGCGCCGGAGCGCTGGCGGCTGATCCTGCTTGCGCTCGTCGTCATTCCGTTCTGGACCAGCCTTTTGATGCGCACCTATGCCTGGATGTACATTCTGGGCGGACGCGGCGTTCCCGCACTGCTGGCCTTTGTCGGCATCGAGGATGTCAGGCTGATCAACACGCCGGGCGCCGTGCTGCTCGGCATCGTCTATGGCTATTTGCCGCTCATGATCCTGCCGATCTATGTCAGTCTCGAGCGGCTCGACCGAAGGCTGCTGGAAGCCTCCGCCGATCTCGGCGCGACCCCGCTCTCAACCTTTCTGGGGGTGACGCTGAAGCTGTCGCTGCCGGGCGTCATGACCGGCTTCTCGCTGGTCATGATCCTGCTGCTTGGCGAATATCTCATCCCGACGCTGCTTGGCGGCGGCAAGGTGTTCTTCATCGGCAACGCGCTGGTCGACCTGTTCCTGCAGTCGCGCAACTGGCCGTTCGGCTCGGCCATCGCCGTCACGCTGGTGGCGGTTTCGGTGGTGGTGCTGATAGCCGCCAACCGCATCTCAACACGGGTGTCGGGCGCCCGCCGGGTGGATCTGATCTGATGCGCGCCTTCGTCACCGCCGTCTTCGCCTTCCTCTATCTGCCGATCGCGCTGGTCGTGCTGTTCTCCTTCAACGCCGGCCGCCATGCCAGCGAGTTCACCGGCTTTTCGGTGCAATGGTACGGCACGGCGCTGTCGAACCCGTTCCTCGTCGAGGCGCTGAAGAACAGCCTGTTCATCGCCACCACCAGCGCGCTTCTGGCGGCGGTGTGCGGCACGGCAGCGGCGCTCGGCCTGGCGCGGGTTGGGCTCAGAACCCGTGCCGTCTTCGACGCGCTGATGGGTGCCGCGATTGTCGTTCCCGGCGTCGTCATCGGCATCTCGACGCTCGTCGCGCTGGTCCAGTTGTTTGGCGTGCTCAATCCGTTCCTCGCCTCGATCTGGCCAAACGACCAGCCGCCGCGCCTGTCGCTCGGCTATGGATCGATCATCGCCGCCCATGGCCTGTTTTCGATGGCGCTGGTAACGATGATCGTCGGCACGCGTCTCGCCAGGCTCGACCGCAACCTGGTCGAGGCCTCGAGCGATCTCTACGCCACGCCGCTGACCACGTTCCGCTCGATCGTGCTGCCGCAGATCATGCCGGCGGTGATCGCCGGTTTCCTGCTCGCCTTCACCTTCTCCTTCGACGATTTCATCGTCGCCTTCTTCGTCGCCGGCGCGCAGACGACGCTGCCGATCTATGTCTTCGCCTCGATCCGGCGCGGCGTGACGCCGGAAATCAACGCCATCGCCACCATCGTGCTCGTCGCCTCGGTTCTTCTGGTGGTGCTTGCCCAATGGCAGCTGCGCCAGCGCCAGCCGTCAAACTGAACAAGCCATCCAGCTGAAAGACAAATTCATGATCCTTAGAGACCGCATCGCCGTGGTGACGGGCGCCGGTTCCGGCATCGGCCGCGCCGGCGCCATGATCATGGCCAGGGAAGGCGCTGTGGTGGTCATCGCCGACCGGGATAAGACCAGCGGCGAGACGACAGCGGCGGACATCCGGGCAGTGGGCGGGCAGGCCGAGGCCGTTGTCACCGACGTCTCTGACGACGCCGCGGTCGGGCAGCTCATCACCGGCACTCTCGGCAAGTATGGCCGCATCGACATTCTGCACAATCACGCCGGCATCCAGGTCGGCGGCACGCTGACCGAGGTCGAGGTCGATGGCATGGATGCGTCATGGCGCATCAATGTACGGGCGCAGTTTCTGGCCGCGCGGCTGGTCATGCCGGCAATGGTCGCGCAAGGCGGCGGCGTCATCCTCAACACGGCTTCGAATTCGGGCGTCTTCTACGACCGCGAGATGATCGCCTATGCCACGTCCAAACATGCCGTGGTGGCGATGACCAGGCAGATGTCGCTCGACTATGCCCGGCACAATGTGCGCGTCAACGCGCTCTGCCCCGGCTGGGTCGACACCCCCTTCAACGAGCCGTTCATCGCCCAAATGGGCGGCCGCGAGGCGATCGAGACCTATGTCCGCACCAAGATCCCGATGGGGCGCTGGGCGAGCGCCGAAGAGATCGCCGAAGCGATCCTGTTCCTCGTCTCCGACCGCTCATCCTTCATGACCGGCCAGGCGCTGGTGATCGACGGCGGCGAAAGCATCGGCTGATCCAAGGGCCGTCGGCAGGAATGGTTCCCGCCTCTGGCTCAATCGCCGGCTGCCCGTCCTCCCTTGCCTTCATGCCGCATTTCGTCCAATAGAACGACGCAAACGCTGCGAAACCGAAGGTTTTGCCGTTTGGAAGTGCGGCTTCCGGCCTCGTTGCCGACGCGCCGCAATCGGAAAGAGCAGGACAATGTCTGCGATCGAAGCCGGCGCTCGTGCGCCGGAAAATCTTTGGCGTCAGGAAATCAGGGCGACGCTGGCGCTGGCCTGGCCGATGGTGCTGACCAATCTCGGCCAGACCGCGATGACCGCCACCGACGTCATGATGATGGGGCGTTTGGGCGCGGACACGCTGGCCAGCGGCGCGCTCGGCGCCAACCTCTATTTCATGCCGCTGATCTTCGGCCTCGGCCTGATGCTGGCGACTTCGCCGATGATCGCCACCGAGCTTGGCCGCCGCCGCTATTCGGTGCGCGATTTGCGTCGCACCGTGCGCCAGGGACTGTGGCTGGCGATCCTGATCTCGATCCCGATCTGGATCGTGCTGTGGCATGGCGAGGCCATTCTGCTGGCCATGGGCCAGGAGCCGGCATTGGCGCGTCAGGCCGGCATCTATCTGCGCTGGCTCGAATGGGCGGTGCTGCCTTTCTACGGCTATATCGTGCTGCGTTCCTTCATCTCGGCGCTGGAGCGGCCGGGCTGGGCGCTGATCATCGTCTTCGTCGCCGTTGCCTGCAACGCCTTCTTCAACTGGGTGTTCATGTTCGGCAATCTCGGCGTCACCTCGATGGGCATTGCCGGCTCGGGGCTGGCGACCACCCTGTCGAGCACGCTGATGTTCTGCGGCCTGGCAGCCGTGGTGATGCTGGAGAAGAAGTTTCGCCGCTATCGCCTGTTCGGCCGCTTCTGGCGCTCCGACTGGCCGCGCTTCAAGGGTCTGCTGCGGCTCGGCATGCCGATCGCCGGCATCCTCGCCTTCGAGGTGACGATCTTCAATGCAGCAGCCCTGCTGATGGGCCTGATTGATGCGGATTCGCTGGCCGCGCACGCCATCGCCATCCAGATCGCCTCGATCTCCTTCATGGTGCCGCTCGGTCTCAACCAGGCCGTCACCGTGCGCGTCGGCCTGGCCCACGGCGCCGGCAATCCGGCCGGCGTTTCGCGCGCCGGCTGGACCGCCTTCGTCATCGGCGTCTCGTCCATGGCGCTGATGGCGCTGGTGATGGTGCTGTGGCCGCATCTGTTGATCAGCGCCTTCATCGACATGACCGATCCGGCGAACGCCAGGGTGATCGCGCTGGCCGTGTCGTTCCTGGCCTTTGCCGCGCTGTTTCAGATCTTCGACGGTGCGCAAGCCGTTGCCGCCGGCATGCTGCGCGGCCTGCACGACACCAAGGTGCCGATGATCTATGCCGCGATCGGCTATTGGGGCATCGGCCTGCCGCTCGGTGTGCTGCTCGCCTTCCATTTCGGCTTGCACGGCGTCGGCATCTGGATCGGCCTGGCGTCAGGTCTGGCCGTGGTGGCGGTGCTGCTCCTGGCCCGCTGGCTCAGGCGGGATCGCATCGCGCCGCCACTCGTCTTCAGCCATTGACGGCACACCAAGCGGTCCGCCCGCTGCCCGAAGCAGTCACTGCAGAGCAGATGTCTGGGGTCGCCTTTTGGGCCGCGAGCGGCCGAACGCTTCGGGCGTGGGATCTTCAAAAGCGGACTCTCAGTTCGACGCGAGCATCGTTGCGAGTGAACGATCCCAGACTCTCGCTGCTTTTCAGAACCGGGTAGAACGCTCTGCCGGTTGGGGCGACTTCAAGCCGTGGCAAGAGCATTCCGGATTGGCCGGAAGTCGCGCCGCGGTCTCCAGCGCAACCCGCGAGGCTGTCATAGAGAGGCTTGGCAGCACGTGCTCCTGCAGCAATTTCTCGCGCTCGCGGTCCATATAGTCGTTGAAGCCGGCCGTGACGAACGCCAGGGGCACGAAACAGGCGCCGATCTCGCGCGATAAGGTGGCCTCAGGGGCGATCGAGTGGTTGAGCACGTCCGCTCCCATGCTTCGATACGCCAGAGCTTCGGCGGGAGTTGTCAGTCGCGGCCCGTAGCAGTGGGCAGCCACCAGCTGCTGCTCGATGCCATGGACGCGGCATCCGGCTGGCCAATGGCGCCGGGCGGTCTCGGCCAACAATGCCGCACATCTTGGACATACGATCTGCTTGCCCGAGCAGTCGAAGCTCTGGCGGCCAGGCAGAAGTGAAAACGGGGTCTGCGACAGTTCGATGATATCGGCGTTTACGACTATGTCGCCGGGCTGGATCGCCTTGTTGACGGCGCCAACAGTCGAGCAGGCCAGCACTTGCCTTACACCCGCTTTCATCAAGACCCAGAACGCGCGGCGATGACAGGAATGGTCGATATGGTCTCGGGGATTGCCGTGCGAATACATGCACAGGGCACGTTTCGTTTTGCCCTCGACGGTAATAGATGCATCGAATTCGAGCAGTTTCCAATTGTCGCTGGGACCGAAAGGGGTTTCGAAACTCATGTCTCGTTGCAAGGTGCGGACGCCATCGACTTCGACATCTTCCGGAAAGGCGAGACCCCAATTCGCCGAGCCGGTGATGATCGCCAACCCCACCTGGGGTATGTCCGTTGAATGATCCGCCAGATCGTCGGCTGCATGATGATTGTTGGGCATGTTTCCAATCTCGGTCAGGATTTTTGGCGAAGGGTCACGACGAGGACAACGACCACGACGATGACGGTCCACAAGGTCGAAATCGCCGCAATGGTCGGGTCGATCTGATCGCGCAGCGACAGGAACATGAGCTTCGGCAGCGTGCTGTTTTGACCACTCGCGACGAAGATCGAAATGACGGATTCATCGAGCGAGGTCAGGAAGGCCATCAGCGTGGCCGACAACAGACTTATCCGAAGTTGGGGGACAATTATTCCGCCAATGGCTCTTGCCCAGTTTGCGCCCAGGCTGCGCGCCGCCTGAACCTGGTTCCAGTCAAAGCGGGCCAAGGCGGGCAACAACACAATGCAGGCGACCGGAATGGCCAGCACCACATGTCCGACCAGGACACCGAACAGCGTTCCGACCAGACGTTGGGCCGCCAGAACAAAGAAGAGACCAATCGCGAGCAGGATTCCCGGCACGATAGAAGGGGTTAGCAGAATACCCTGAATGGCAATGGCGGCCTTTCCGCCGAGCCGATTTATCGAAATGCAGGCCAGCAGCCCCAGGGGCACTGCGATCATCGCCGTCAATGTGCCAAGGATCAGGCTCGTCCTGAGTGCGGCCATCCATGCCGCCGAACCGAAGAAAGCCTCGTACCAGCGCAACGAGTATGCGCGCGGCGGGAACTCCAAAAGATTGGACGCCGAAAAAGAGAGCGGCACGACGACGAGCGTCGGCAGCATCAGGAACGCCATAACGAGCGCGCAAAAGCTCCACAGGAGGATGCGGGCCAGCCTGCTATCTGGATAGGCTTCAAGCATGGGCTGTGCCGATGCTGCGTCCGGCAATCAGCCGCCGCGCAGCCAGGAACATCACCCCCACCAACGCCATTAGTACGAGGAGCAGGATGCCCAGGACGCTCGCCGAGCCCCAATCCTGGAAGGTCGATAGCGTGCGCTCGATCCGGGTGGAAAGAGGGTTTACCTTGCCGCCGCCAAGCACCGCGGGCGTGATGAAGAACCCTATGGTGTAAATGAAGACGATGATCGAACCCGAGAAGATGCCGCCGGCCGAAAGCGGCAGAATGACCGTGCGGATCGTTTGTCCGAGCGTGGCGCCCATGCTCGCCGACGCGCGAACGAGGTTTGCATCGATATCGCGCATCGCCGCATAAACGGGCAGCAGGAAGAGCGGCAGCATGTAGTGAACCATGCCGATGAGCGTTCCCGTTAAGTTGTAGACCAGCGGCAAGGGCTCAGCTGTCAGGCCTGAACCGGTCAAAGCCGCGTTGATCAGGCCATCGCGTCGCAACAGAACGAGCCAGCCATAGGTGCGCACCAGAATGGAGGTCCACAACGGCAGCATGACGAAGGCCATCAGCAAATTGGCCACCCTTGGTCTGGTGCTGGCCAGGGCGAGCGCCAAGGGGGTACCGAGTAGAATGCAGATCGCCAGCGTGCCCACGGACAGCTCAAGGGTGGTGACGAGTGCCGACCATGTCAGTCCGCTCGAAAGCACTTTCTCGTAGTTGCCGACGGTGTATTCACCCGCTGTGGTGAGGAAGGATTGGCGGATAATCCAGACGATGGGCAGGATCGCCGCCAGCCCAACGATCAAAAGCGCGGGCACTGAAAGCGACAGGAAGAACCGCCGCTCGCGTCGTGCGTCTGCCGCGAGCGCAGGATCGGCGATGACGGTCACGCTCCTGCTCCCGGTATCGCGTGAACTTTCGCTGCCGGTGCATATGCGGTCACTCGCTGACCGGTCGCAAGCTCGCCGCAGCCGCTGGCCATCGCCGCCGGAACGCAGACAAGAATCTCTTGCCCGCCGTCAAGCGCCAGCGTCAAAAGCCAGTTCTCGCCGCGAAACGCCTTGGCGCGCAGCGTTCCCTCGAGCGCCACCCCGTCTCGCCCGACGAGCTTCGCATCAAGATGGAAACTTTCGGCGCGGATCATCAGAGCTTCGCTTGATGCATCGGCGCCGTCTATTCTGCGCACCGCGCCCGGGGCCACAATGTTGGCCTCACCCATGAACTCAGCGACAAAGCGGGTCGATGGACGATCATAAATCCGCTGTGGCGTGTCGATCTGCTGAATACGGCCGGAATTCATCACCGCGACCCGGTCTGACATGATCAGTGCTTCGCGCTGGTCATGCGTCACATAAATCGTGGTGATCCCCAGATCATCGTGCAGACGCCGGATCTCGTACTGCATGGTTTCGCGCAAATTCTTGTCGAGCGCCGACAACGGCTCGTCCATCAGCATCACGCGCGGCTCGAAGACGATCGCCCGCGCTAACGCAACCCGCTGGCGCTGGCCGCCGGACAATGCGGCAATGTTGCGCTCCGCCAAACCTTCGAGCTTCACGCGGTCCAAAGTGTCGAGCGCCCGCTGGCGGGCGTCGGCTTTCGGTACCTTGCGCAGCACCAGCGGATACTCAACATTTGCCAGAACGTTCATGTGGGGAAACAGGGCGTAGTTCTGGAAGACTATGCCGATGTTGCGCCTGTTCGGGGCCAGGCGGGTAATGTCGCGATCGCCCAACAGAAGTCTACCGGAATCCGGCCGGACAAAGCCGGCCAGAGCCATGAGCAGCGTGGTCTTGCCCGATCCCGATGGCCCCAGCAGCGTGAGGAATTCGCCAGCCCGAATGTCGAGCGAGACATCGTCCAGCGCGACGTAAGATCCATAGGTCTTGCGCACGCTGTCGATGGTGATCGGGAGCGACTTCATCATGTGCTCAAGCCTTAGAGCTGAGACTCAGCGGGCCATCATCTCATCGAAGGCTTTTTGGGCAGCCTCGCCATTCCTGACCCACCATTCTGAATTCGAAAACACCGAAGTGCCGGCATTTTCAGGCGCGGTCGCCAGCGTCTTGAGACGGTCCTCGGGGATAAGGCCACCCTCATAGCCAGCAGGATTGACTGGGCCATAGGCTATGAAGTCGGTCAGCTTCGCCACGCGCGCGGGCTGTGTCATCGCTGCGATGAGCTTCATAGCTGCTTCCTTGTTCGGCGCCCCTTTCGGCACCGCAAGACAGTCGGTGCCAATGACGGAACCCTTGAACGTGTAGTCGGCCGCGCCGCCATCTGCTTTTACGGTTTGGGCCCGCCCGTTCCAGGTAACGACCAAATCCGCCTCACCATCTTTCAGCAACTGCGCCGACTGCGCTCCCGAGGTCCACCAAACGGCGACATTCGGCTTGAGTGCTTCGAGCCGCTTGATAGCGCGATCCAGACCCTCTGGCGTGCTGAGAACGGGATAGACGTCCGCCGGTGCTACGCCATCGGAGAGCAGCGCGATCTCGATCGAGTCCTGGGCATTGGCACGCAGCGCACGACGGCCGGGGAATTTGGCAACGTCCCAGAACTCCGCCCATGTCTTCGGCGGGTTTTCGCCATAGGTCTTGGTGTTCCACGACAAGACGGTGCCATAGGAGTCGAATGGATAGCAGTAGTCGGACTTTGCGCCGTCCGGCACGGCCTTTGGGTCGATGATCGTGTAGTCGAGCGGCTCCAGCAGCGACTGTGCGGCGGCCTGCGCGCCCTCCGGTGAGCCCAGGTGAATGACGTCGGTTGTGACCGCGCCCGAGGTAACCTGCATCTTCAGGGCGGCCAAGCCGTCGCTGAGGGTCTCCTCGCCGACATCATAGCCAAGCTCTTTTGCAGCGGGGCCCCACATGGCTTCCTTCATGGCGTTGCCATAATCGCCGCCCGCGGTCGTGATGGTGACTGATTGGGCATAGACCGGCACGGCGGCCGAGAATGCGAATGCCGCCAAGGAAATGCGTAACCAAGACATAGGTTCTCCTCCCTAGAACTTGTTGAGACGCGCTAAAAATGGCCAATTCTTGCCAATCGTAACGTTACGATTGCATCCAATTGCAGGAGAGTCAAGCTGCTTTAGCGAGAGCTTGGATTGACCGTGAGGTGGAATTCGGTCACGTAGTGGAAGTCAGCAAATCAGCCGGCGCTTTCGCAAATGAGGTCGGGCGACATGACCAACCTGAAACAGATCGCGGCGGAACTTTCCCTTTCGGTGACCACGGTATCCCGCGCGCTGAAGGATGGGCGGGAGGTTCATCCCGCCACCATCGCTCGCGTCAAGGAAGTGGCGCAGCGGGTCGGCTATGTGCCAAATCATCATGGCTTCGCGCTCAAAACTGGCCGCACGCTGACGATGACAGCAATCTACCCGATGGAAACACAAGATCATCTGTCCGATCTGTTGAAGCTTCCGTTAATCGAAGGCATGACGCTGGCGGCACGGCAAGCGGGTTATAGTCTATCCATCTACTCCACCACGCCCGATGATGACCCCATCGAGAGTGTGCAGCGACAGCTTCAGGCGGGCAGCACAGACGGACTGATTATCACGCGCATGGTCTCGGGTGATCCACGCGTTAAGCTATTGCTGGATAGAGGCATGCCATTCGTCGCGTTTGGAAGAACTGACCTGGATACAGCATATCCTTATGTCGACATCGACAATGAACAGATTGCCTACGAGGCGACCCGGCGGCTCGTGGACAAGGGCTGCCGACGCATTGCGCTGCAACTTCTCGTTCCGGGCGACCAGGCGAGTGCCATGCGTCTTTCCGGGTATGGAAGGGCAATGGCCGAGGCTGGTATTCCGATCGACCAGTCGCTGATCGGTCATGGAATGTTCACCATGGAATCGAGCGCAGCCTGGTTCGATCGCATGCTGGCCTGGTCAGATCCGCCGACGGGCTTGGCTTGCGCCAACGAACTGGGCCTTTTGGGGGCACTACACGCTCTTGGCAGAAGAGGTCTCGCGCCAGGGAGTGACATCCACATTGTCACTCGGGACAGCACGCGGCTGTCACGTTTCTTGCCTGCGAAGATCGGCGTTCATTTCGTGGACATAGCGGGTGTCGGACGCAAACTTGTCGAAGTCCTGGAGAGCCGGATCGTCAATCCCCTCGGGCCGGTGGAGACGGTCTTGTTCAAAGGTGAGTTCGACCCTGGCGAATAGTCGGGCGAAGAAGTCAGTTGTCCGCTTTCGAGGAGCACTTAGGTTCACCCCTGAGTCCGAGATGAGGCGCGAAGCTGCCGCCTGCGCGAGTGCATAGGGTGCACTCAGCACCTTCATGGCATTGGTGGTCTGAGCAGCGATCGAGGGGTGCTGTACTGGTGCTGTTACTTAGAATGATTGCGCTCAGCTCCCGTCGGACGACATCGCGCCGAGCAATCTGCGAATATCGCCGAACCTGGCGATCGAGCCGAACACCAGTGCCGCCACCGCGACGAAGAACACCGACACCGAAGCCATGGTCGGCGTGTAGCCATAGCGCAGCGCGTTGAAGATCTTGATCGGCAGCGTCTCGGTGGTGAAGCCGATCGTCATGTAGGCGACGATGTATTCGTTGAGCGACAAGACGAAGGCGAAGGCGTAGCCCGAGACGAGGTAGGGCAGGATCAGCGGCAGCACCACGGTCTTCAGCACCGTGCGGTCGTCGGCGCCCATGGTGGCGGCGGCCTCTACCAGCGAGCGGTCGATCGAGGCAAAGCCCAGCGACAGCGTCACCAGCGGCAGCGTCACGAAGAAGATGGCGTGGCTGATGATGGCGGTGAAGAACTGGCCGAACAGCCCGACCGTCGCCCAGAAGCTGAGAAAGCCGAGCGCGGTGATGACCGGCGGCAGGATGAAGGGGGCAAGCCCCAGCACCTGGAAAATGTTTGCCCAGGGCGCGATGCGCCGCCACAGGAACCAGGCCAGCGGCAGCGCAACAGCAACCGCAATTGCCGCCGAGCAAACGGCCAGCGTCACCGAATGGATCAGCGCCAGCCGCCATTCCGGGTCGGTGAAGATCTGGGCGTACCAGGCGAGCGAGAAGCCGACCGGCGGGAAGCTGAGTTCCTGCCGCGAGTTGACCGAAACCCCGGCCACCACGATCAGCGGCGCCGCCAGGAACAAAGCGACGATGGTGAAATAGACACGGCGCAGCAAGGTCGCGGTCATAGTGCATTCTCGCGGCGTCCGACGAGCAGCGTCAGTCCGACCAGCGCCAGCGAGATCAGCACCAGGAACACCGCCATTGCGGCTGCGAACGGCATGTTGGACTGGTAGATCGCCTGGTCGGTGATCAGCACGGACAGCGTCCAGTGTTGCGGCCGTCCGAGAATCTGCGGCAGCAGGTAGGAGCCGAGCGCAAACACGAAGACCATGATCAGCGTCGCCACGATGGTGTTGCGCAGCGCCGGCGCGACGACGTTGAAGAAGGCGCGGATAGGCGAGGCGCCGAGCGTGCGCGCGGCCTCTAACAGAGTCGGATCGAGGCGGACCAAAGCGGGGTAAAGCACCAGGATCGTATAGGGCAGCGCCTGGTAAACCATGCCGGTCAGCACCGCGCCGAAGGTCGGCAGCAGCGCCACCGGCTTGTCCATCAGCCCGATCGCCACGAACAGATTGGTGATGCCCGCCGTGCGCGAAAACAGCGTCGACCAGGCAAAGCCGATAATGACTTCCGACAGCGACAGCACCGACAACAGGCCGACCAGCCATAGCGTCTGCACGCGGCGCGGCCGGCGGGTCAGGAGGTAGGTGAAGGGGAAGGCGATGGCCACGCAGCAGACGGCGACCAGCACCGCCAGCATCAGTGAAAAGCCGAGCACGCCGCCGAAGAATACCGACAGGAAGCGGGCGTAATTGTCGAACACGAAATCCGGCGTGTAAAAACCAGACGGGTTGCGCTTGAAGAAGCTGACCGCGATCATCGTCGAGAACGGCACGACGAAGAAGACGACCAGCATCAGCGCCGGAAAGAACAGCGGCGTGTAGTCGGCTATCGACTTCGGGGCTTCGCGTCTCATGCGCCGAGCACCACGCAGCTTGCCGGCGGCAATGTTACGCCGACCTTGGCGCCGACCGGCACGTCATGCCGCTCGCGCGGCGTCGTCACCGCAATGATGCTGGTGCCGCCGACGTCGACGAAGGTCTCGATGGTGCCGCCGAGATCGCGCACGAAACTCACCTCGCCGGTGATGGCCGAGCCGCCGGGGCTGCCGAGATGCACATCCTCCGGGCGAACCGAAACAGACGCTTTGGTCTGACCCGCCGGCATGGCAAGGCCCGGAATGGCAGTGCCCAGAATGGTGGTGCGCCCGGTGCTGTCGATCTCGGCCGGCAGCAGATTGGTGATGCCGATGAAGTCGGCGACGAAGGCGTCGGCCGGCTTGCGGTAGATCTCGATGGGCGGCGCCGCCTGCAGGATCCTACCGTGGCCCATGACGACGACCAGGTCGGCCATGGTCATGGCTTCGCGCTGGTCGTGGGTGACGACGATGGTGGTGATGCCCAACCGCTGCTGCAGCTGCCGCAGTTCCACCTGCATGGCCTCGCGCAGTTTGGCGTCGAGCGCCGACAGCGGCTCGTCGAGCAGGAACAGCTTTGGTGACAGCGCCAGTGCCCGGGCGATCGCCACGCGCTGGCGCTGGCCGCCCGACAGTTTGGCCACCGGGCGGTCGGCAAAGCCGGTCAGATGGATCAGGCCCAGCAACTCGTCGACGCGTTTCTTCTGCTCCTCCTTCGAGGCGCCGCGAATGCGCAGCGCATAGGCGATGTTGTCGCCGACAGAGAGATGCGGAAACAGCGCCAGCGACTGGAACACCATGCCGAGATTGCGCTTGTGCGTCGGCAGCGGGGTGATGTCCTCGCCGTCGAGCACGATGGCGCCGCTGGTCGGCTCCTCCAGCCCGGCGATCATGCGCAGCAGCGTGGTCTTGCCGCAGCCCGACGGGCCGAGCAGGCACACGAACGTGCCGTGCGGCACGTTGAGCTGCACATTGTCGACGGCGGCGAAGTTGCCGAATTTTTTGGTGACGGCGTTGATGTCTAGTCCGGACATGCTCATCCCTCTCAGGCTGTGCGCTGGAGCAATTCCAGGAAAAGTGTGTAACGGTTTTCCGTCCGGAATTGCTTACAAACAAGAAAGTTGGAGTAGGTCGCCGTTTCCATGAAACGGTGAACTGCTCTAACGGGCCGCCGGAAGAGGTCCGGCGGCCGATCAGTTTTTAAGCGGATCGAACGGCTCAGCCGACGATGAGCTCGGTCCACTTCTGGTTGATCCAGTCGGCCTTCGACGTATAGAGGTCGTAGCGCGGAATGATCGGATCGATATCCGACGACACCGCGGCGAACTCTTCCGGCTTGAGATCAAGCACCTCCTTCTTCAGCGTCGGCGTGGTGCCGACCTTGCGCGACATCAGGCCCTGCATTGACGGCTGGCTCATATAGTCGATGAATGCATGTGCCTCGTCGACCTTGGTCGAGGCGCGCGACAGCACCCAATTGCCGGAGTCCTGGATGCCGCCTTCCTTCGGGAAGGTCGAGCGGAGATGGAAGCCGTCGGCGACCGCGAGGCCGGTGACGTCGTGATAATACTGGCCCATCGGGATCTCGCCCGACTTCAGCGCCTGCTCGAACTGCGCCTCGTCGCGATACCACAGCCGGACATTCGGCTTGAGCTCGGCGAGCTTTTCGAACGCCTTGTTCAGTCCGTCCTCGGTGTCGAGCGCATTGGTGCCGCCCATGAAGGTCTTGGCCGTCACTTCGAGCAGGAACGAGTTCGAGGCAAGCGCCAGCAGGCCGAGCTTGTCCTCATTGGCCTTGTCCCACAGCGTCTCCCATGAGGTCGGCGCATCCTTGTAGACATCGGTGTTGGAGACCAGCGTGATCCACCAGGCGACGGCGCCGATGCCGGCGACCCGGCCATCCGGATATTTGTTGACGAAGCGCGGCAAGAGGTCGTTGTAGTGCTTGAACTTCGACGTATCGAGCGGCGTCCACAATTCGGTCGACTGGCCCTTCAGCGTCGAGGTCTGCGACATCATCGAAAGGTCGGCCGGCGCCTGGCCGGCCTTGGACGCTTGTTCGAGCTGCACCAGCCAGGCTTCGCCGGTCGGCTCGGCGACCGATTCCACTGCAATGCCGGTGGCCTTGGTGAAATCGGGGAAGACGTGCTCGTCGAAGGATTTCTTGAAATAGCCGCCATAGACGCCGACCTTCAGCGACTTGTCCTGCGCGCGCAGGATCGACGGCATGGCGAGCACGCCGGCTGTAGCGAGGCCCGCACCAAGCACGCCGCGCCGTGTCAGGGATTTTCCAATCAGTCTGTTCATCTGGTTTCTCCTCAGTTGATGCCGTTCTATTCCGGCAGGTTCCCTTCACGCACTGTCGCCGCCTGGCGTCAGTGGGCCGCCGCTCGTTGTTCGAGCGTACGGGCGTATTGCGTCAGTGGAAAGCACATGACGAAGAAGATCAGCGCCACCAGCCCGTAGACCTTGAACGGTTCGAAGGTGGCGTTGTTGATGGCGTTGGAGGTTCTGACCAGCTCCTCGAAGCCGATGATCGAGGTCAGCGCCGTCGACTTGATCAACTGCACCAGGAAGCCGACGATCGGCGCCCTTGTGATCGAGAACGCCTGCGGCAGGATGATCAGCCTGAGCTCCTGCAGGCGGTGCAGGCCAAGGCTGGCGCCGGCATCCCACTGTCCCAGCGGCAGCGCATCGACGCCGCTGCGCCAGATCTCGGCCAGATAGGCGCTGGCGAAGAAGGTCAGGCCGAGCACCGCTGCCGTCCATGGCTCGATGCGCAGGCCGAGCATCGGCAGGCCGAAGAACATCAGGAACAGCTGCATCAACAGCGGCGTTCCCTGGAACAGGGCGATGTAGCCGGAAGCGACCCGCTGGCTCCATTTATTCTCTGCGATCCTGAAGAACAGCACGATCAGCCCGACCAGCGCCCCGCCGACGAAGGCGGCCAGTGACAACAGCACCGTCCAGCGGGCGGCGAGCAGCAGATTGCGAACGATGTCCCAGAGGGTGAATTCGATCATGTGACACCTGCCCCCAACACGCGGCGCCCGCCTGTGACCAGCAGCCGGCGCAAGGCCATGGACAGGACGAGGTAGACCAGGGTCACGACGAAATAGGTTTCGAAGGACCGGAAGGTGCGGGCTTGCAGCATGTCGGCCTCATAGGTCAGCTCGCGCACGGCGATCTGCGACACCACGGCCGATTCCAGCATCATGATGACGATCTGGCTGGTCAGCGCCGGATAGATCACCTTGAGCGCCTGCGGCAGCACGATCTTGACAAACACCTGGCGTGGCCGAAGCCCGAGTGCCAAGGCGGCTTCCGTCTGTCCGCCGGGCACGGCATCGAGACCGGCGCCGACGATTTCAATGGTGTAGGCCGCCATGTTGAGCGTCATTGCCAACATGGCTGCCAGGATCGGATCGAGCCTTATGCCGAGGCTGGGCAGTCCGAAGAAGATGAAGAACAGCTGCACCAGGAACGGCGTGTTGCGCATCACCTCGACATACACCGCGATGGCGCGCTTCACGAATACCGGGCCGTTGCGCCGGCCGGCAGCGCCCAGGATGCTGAGCAGCGTGCCCACGAGCGTGGTCACGACGATCAACAGGATCGTCGTGGCCGCGCCGCGCGCGATGTCGCCCACAGCACCTGGGAGCCAGGCAAAAGCCACGAGAACTCAATCCTTGAGGTTGTCGGGATTGAGCGGCGTCTTCAGCCAGACCTTCGAGCTCTCGTCGAGCTTGCCGTTGGCCAGCATCTTGGCAACCGCATCATTGACCGCCGTCTTCAGCCGGTCCTCTTTCTTGTTGAGGCCGATATGCGAAGGCGAGGTCAGAAGCTGGAACTTCTGCTCCGGCTTCAGCGCGTCCTGCTTGGCCAGCACCTGCGCGCCGACATCATTGCCGACCACCATCAGCTGCGTCTGGCCGGAGATGAAGGCCTGGATGACGGAGTTGTAGTTGTCGAAGCGCTTGATGTCGGCCGATGCCGGCGCCGCTTCGGTCAACGACGTATCCTCGAGCGTGCCGCGATTGACGGCGATCGACTTGTCGGCGAGATCTTCCTTGCCTTTGATCGAAAGCGCTGCCGGACCGATGACGGCGATGTAGTAGGGCGCATAGGCGGCGGCGAAATCGATCACCTCCTCGCGCTCCTTGGAATAGCCGACGCTCATCAGGATATCGACGCGCTTGTCGGTGAGATACGGGATGCGGTTCTGGCCGGTGACGCTGACCAGATTGAGCTTCACCTTGAGTGAATCGGCGATCGCCTGCGCGACGTCGACGTCGTAACCCTTGATGCTCATATCGGCGCTGGCCGAGGAGAAGGGCGGAAAGTCGGAGAAGATGCCGACATTGATGGCGCCGGCCTTGGTGATGTCGTCGACGGCATCGGCATGGGCCTGGGAGGCGAAGCCGAGGCCGGCGAGCATCAGCGCGGCGGCGATGGTTGATTTCATTTGGATTGTCATTGGTATTCCCCTTCTGGAAGCTTGTTTGTTTTAGAAACGGCCGCCGGCTCCAGCGCGGCGGCCGCCTTTGCGTGTGAAATCCGTCAGGCCCCCTTGCCGGTGATCGCCGGGCTGAACACCATCAGGCTCAGGATCTCGAACAGGACCTGGGCGCCGACATGGGCGGTGTTGGTGGTCGCGTCATATTGCGGCGCCACCTCGACGACATCGCCGCCGACAATGTTGAGACCTTTCAAGCCGCGCAGCAGTTCGAGCACCTCGCGCGTCGTCAGGCCGCCTATTTCCGGCGTGCCGGTACCCGGCGCGAAGGCCGGATCGACACTGTCGACGTCGAAGGAAATGTAGGTCGGGCCGTCGCCGACTATTCTGCGCGCCTTCTCGATGATGGCCGGAATGCCGAGACCCGTCACCTCTTCGGCATGCACGACCGTCATGCCGGATTCATAGGTGAACTCCCACAGATACTCCGCCGAGCCGCGGATGCCGATCTGGATGGTGCGGGTCGGGTCGAGCACGCCGTCCAGCACCGCGTTGCGGAACGGTCCGCCATGATGGAACTTGGTCATGTCGAACAGCCCGCTTGTGTCGCAATGAGCGTCGATGTGGATCATGCCGACCGGCGCCTTTTTGCCGACCGCCTTCAGGATCGGATGGCTGATCGAGTGGTCGCCTCCGACCGAGAGCGGCAGCACGCCGGCATCGACGATCTGGTTGGTGCGGCGCTCGATATCCTCGTGGCTGATCTCCAGCCGGTAACGGCTGCGGAACGGCGTATCGCCGATGTCGGCGACGCGAAGCTCATGCGTCGGCGCGCATTCCAGCACATGATTGTAAGGGCCGATGCGCTCGATGGCGCGCAGCGCCCTGGGTCCAAAGCGCGAGCCGGGCCGGTTGGTGACGCCGAGATCCATCGGCACGCCGATGATCGCCACCTGCAAATCGCCGAAATCCGGATTGTCGGCAGCGATTTCACGGTAGGGCGCGGCGAGGAAGGTGGGGATGCCGGCATAGGGCGCCAGCCTTGTGCCGCTCTTGGAGAAGATCTTGTCGGCGACCTTGCGGAACTTCGGGTCGAACATCTCGCCGCCATGGCTCTCGCCATACTTGCGGCGCAAGGCTTCCAGCTTGCCTCTATCATAACCCATGTCGGTCTCCTCCTGCGGGCTGATGCATGCGGCCGTGGCGACATCTGCGAACTGACCATCATCCGGCCGGGTCGCTGTCCCGCTGGCTGCCTGTAGATTTCACGTCATTGATGCTGTTGACCTGCCAAAGTGTCCGGCAGCCGCATTGAAAAATCAATTGATATTGTTACGGTGCTGATTGTGAGAAAATCTCACAGAGTATCCGGTTGCTCATGGCCAAGCGTCTGCCCCCCTTGAATCCCTTGCGCGCCTTCGAGGCGACGGCGCGGCATGCCTCGCTGACCAAGGCGGCGAGTGAGCTCAACGTCACCCACGGCGCAATCAGCCACCAGATCAAGGCGCTCGAGCAATCACTCGGCGTAAAACTGTTCGAACGCACCGGACAGCGGGTAAAGCTCACCCCGCACGGCGCCGAATTGCTGCCGGCGGTCTCGACCGCCTTCGACGGCATCGCCGCCGCCACCCAGCGCATGACCAGGCCAGCCAGCGCTGGTACGCTGTCGGTCTCCTGCGTGCCGGCGCTGCTGCTTCTGTGGATGACGCCGCGGCTCGGCAGCTTCATGGCGCAATATCCTGATATCAGGTTGACGCTGATCCCGTCCAACGACCCCAAGGACATCCGCGCCCCACAGGTCGATGTCTGCGTGCTCTATGGCGACGGCAGCTGGACCGATTGCTGGATGCGCAAATGGTCGGGCCTCGAACTGTTCCCGGTGGTCAGTCCGACGCTGATCAACAACCGGCCGCTCCGCATCTGCCGGGATCTTGCTGGCCATGTCATCCTGCATGGCGATGATGGCCGCGAATGGCACACCTGGCTGGCCGCCGCCGATGGGCTCGACCTCGAACGTGGCCGCCGTCACCATCTCGGCGACGCCCGCACGGCGATCGAAGCCGCGGTGCATGGCCACGGCGTCGCGCTCGGCGATTCCGTCACCGCCAGCATGCTGCTCGCCAGGGGCCTGCTGGTGGCGCCGTTCAGCCTGTCGGTGCCGGCGGTCGACGATTTCTATGTGGTCTGCCGCAACGAGATGCGTTCAGCGCCGATCGTACAGCTGTTCGTCGACTGGCTGTTCGCCGAAAAGGAACAGGCCGACAGCCGCGCCGACGCGCCGGTGGCCGGCCGCATCGGCAGCCGCCGGAAGCGTCCGGCGCTGCGGGTGGTGGGCGCCAAGAGTTGAGGCTGGACCGGAGCGACTGCTTTTTGTCGGGCCAGCCCGGAAAGCGGGAGGCGCTTTCAAAAATTCAATGCTAATAAGCTCTTGCCGGGCAATTCCAGGAAAACTGTGCGGCGGTTTCCCGTCCGGAATTGCGTAAGAAAGACGTGAGCAGCGAAGGCGACGGCAGGACATGGCAAGAACCGATATAGCGCGGCGCGTCTATAACCACACCTGGAAGCTGGACCCGATCGTCCGCAGCCTGCTCGACACCGATTTCTACAAGCTTCTGATGCTGCAGATGATCTGGGGCATGTACCCCAAGGTCGACGCCACCTTTTCGCTGATCAACCGCACTACCTCGGTGCGGCTTGCCGACGACATCGACGAAGGCGAATTGCGCGACCAGCTCGACCATGCCCGCACGCTGCGCTTCTCCAAGAAGGAGATGATCTGGCTTGGCGGTAACAATTTCTATGGCCGCAAGCAGATCTTCGAGCCGGAATTCCTCGCCTGGCTGGAAGGTTTTCGGCTGCCCGACTACGAGCTCTCCAAGCGCGACGGACAGTACGAGCTCTCCTTCAGTGGCCCCTGGATGTACACTACGCTGTGGGAAATCCCGGCGCTGGCGATCATCAATGAGCTTCGTTCCCGCGCCGCCATGCGCGCCTTCGGTCCCTTCGCGCTTGACGTGCTCTATGCACGCGCCAAGGGGAAGATGTGGGCCAAGACCGAACGCTTGAAGGCGCTGCCCGGCATCCGCATCTCCGATTTCGGCACCCGCCGCCGCCATTCCTTCCTGTGGCAGCGCTGGTGCGTCGAGGCGCTCAAGGAAGGCATTGGCGAAGCCTTCACCGGCACCTCCAACGTGCTGCTGGCCATGGACAACGACCTCGAAGCGCTCGGCACCAACGCGCATGAGCTGCCGATGGTTTTTGCCGCCCTTGCCAAGTCGGAAAAGGAATTGAAGGAATCACCCTACAAGGTGCTGCAGGACTGGCAGCGTTATTATGGCGGCAACCTGCTGATCGTGCTGCCCGACGCTTTCGGCACCGCATCCTTCCTGCGCGACGCGCCGGACTGGGTCGCCGACTGGACCGGCTTCCGCCCCGACAGTGCGCCGCCGATCGAAGGCGGCGAAAAAATCATCGACTGGTGGCGCGAGAAGGGCAAGGACCCCAGGCAGAAGCTGCTGATCTTCTCCGACGGTCTCGAGGTCGAAACCATCGAGGAGACCTACAAGCACTTCAAGGGCAAGGTGCGCATGTCCTTCGGCTGGGGCACCAACCTCACCAACGATTTCGAAGGCTGCGCGCCGACCGAAACCAACAGCCTCGATGCGATATCGCTTGTCTGCAAGGTGACGGAGGCCAATGGCAGGCCGGCGGTGAAGCTGTCGGACAATCCGGCGAAAGCGACGGGCGACAAGAAGGAGATCGAGCGCTATCTTCGGATTTTTGGGGCGAAGGACCGCGTGGAGCAGCTGGTCAAGGTTTGAGGGTCGGTGGGTGCCTTGCTGGACGAAATGGAAATCGCGATAGCGTGAGTTCCCGCCCACCCCCCTCTGTCCTGCCGGACATCTCCCCCGCAAGGGGGGAGATTACCCCGTCATCTCCGCCTTCGCTAATCTCCGACGTTGCAAAGGAAGCGCCGGCAGGGCAACTGCCAATCTCCCCCCTTGAGGGGGAGATGTCCGGCAGGACAGAGGGGGGCGTCGTAGAGCGCGGCTGTCACCGGCCAACCCTTATCACCACCACCCTCACACTCCTCCCCACCCCTGCCTTCGCCCACGCCTCCGACCGCGGCCACGTCCTCCTCCTCCCGACCGGCTACTACATCGCCGGCGGCGCGCTTACCGTCGCGGTAAGCTTCCTCGTCCTCGCCCTGATGCCACCCGCAACCCTCGACCGCTTCTGGCGCCGCCGCCTGCCGCTCTTCCCATTCGCCGACACCCCTCGCACAATCATCAGCCTCATCTCCTTTGCCGGTTTCGCAACACTCATCGCCGCCGGCCTGTTCGGCAGCCGCGATCCGCTCTCCAATCCGCTGTCGCTAACCATCTGGACGCTGCTCTGGGTCGGCCTTGCCATCGCGCAAGGCCTGTTCGGCGATCTCTGGTCGTGGCTGAATCCATGGTATGGCCCGCGGCGGATCGAAAGCCGCCTGTTCAAGTTTCGTGGCCGTGAGGGACAGGAATCGCGTTTGCCTTCATGGCTCGGCTGCTGGCCGGCCGTTATCCTGTTCTTCGCCTTCGCCTGGTTCGAGCTGATCGACCCGGCGCCCGACGACCCGGCGCGGCTTGCCTATGTCGCCGGCCTCTACTGGTTGCTTACCTTCATCGCCATGCTCGCCTTCGGCTACCGCGATTGGAGCCGGCGCGGCGAATTCCTGACGATCTTTTTCGCCATGGTGGCTCGTTTCGCCATCGTCGAGCGCGATGAACACGGCCGCCTCGCTCTCTGCTGGCCCGGCGCAAAACTGCTCGGCGCAGCGCCCCTGCCGGCAAGCGGTATCGCCTTCCTGCTGCTCAGCCTGTCATCGGTGTCCTTCGACGGCCTGTCGAAAACCTTCTTCTGGCTCGGCCTGTTCGGCATCAACCCGCTGGAATATCCCGGCCGCACCGCGCTCATCGGCATAAGCAGCTTTGGCCTCGTGCTGACCTTCGTCTTGCTCGCGGCGGCATTCCTGCTGGCCGTCATACTCGGCCAGCGCCTTGCCGGCAGCCGACATTCCCACGGCGAGGCCGCCGGGCTGCTGGTCTGGTCGATCGTACCGATCGCGCTCGCCTATCATGTCACGCACTATCTGACGGCGCTGCTGGTCGACGGCCAGTATGCGATCGCCGCTTTGTCCGACCCGTTCGCGCTGGGATGGAACCTGTTCGGCGCCGCCGACATGCAGATCGAGGCCGGCATCGTCGCCGGGGCCCACTCCGCCTGGTGGCTGTGGAACCTGCAGGCCGGCATCATCATCGCCGGGCACATGCTGGCGGTGCTCGTTGCCCATGGACTGGCCTGGCGACTGCACCAGGTGCCATCGCGCGCCGCCCTCAGCCAGTTGCCGCTCACCATGCTGATGATTGCCTACACGATCTTCGGCCTGTGGTTGCTTGCCACGCCGACGGCCGGATGAGACAAGCTGATCCACATGCCTTTGCGGAAAGCCCGCTTGCAAGCTCTGTGCTTTGGTGATTTAGTTTGTACACATGCAATTTCTGCCCCTCCTGCAAGGGAGTGGCCTTGCCTCGTTACAGACAGTCAAAACTCAAAAACAGGGGAACTGCCGTGACTGACAAGAATGGGTTTTTCGATCTCTCCAAATCATCCACCCTTAGCCGCCGCACCGCGCTGAAAGGTCTCGCCGCCGGCGCCGGGCTGACGCTCGCGCCCGGCTTCGTCCGCTACAGCCAGGCGCAGAGTTCAGCGCCAATCAAGATCGGCTTCCAGTCGCACCGCACCGGCATCGGCGCCGCCTATGGCCGCTGGTATGAAAAGACCAGTGCCGCCGCGGTCAAGGCGATCAACGACGCCGGCGGCATCAATGGCCGACCTGTCGAACTGGTGATCGAGGATGACGGCACCGATCCCGGCCGTGGCGCCGAGGTGGTCGGCAAGTTCGCCACCCAGCACAAGACCGACATCGTCTTCGGCACGCTGTTCTCGCATGTGGTGATCGGCTCGGCGCCGGCCGCCGGCGAAAACAAGATCCCGTATTTCGTCGTCAGCGAAGGCCACCACGTCGCTTCGACCAAGCTCAACCGCTACGTCTTCCAGCCTGGCATCACCGATGTGAAGAGCCAGATCCAGTCGATGGCGCCGTGGATCGCGGCCAATGCCGGCAAGAAGGTGACGCAGATCTTCCCCGACTTCGCCTTCGGCTACGACCATCGCGACTACCTGCCGCCGGCGCTGAAGGCGCAAGGCGCCGAGGTCATCGCCCAGATCGCCATCCCGCCGACAGAGTCGTCTTTCACGAAATACTTCCCGCAGATCCCGGCCGAGACCGAAGTCATCTACCATGTCATGGTCGGCCCGGCCGTGCTCACCTTCGTCAAGGAACTCGGCGAGTTCTACGGCTCCAACCGGCCGCAGCTGTTCGGCTTCATCGATTCGCTCGAAGCCACCGACATCAACAGCCCCGGCCTCGAATTTTTGGACGGCAGCCATTTCTGGGAAGGTTCGCCGCGCTATGCGCAGGCCAATGACTCGGCCGCGCAGAAAGCCTACCGCGCCGCTGTCGGCATCGACGACAATGGCGCGGCCGTCGGCGACCCCAAGGACGTCTCCACCGCCGCCCACATGTTCGGCTGCTGGGAGACGCTCTATGTCGTCAAGAAGGCGATGGAAGACGCCGGCTACAAGGGCCCGGAAGACCGCGCCAAGCTGGTCGAGGCGACCGAGGCGCTGACCGAATTCGCCGAAGGGCCGGAGCATCCGCAGGGGCCGAAGACCTTCAACGGCAAGATCCACCAGTGTTTTGGCATCCAGAACATCTCCAAGGTCGAAGGTGGCAAGCTGAATGTCGTCCACAAGACCAAGATCGAGGACGGGCTTTACGAGGCCGAAGGGGATTATACGACGCAGGCGCTGTGAGGCGCCTTACCCTCCCCCTTGTGGGGAGGGTCGGCACGCAAGCTTCGCACTTTTGCGAAGCTTGCGAGACGGGGTGGGGGTCGCGACGGCCCGGGCCCCACCCCCCCCCGCCCGCTGCGCGGGGCGGGGCGCCCCCCCCCCCCCCCCCCCTACTCCCCCCGCGCCCCGGCCGGGGGGGGGGCGCCCGCGACGGCCCGTGCCCAACCCCCACCCGACCGCTGCGCGGTCACCCTCCCCACAAGGGGAGGGTAAGGGCGCCCTGAATGCATTTCGGACCCCACCTCCTCCTCGCCGCCCTCGAAGGCCTTGTCACCTCAGCCGTGCTGGCGCTGACGGCGCTGGGCCTGTCGCTGGTGTTCGGCGTCATGCGCGTCGTCAACGTCGCCCATGGCGAGTTCTTCATGCTGGGCGCGGTGCTGGCCTGGGCGATCTCGACGGCGATACCCGGCCATCCCACGCTCGGCTTCCTGGCGGCGCTGGTGATTGCGCCGCTGATCGTCGGCGCCATTGCGCTGGTAGCCGAGCGGCTTGTGCTGCGCCGGCTCAATTACAATCCGGAAGCCACCATCGTCGCCACGATCGGCATGCTCTACATCATCCAGCAGCTGGCGTTGAGCTTCTATGGCCCGGAAGCGCGCCCGGTGGAGCCGCCCTTCAGCTACCGCATCCTTTTGCCCTGGTTCGGCTATTCCGGCTACAAGCTGTCGATCATTGCCGCTTCGGCCCTTCTGCTCATCGCCACCTGGCTGGTGCTGACGCGCACCAAGATCGGCCTCATCATGCGCGCCACCCAATATGACAGCGAGACGGCGCAGGCCTTCGGCATTCCGGTCGCCCGCGTCTATGCCGGCGTCTTCGCGCTCGGCGCCATGCTGGCGGCCATCGCCGCCGTGCTGATCGTGCCGATCAGTCAGGCGCACTACCTGATGGGGCAGGACCCGCTGCTGTTGTCCTTCATCGTCGTCATCATCGGCGGCCTCGGCTCGCTGCGCGGCACGGTCGTCGCCGCCGTGCTGATCGGGCTGTCCGACGGCATCATCTCGGTGTTCTTCTCGCCGACTTTGGCCAAGATCATTGCCACGCTGCTGGTGGCCATGGTGCTGGTGTTCAGGCCGCAAGGCCTGTTCGGGCAGGCGCCGCGATGAGCGAAGCTTCGCCGGCAAAAGCCTATGCTCTGCATATCGGCGCCATCGCGCTGCTGTTCGCCCTGAGCTTCGTCCTGCCGGATTATCATCACGGCCTGCTCGCCCGCATCATGGTGCTGGCGGTGTTCGCCATGGGCTACAACATGCTGTTCGGCTATGTCGGCCTGCTCAGCCTCGGCCACGCCATGTTCTTCGCCGCCGGGCTCTATGGCGCTGGTCTCGCCGTCATCCATCTCGGCTGGAGCGTGCCTTTGGCTTTCCTCGCCGGCATCGCCTGCGGCGCGCTGCTGGCACTTGTGATCGGCCTGCTGGCGCTGCGCACCACCGGCGTCGCCTTCATGATCGTCACCATGATGTTCGCGCAGGTGTTTTACCTCGTCATCCTCTATTTCGCCGCCTGGACCGGCGGCGACCAGGGTCTGGTCGTGCCGCAGCCCGCGCGGGTTCTGGCCTTCGGCGCGACATCGCTCGACCTAACCAACCCGACCGTGCGCTACATGAGCGCGCTGGCGCTGTTCTCGGTCGTGCTGCTGATCACCCTCGCCATCGTCCGCTCCCGCTATGGCCGCGTGCTGGTCGCGGTGCGCGAGAACGAGGAGCGCACGAAAATGCTGGGCTACGACACCTTCTCCAACAAGCTGATCGCCGTCGTCGTCTCCGGCACCATCTGCGCCGCCTCGGGTGCGGCCTATGCGCTGCTGTTCGGCTATGTCGGCTCGAGCTTTGCCTCGGTGCAGTATTCCATCCTGCCGCTGCTCTGGGTGCTGCTCGGCGGCGCCGCCACGACGCTGGGCGCGCTGCTCGGCACGGTGTTCATGTACTATGTCATCGACACCGCCAGCGGCTACACCTCCGCCTATCTCCTGATCGTCGGTATTGCGCTCATCCTGCTGGTGCTGTTTTTCCCCAAAGGCATTCTGGGCACCATCCGCCAGCGCTGGCTCGGGTGGCTCCCATGATGCCGTTGCTGACCACCAAAGGCCTGGCGCGCAGTTTCGGCGGCCTGCGCGCCGTCGACGGTGTCGATTTTCAGCTGATGCCGGGCGAGATCCGCGCCGTCATCGGCCCCAATGGCGCCGGCAAAACCACCTTCGTCAGCCTGGTCAGCGGCCGCATTCAGCCATCGTCCGGCATGATCGTCTTCGACGGCGCCGACATCACCAGCCAGCCGGCCTATCTCAGGGTGCGCCGGGGCATCGCCTACACCTTCCAGATCACCAGCGTCTTCGCCAACCTCTCTGCCTACGATAATGTCGCGTTGCCGGTGCAGCGCACGCTGACCGATGGCCGCTCGAAAGGTGCGGTGCGCACCGGCGTCATGGCCGCGCTGGAACGCACCGGACTTGCCGGCCGCGCCCATATGCCGGCCGGCCAGCTTTCCTACGGCCACCAGCGCCTGCTGGAAGTCGCGATGGGCCTGGCGCTTAAGCCGCGGCTTTTGATCCTCGACGAGCCGACGCAGGGGCTGGCCGACAGCGAGATCGACAATTTCATCGGACTGGTGCGCGAGATTGCCAAGAGCGCCACCGTGCTCCTGATCGAGCACAACATGCCGGTCGTCATGCAGCTGGCCGACCGCATCACCGTCTTCAACGCCGGCAGGATCCTGGCCGAAGGCACGCCCGAACAGGTTCGCGCCAACACACAGGTGCAGGAAGCCTATCTGGGGACGGCGCCATGAGCGAAGCCCCCAAGACTGAGGCCCGCAAGACTGAGGCCCCCAAGACTGAAGCCCACAAGACTGAAGCCAACAAGACTGAAGCGCTGACCATCTCCAGGCTCGATTGCTTCTATGGCGAGGTTCAGGTGCTCTACGAGCTTGATCTCGTGCTCAGCAAGGGCGAGGTGCTGTGCCTGTTCGGTCGCAACGGCGCCGGCAAGACGACGGCGCTGAAAGCAATCATGGGGCTGGTTCCGTCGAGCGCCGGCTCGATCCGGCTCGCCGGCAAGGAGTTGACCGGCCTGCCGGCGCATGAGGTGCCCAAGGCCGGCGTCGCCTATGTACCGCAAGGCAGGCGGCTGTTCGCCGAGATGACGGTGGCGGAAAACATCGAGATCGGTCTGATGGCGCGCGGCAAGGGCAGAGCGACGCGCGAGAGCGTGCTCGATCTCTTCCCGCTGCTGCGCCAGCGGCTGCGCCAGCGCTCCGGCACTTTGTCCGGCGGCGAGCAGCAGATGCTGGCCATGGCCCGTGCGCTTTGCCTTGAGCCGCAGGTGCTGTTGCTAGACGAGCCGACGGAGGGGCTGATGCCGTCGATGATCGCCAAGATCCGCGAGACGGTGGTGAAGCTGCGTGAGCTAGGTGTCTCCACCATTCTGGTCGAACAGCGCGTCGACGCCGTGCTGTCCGTCGCCGACCGCGTCTGCTTCATCGAGAACGGCCGCAACCGCGAGACCGTCGATGTCGAGCAATTGCGCGCCGACCCATCGGCAGTCAGGCGCTATGTCGGCGTCGGCTGATCAGCCGAAAAACAGGAACCCGGCGATCAAAAAGATCGGGATCAGCACCAGGCCCGCCCACGCCATGTAGCCGAAGAAGCCCGGCATCTTCACACCGCGGTGTCGGGCGATGGCGTAGACCATGAAGTTGGGTGCATTGCCGATATAGGTGTTGGCGCCCATGAACACCGCGCCGGCCGAGATCGCGGCCAGCGTCGAGGCCGCCTCCGTCATCAGGTGCCGCGCGTCGCCGCCTGCGAGTTCGAAAAACACCAGATAGGTCGGCGCATTGTCGAGGAAGGACGACAGCCCGCCGGTCAGCCAGAAATATGCGAGATCATTGGGCTGGCCGGTGGGTGACGTCACCAGCGCGACCAGCGGCGCCAGCGCGCCGTCATGGCCGGCGCGAAGGATGGCAATGACCGGCACGATGCAGATGAAGATGCCGGCAAACAGTTTTGCCACCTCCGCGATCGGGCCCCAGGTGAAGCCGTTCGCCTCGCGATGGCTCTTGAGGGAAACGACAAGCGACAGTCCGGCGAGCCCCAGGATAATGGCGTCGCGCGCCAGGTTCTGCAATTCGAGGCTGACGCCCAGCACTGAAAAGCTCACGCCCGGCTTCCACGCTGCCGACAGCAGGATGGCGGCGATGACGCCAGCCAGCAGCGGCAGATTGGCCAGGCCGCGCAGACGCACCTTCGTATCCGGCGTCGGATCCTTGATCTTCGGCGCGCCGCCTTCACGGCGATGCAGCATGATGTCGATGGCCAGGAAGACAAGCAGCACCAGGCCGCCGGTAAACAGCGTCTCGCGCCAGAGGTTCGCCGACGTCCAGAAGAAGTCGACGCCGCGCAGGAAGCCGACGAACAATGGCGGGTCGCCCAAGGGCGTCAACGAGCCGCCGATGTTGGACACCAGGAAGATGAAGAAGATGACGACATGGGCGTTGAACGGCCGGTTGTCGTTGGCGCGCAGCATCGGCCGGATCAGGATCATCGAGGCGCCGGTGGTGCCGATCACCGAGGCCAGCATCGCCCCGACGAGCAGCAGCCCGGCATTGACCAGCGGCGTGCCATGGATGTTGCCGGCGACAAGGATGCCGCCCGAAATGGTGTAGAGCGCGAACAGCAGGATAATGAACGACATGTATTCGGTGAGCAGCGTGTGCAGCACCGCCTCGCTCGCCAAGGACATGCCGAAAGCGATCGCCAACGGCACCACTGCCAGTGCTGCCCAGCCGGCTGCGATCTTGCCGTAGTGATGCTCCCAGACATGATGGAACAGCAGCGGTCCGGTGGCGATCGAGAGCAGCAGGCCGGCGAAAGGCAGCGCCCACCACAGCGACATGGCAGCTTCGGGCAGGCCGCGGGCCTCGGCCGCGAAGGCCATTTGCGGAGACACAGCGGAAGCGAGTACACCTGCCGCCAAAGCCTTCCCCAACTGTGTGCAGCCCCCTCGATGCCTCACGATCCAGTCACTCCGAGATCGGGTCTTCGAGCCTCACCCCGGCATCGAGCATCCTCTTCAGCATCGCCTCGACCGAACCGTTGAGATCGATGCCGCGGCAGGCGTCGAGGCGAACCGTCGTCTTGAAGCCTTGCTTGACCGCGTCGAGGGCCGAGAAGGCGACGCAGAAGTCGGTCGCCAGGCCAACCAGGGTCACGGTGCCGATGCCGCGCTCCTTGAGGTAGCCGGCGAGCCCGGTCGGCGTCTTGTGGTCGTTCTCGAAGAAGGCGGAGTAGCTGTCGATATCAGGGCGAAATCCCTTGCGGATCACCAACTCGGCCTTGGTCCAGGCGAGCCCCGAGTGAAAATCCGAGCCGAGGCTGCCCTGGATGCAATGGTCCGGCCACAGCGTCTGCGGCCCATAGGGCATCTCGATCGCGCTAAAGGGCTGCGCCCCCGGATGGCTGGAGGCAAAGCTCGAATGTCCGGCCGGGTGCCAGTCCTGCGTCAGCACGACATGCTCGGCATGCCGAATCAGATCGTTGACCAGCGGCACGATTTCGTCGCCGCCGGCAACCGCCAGTGCGCCGCCGGGGCAGAAGTCGTTTTGCAGGTCGATGACAACAAGCGCTTCGTCGGCCATGGCGCCTCTCCTCTTCTACGTCTCGAACGGGGGATCGAGTGAAACACGCCGCTGATGCGACCGGATGCTGAAACTTGACCGGATGGCCGCCTGCGTCAACCTCTGCAAGCGTAAGAAATGCTTGGCGGCCGGGTTCCCTTAAACTCCGGCTTTGACAATTTCCGCCAGCTTGATATCATTTGCATACGAATGAATTTGGCCTGATCAGACATTGGCGGGGTTCGGGAAGACCCCACCTTTTGAAGGTCCCAATGGGAAGGCCAATTTTTTTGGAAGGCAAAGCGTGATCCGTTACGCGAAACCCACCACGCTCGACGAGGCGCTCGCTCTGCTGGGCGAGGGCGCCTGGCGCGTGCTTGCCGGCGGCACCGATTTCTATCCGGCGCAGGGCGCCAAACCGTTCCGCGACAATGTTCTCGATATTAACGGCCTGCACTCGCTGCGCGGCATTGCCGAGACCGAAACCCATTGGGTTTTGGGCGCCCGCACCACCTGGGCCGACCTTGTCCGCCATCCAGTGCCGGCGGCTTTCGATGCGCTGAAGCAGGCCGCGCGCGAAGTGGGCTCCCTGCAGATCCAGAATGTCGCCTCGATCGCCGGCAATCTCTGCAATGCTTCGCCTGCTGCCGATGGCGTTCCGGGACTGCTGGTGCTGGACGCCGAGGTCGAGCTGCGCTCTGCAGCCGCGACGCGTCATCTGCCGCTGCAGGAGTTCATTCTCGGCAACCGCCGCACCGCGCTGCTACCGGGCGAGCTGGTTACCGCCATCCGGGTGCTGAAGCCCAGGGCCACTGGCACGTCGGCCTTCGTCAAGCTCGGTGCGCGGCGCTACCTCGTCATCTCTATCGCCATGGTGGCGGCGCGCCTCGTTGCCGAGAATGGCATGGTCATGGAAGCCGCTGTCGCGGTCGGGTCCTGCTCGGCCGTCGCCAAGCGGCTCGCCGCTGTCGAAGCCGTGCTGGTGGGCAAGCCTGTCGGCCCGGCACTCGCCGATGCTCTCCTGTCCGCGCCGATGGCCGAGCTCTCGCCGATTGCCGACGTGCGCGGCAGCGCCGAATACCGGCTCGACGCAGCGCGCGAGCTTGTCGCCCGCGCCGTGCTGGGAGCTTGCGGGTTGACGAACGACAACAGCATGGTGGCGGCATGAGCCACTCCGAGATGTTTGAAGCTCTGCCCGCCCTCGTGCCGGGCGTCGGCCTCGATCGCGCCGAGATCGCCTTCGCCGTCAATGGCGCCGCCGTCTCGGTCAATGTGCCGCCGCTGCGCCGTCTGTCGCAGGTTTTGCGCGACGAATTGCAGCTGACGGGCACCAAAATCGGCTGCGATGCCGGCGATTGCGGCGCCTGCACGGTGCTGGTCGACGGCGACGCCGTCTGCGCCTGCCTGATGTCGGCGGCCTCCGCAGCCGGGACGTCCATAACGACCGTCGAAGGCCTCGCCAATGGCCTTCTGTCGGCGCTGCAGGCGTCTTTCCTGGCGCATGGCGCTGCGCAATGCGGCATCTGCACGCCGGCGCTGCTGGTCGCTGCGACGGCGCTGCTGGATGGCACGCCGAATCCGACCGAGACCGAGGTGCAGGATGCGCTGGGTGGCATCCTGTGCCGTTGCACCGGCTACAGAAAGATCATCGCGGCAGTGATGGATGCGGGACGGTTCGAGACGTCGACCGACGGCGCTGCCCCTCATCCGCCTGCCGGCACCTTCACCCCGTATAGTGACGGGGAGAAGGGAAGTGCTCCAGCGCCGACGCTCCCCTCTCCCCGTTCTTCACGGGGAGAGGGTAAGGGTGAGGGGCAGCGCCAACGTCATTCGTTGGAATTCAACTTTGAACGTAGAATGCCAACCACAGGGAATGCTGTAGGCGCCTCCCCGGTCCGGCTCGACGGCGTGCCAAAAGTCACCGGCGCTGAAAAATTCGGCGCCGATGCCTTTCCCGCCGATGCGCTGGCCGTGCTGGTGGTCCGCTCGCCGCATTATCATGCCGGCTTCGCCTTCGGCGACCTGGAGGGCTGGGTGAAGTCGCATCCCGGCATCGTCGGCGTCTTCACCGCCGCCGACATTCCGGGAAAAAACTGTTTCGGCGTCATCGGTCCGTTTGCCGACCAGCCGGCGCTGGCCGAAGGCTTTGCGCGGCTGCGCGGCGAGGCAGTGGCGCTGGTCGCCGGCGAGCGCGAGGCCATGCTCGATCTCGACCTCCAGGATTTCCCGGTCCGCTGGACCGAGCTGCCGCATTTTCTGCAGCCCGGCGACGCGCAGGCAGAAGGGGGGGCGCTCATCCACGCGAACCGCCCGGCCAATTTGTTGACCAAGGGCTTTGTCGAGCGCGGCGACCCCGAGGCGTCGCTTGGCGAGGCTGCCTTCACAGTGTCCGGTGCCATCGACACCTCCTATGTCGAGCACGCCTACATCGAGCCGGAAGCCGGCCATGCCTACATGGACGGCGACACGCTGGTCGTCGTCGCCTGCACCCAGGCTCCCTACATGGACCGCGACGAAACGGCGAAGGTGCTCGGTCTTGCCGTCGACAAGGTGCGCATCGTGCCGACCGCGACCGGCGGCGGCTTCGGCTCGAAACTGGACGTTTCACTGCAGCCGCTCATCGGCCTTGTGGCGCTGAAGACCGGCCGGCCGGCAGCACTGGCCTACACCCGCAACGAATCCATGATGTCGACCACCAAGCGACATCCCGCCGAGATGAAGGCGACCATCGGCGTAGATGCCGAGGGCCATGTCACCGGCATGGTCTTCACAGGCGATTTCAACACCGGCGCCTATGCCAGCTGGGGCCCGACCGTCGCCAACCGCGTGCCGGTGCATGCCTCCGGTCCCTATGCGACGCCGAACTACCGCGCCGAAGGCCGCGCCATCCACACCCACGGGCCGATTTCCGGCGCCTTCCGTGGCTTCGGCGTGCCGCAGGCGACGATCATGCAGGAGACGCTCTATGATGAGCTCGCCGGCAAGCTTGGCATGGACCGGCTCGATTTTCGGCTGAAGAACTGCCTTCGGAACGGATCCGAAACGGTTACCGGACAGCGACTGGAGTCGGGCGTCGGCATATTCGAGTGCCTCGACTCCTTGCGGCCGCATTGGGCTCGCGCGAAGGCCGACGCAGATACATTCAACAATGCCAATACGAGCAAAAAGCGCGGCGTCGGCATCGCGTCCTGCTGGTATGGCTGCGGCAACACCTCGCTGCCCAATCCGTCGACCATAAGGGTCGGTATCTCGCCAGACGGCGACGTCATCCTGCACCAGGGCGCCGTCGATATCGGCCAGGGCTCCAACACCGTCATCGCCCAGATCTGCGCCGACGCACTCGGCCTGCCGCTGGAAAAATTCAAGCTGAGAAGCGCCGACACCGCGATCAGCCCCGATGCCGGCAAAACATCGGCCTCGCGCCAGACTTTTGTCACCGGCAAGGCGGCCGAAAAAGCCGGCCGCGCCTTGCGCGAAAAGATCCTGCGTTTTGCCAATGTCTCGGAGAACGCGGCCCTGCAATTGGACGGCCCGGCGATCGTCATTCGTGAGGGCGAAGCCACTCGGCGTATCGATCTCGCCGCGCTCGATGTCGATGCGGACAGTTTCGTGTTTCGCGCCGAGGAGACCTACGATCCGCCGACGCTGCCGCTCGATGCCAAGGGCCAGGGCAAGCCTTACGCCGTCTATGGCTATGGCGCGCAGATCGCCGAACTCGAGGTCGACCTCAAGCTCGGCACGGTGAAGCTCTTGAAAATCACCGCCGCGCACGATGTCGGCAAGGCTATCAACCCGCTGCTGGTCGAAGGCCAGATCGAAGGCGGCATCGCGCAAGGCATCGGCATGGCGCTGATGGAGGAATACATCCCCGGCCGCACCGAGAATTTGCACGACTATCTCATCCCGACCATCGGCGATGTGCCTGAGATCGAGCACATATTGATCGAGGTTCCCGATCCGGAGGGACCGTTCGGCGCCAAGGGCCTGGGCGAGCATGTGCTGATCCCGACCGCACCCGCCATCCTCAACGCCATACGCCACGCCACCGGCGTTCTCATCACCAAGGTTCCGGCGACGCCGACGCGCATCCGCGCCGCCATCCGCGAAAAAGATGGCATCCGCGACAAGGAGGCACGCCGATGAGCGAGCTTGCCGAACGCTTCGAAACCCACGATCCCGGCGAAAAGCTGGTGGCGGAAAAGATCCGCTGCGATGCCTGTCCGGTCATGTGCTACATCGCCGATGGCCGCACCGGCGCCTGCGAACGCTACGGCAATGTCGGTGGCCGCATCGTGCGTATGGACCCGCTGACCATCCTCGACCATGCGGCAGAGAGCGGCGCCGCGGTCGTGCCTTTCACTGCCGAGGGCGAGCAATGGGACGGCGAACTGGTCAACACCGGCCGCCGCTTCGTCACTGCAATCGGCGCCGGCACCACCTATCCCGACTACAAGCCGGCTCCCTTCATCGTCAGCCAGGAGGTCGAGGGGGTCGATCTGGTGACCGTGGTCACCGAGGGCATTTTTTCGTACTGCGGCGTCAAGGTGAAGATCGATACCGACCGCCATCTCGGTCCCGAAACGGCAATCGTGCGCGCGCAAGGCGAGCCGATCGGCCACGTCACGACAGGCGAATACGGCTCGCAGATGCTGTCGCTGGGCGGCGTGCATCATCTGACCGGCGGCTCCAAGGCCGAAGGCCGGGCAACCTGTGACGCGATGCTCAGTCTGTGCAATCGCAAGCCGGTCGAACTGACCATCGATGGCGGCGCCACCATCATCGTCGAAGCCGGCAAGCCGCCTGTCATCGACGGCAAGCAGGAACACCGCATGCGTGTCGGCTGCGGCTCGGCCACCATCGGCATGTTCGCCACGCAATGGCGCGGCCTTGTCGACGAGGTGGTGGTGGTCGACGACCATATCACCGGCGTCGTCTCCGAGCATCAGGCCGGCAAGGTGCTGGGCTGGCAGGATACCGGCATCAAGATCATCGGCCGCCGTTCGACGCCGGGCCGCTATTTCAAGGTTTCCGAGCCCGGCCTCGGCTGGGGCGGCACCTCGATTTCCGACCCGCTGTCGATCCTCGGCGAATGGAACGCCAAGAAGGGCGCCCGCCCCGGCCTGTCGCTGCTGATGGTGTCGACCACCGGCGAGCAGTTCGCCTATTACGAGCTCGACGACGAGTTGAAGCCGGTGGAAAAACCGTTCCCCGAGCGGCTGCAGAAATCGGTCGGCCTGATCGAGGACAATTGCGAGCCGGCGCTCTGCACCGTGCTGTTCATCGGCGGCGCCGGCGGTTCGCTGCGCGCCGGCGTCACCGAAAACCCGGTCAATCTCACCCGCTCGGTGCAGGGCTTGAATACCTATGTTACCGTTGGCGGCGCGCCGGTCTATGTCTGGCCGGGCGGCGGCATCACGCTGATGGTCGACGTCATGCGCGTGCCGGAAGGCGCCTTCGGCTATGTGCCGACGCCGGCGCTGGTGGCGCCGATCGAATTCACGCTACGCCGCGACGACTATGTCCGGCTGGGCGGCTACGAGGCCGAGATACGCAGCGTCGAGGATATCGTTGCCAAAGGCGGCGAATATCTCAACCCGCGCCGCGGCTCAGGCGCCGAGGCCCACAATCCATGGCCGCCGCTGGCGCAGTTGCGCCGCGTCGGCTCGAACGGGGCCTCTTGATGCAAGGCCCGCAAGTCCACTGGCTGCAGGACGGCAAGCGGCTGCATCTCAACCACGGGCCGATCGACCTGATCGTCCAGGCCTTTGGCGAGGCGGATGAGTGTCGTGCCGCCTACGCCCAGTCGATCGAGCGCTTCCAGACGATCCTGGTCGAGTTGGTCAAGGAGCTTCCGGAACTGCGCCTCCCGGCATTTTTCCTGGCGCCACGCACCTTTGCCGGTCCGACGGCCCGCCGCATGGAAGCAGCCGTCATGCCCTTGGCGGAAAGCTTTATCACGCCGATGGCCGCCGTCGCCGGATCGGTAGCCGACGAAATGCTCTCGGCATTGCTTGCAGGCCGCAGACTCGACCGCGCCTATGTCAACAATGGCGGCGACAGCGCACTCCACATCGGCAAGGGCCAGTCGATGAACCTGGCGATCGCCGGCACCGGCAACGGCATGGCCGACCGTCTCACCATTCGCTCGGCGGACGGCGTGCGCGGCGTCGCCACGAGCGGCTGGCGCGGCCGTTCGTTCTCGCTTGGCATTGCCGACGCCGTCACCGTGCTCGCGCGCACCGGCGCCGAGGCCGATGCGGCCGCGACACTCATTGCCAACGCCGTCGACCTGCCCGGCAATCCCGCCATCAAGCGCATTCCCGCGCAGGACTTGGCGCCCGACAGCGATCTCGGTGCACGGCTGGTGACACAAGCCGTCGGCGTGCTCGCGCGTGGCGATGTGGAGCGGGCGCTGGACAATGGCCTTGCCGTCGCCGAAGATTTTCGCCGGCGCGGCCTGATTGCCGCATCGGCGCTGTTTCTAGGCGGGGAAGCCCGCATCAGTGGTTCCATGGCGCTTGCCGCGCCCAACAAAAGTCCAGGGAAGGAAGTTGCGCATGCCTGAGTTTCCGATCCGCAAGATCGCGGTTCTTACCGAAGAGATCTTTCACGATGGCGGGCCGGCCCCGGCCGCGCCGCGCCGCCGTGCTGCCGCCGTGGCGCTGGTCAAGAACCCCTTCGCCGGTCGTTACGTGGAAGAGCTGCAGAGCGCCATGGACGATCTGAAGCCGCTTGGCCTGCTGCTCACCGACAAGCTCATTGCCGCATTGGGCGGCGACATCAAGCAGATCGACGCCTACGGCAAGGGCACCATCGTCGGTTCGTCAGGGGAGCTGGAGCACGGCGCGCTGTGGCATGTGCCGGGCGGTTACGCCATGCGCGAGCGGCTGGGCGACGCCAAGGCGATCGTGCCGTCGGCAACCAAGGTCGGCGCCTTCGGCTCGCGGCTCGACGTGCCGCTCGGCCACACCAACGCCGCCTATGTGCGTAGCCATTTCGACGCCATGGAGGTCGGTCTCAGCGACGGGCCGCGCGCCGACGAAATCCTGTTCTGCCTCGCCATGAGCTGCGGCCCCCGCGTGCACGACCGCATGGGCGGCCTGGCGGTCGGCGACATCAAGGCCTGGGACGGCTTGCGATGAGCGGCGGGGACAATCTTCTCAAGCTCGTCGAGGCCGAAGAGCCCGACGAACATGACTACCGCCTGCAGGAGCAGGTCGGCTTCATCCTGCGCAAGGCGCATCAGCGCCATGTCTCGATCTTTGCCGCCCAGATCAGCGACCTGACGCCGCCGCAATTCGCTGCACTTGCCAAGCTGCACGATGTCGGCGAGACCTCGCAGAACCAGTTGGGCACGCTGATCGCCATGGATGCGGCGACGGTCAAGGGCGTCATCGACCGGCTGAAGGCGCGTGGCCTGGTCGATCTGACCAAACACGAGGTCGACAAGAGGCGGCTGCTGGTCAACCTCACGCCAGAGGGACGCGAGGCGATCGAACGGCTGATCCCGTTGGCCCGCGCCATCACCCAGGAAACGCTGGCGCCGCTGACCGCCAAGGAAGCGGCCACCTTTATGCGGCTGCTGGCAAAGTTGGCCTGAGCAATCAGGCGCGCAGCCTCGCGCCTTCGGGATCGAAGAACGGCATCGGCGCCACCACCGCCCGTGTCGGCTTGCCGTCGATGTCGATGCTGAGCTCGGTTCCGATGGCGGTGAACGGCAGCCGCAAATGCGCCGTCGCCAGAACTTTGCCTAAGGAATAGCCGTGATCGCTGTAGGTGACGACGCCGGCATCCTCGCCGTCGGCGAAAACCCTGGCATCCGTCGCGGCCGGCTTGTCACCGTCGAGAATCAGCCCGGTCCAGCGTTCGTCGAGCCCCTTGCCGCGAATTGTGAGCAATGCCTCGCGGCCGATGAACTCGCCCTTGTCGAACTTGATCCAGCGATCGAGCCCGACATGGAAGGGCGTACGGCTCTCGTCCATGTCGATGCCATGCGCCGGATAGGCCTTTTCCAGCCCGAGCGTGAACATGGCCAGCACGCCGTATGGCTTCAGGCCGAAATCGCTACCGGTCCGCATCAGCGCGTCCCAGACGGAAGTCGCCTCGTCCGCCGGCACGAACAGTTCGAAGCCGAGCTCGCCGGTCACCCCGGTGCGTGAGATCAGGACTTTGGTCTCGCCGACGCGCCCTGAAGTGAACGCCCAGCGTTTCAACTCAGCGAGATCGGCATCCGAAACCAGTGCTTTCAGCAGCTCGCGTGAGCGCGGCCCCTGTATGGTCGGGAAGGCGACGGCCGCGGTGATGTCGGTGACATAGGCCTTTCGCGCTTCAGCATGATGCTGCAGCCAGGGCAGCATCTTCAGCCGGTTGACCGAACCGGTCACCAGCATGAAATGCTCCGATCCCAGCCGGAACACGGTGAGGTCGTCCATGATGCCGCCATCGTCGCGGCAGACGGTGGAATAGCGCACCTGGCCGGGGCTCATCGCGGCCGCATCGTTGACGATGATGTGGTTGACCAGCGCCTCGGCTTCCGCCCCCTTGATGTCCATCTTGCCCATGGTGCTGAGATCCTGCACGCCGACATTCTTGCGCGTGTTCAGGTGCTCGTCGGCAATGCCGGAGTAAGTTTTGGCCGAGACGAAATCGCCGCCGACCCGGCCCATCGTGGCGCCGAGGCCAACGATGCTGGTGTAGAAAGGGGAGCGCCGCTCAACCAAGAAACTTCTCCGTCATCTCATGAAAACGGCAGCGCCTGATGGCGCTGCCGAGGTAGGAGCGGTGAAGGGGTTAACTTCCGTAGACGTCGAACAAGAAGTATTTGTCGTTGATTTCCTTGTACTTGCCGTTGGCACGCAGGGCGTCGATGGCGGCATTGAACTTGTCGGCCAGTTCCTTGTTGCCCTTTTGCAGGGCGATGCCGACGCCGGGTCCATGAATGGCCGGATCGGCGGCCAGCGTGCCGAGCAATTTGCAGCAGGCGCCATCGGGCTTCTTCAGCCATTCGGTCAGGATGATCGAGCCGTCCATCATCGCGTCCAGCCGGCCATTGGCCATGTCGGTGCGGGCGTCGTCGCCGGTCGGATAGGCCTTGACGGTCGAGCCGGAGTATTTCTTCTCGGCGAAATTCTGGTGGATGGTGGCGCTCTGCACACCCAGCACCTTGCCCTTCAGATCGTCAGGCGACGTGCCTGCAATGGTCGAATCCTTCGGCACGGCGATGGCCGGTGGCGTCTGGTAATATTTGTGGGTGAACTCGACCTTCTCGGCCCGTTCCGGCGTGATGGTGATGTTGATGATGGCGTCGAACTTGCCGGCCTGCAGCGCCGGAATGGAACCATCGAAATCCTGTACGGAGAATTCGCACTCGGCCTTCATCTCGGCACACAGCGCCTTGCCGAGGTCGATGTCGAAGCCGCCCAGCGTGCCGTCCGAATTGGCATAGTTGAAGGGCGGATAGGCGCCCTCGGTCCCGATCCTGAGTTTCTCGGCGGAGGCAGCACCGGTCCCAAGCAGCAGGGCGGCGGAAGCGGCAAGCACGAAACGACAGAAAAGACGCATGTTCCTGATCTCCGTTGACTAAGCAATTCCAGGGAAGGTGTTGGCGGTTTCCCGTCCGGAATTGCGCGAAAACAAGGATAGAAGTCTATGGTCTTTTGCAGGCCCCACGGAGACGGAAACGACATGCTCTGCGGCGATCACGGCGTGGCAAGCCGTCCTTCCCCAGGAATCTTACTGTGATCTAAATTACAGACCGATCATGGACATGGGCGCATGCTCAGCTGGAAGTAGACGGTCGTGGGAGGGACCTGGGGATGGACCAGCAGGAATTCGTGCAGGAAGCCGCGCAGCGGCGCATAGACGACGACATCGCCAAGCGCATCAGGGTTCACCAGGCCAACATCGAGCGGCTCGAAACCGCAAGGGAAAGTGCCGGCAATCTCGAGGCGGCCGTCGCCAACCGGCCGCTGGTGATGCTGGCGCAGGGCGATTCCTGGTTCGACTATCCGCTGACCGGGAACGGATTTCCGTTCGTCGACACCGATGTGATCGCGCAGCTGCGCCGCATCGGCTCGATGCCGCCGACCATCCTCAACCTTGCCCATCATGGCGATGCGGCGACCGACGAGATGTCGCTGCCCAAGCAGCAGCGCATGATCGCCGCCCTGCGCAACAAGGCCAACTGGCTGGACGGCAAGCCCGATGCCATCCTGTTCTCTGCCGGTGGCAACGACATTGCCGGCGACCAGTTCTGCATCTTCCTCGACTTCAATGACGGCCACGCCCCCGGGCTGAACAAGAACCGCTTCACCAAGGCGCTCGGCATGGTCGAGGCCTGCTATCTCGATTTGTTCGCGCTGCGCGACCGCGTCGCGCCAGGCGTGCCGATCTTTGGCCATTGCTATGATTTTCCGATCCCGAACGGAGCGCATCCGTCCTGTGTCGGCCCGTGGCTGAAACCGTCGCTCGATTTCTGCAACTGGACGGTCGCCAAGGGCACGGTCATCGTTCACGACGCGCTGGCGGCGTTCCGCGATGTGGTGAAGCGCCTGGCCGACGATCCCAACAACAATTTCCATCTGGTCGACACGCAGGGAACGTTGAAGGTGGCCGACTGGGCCAACGAACTGCATCCCGATCCCGCCGGCTTCAAGAAGATCGCGCAGAAATTCGCCGATGCGCTGAAGGCCAAGCTGCAGACCTGACGCGGCTCGGGCCTGTCGGCTGTCAGGTTCCGAACAGCTCTTTGGCTTGTTCATCGGTGTAGTAACCAAGCCTGATGTCTTCGGCGACCAGTTTCGGGTCGCGCTCACGCGGATCGCCATAGCCGCCACCGCCCGGCGTGCCGACGCGCACGCGGTCGCCGGCCCTGAGCGCGATGTCCTGCTCCTTGGACAGATGCGGCGGTACGTGGGCTTCGCCGCCGCGGAACACGGTCACTGTGTTCACCGCGCCGTCCTTGCCGCCGAGCGCGCCTTGCGGGCCGAAACGGCCATGGTCCATGACGAAGGACGCGCGCGCCTCGCCTCGCAATATCTCGACCTCATAGGCGAGGCCAAAACCGCCGCGCTGCTTGCCGGCGCCGCCCGAGCCTTCGCGCAAGGCATAGTGGCGGTAGAGAACCGGAAAGGCCTGCTCCATGATCTCGACCGGCGGCGATTTCGAAATCCCGATGGTCGAGCAGCCATTGGTCAGGCCGTCATGGCCTGAATTGCCGCCATAGCCGCCGCCGGAGATCTGATACATGACATAGTCGCGGCCACGTGCCGGATCGTTGCCGCCCAGCGCGAAATTGCCGCTGGAGCCGGCGGGTGCAGCCGTCACCTTTTCCGGCAGCGCCTGCACCATCGCCGCGAACACCGCCTCGGCGATGCGCTGCGAGACTTCAGCCGCGCAGCCCGAGACCGGCCGCGGGTATTTGGCGTCGAGGAACGTGCCTTCCGGCCGCTTGACGATCAGGGGCTCGAAAGCGCCGGCGCTGATCGGCACATCAGGGAAAATATGGCGCATGGCGAGATAGACCGACGACAATGTCGTCGCCAGCACGCTGTTCATCGGCCCCGCGCATGGTTTTGACGAGCCGGTAAAATCGAAGGTCAGCGTGTCGCCCTGCTTCTCGACGGCGAGCGCGATGGTCAGCGGTTCGTTGACCACGCCGTCCGAGTCGACAAAGGCCTTCGAACTGTATGTGCCGTCGGGAATGGCGGAGATGTTGGCGCGCATCTGCTCGGCGGCGCGGCGACGCAGTTCGGCGATCGCCCCGACGACAGTTTCGTCGCCGTAACGATCGAGGATTGCATTGAGCCGGTCCTGACCGATCAGCAGTGCTGCGGCCTGCGCTCTTATATCGCCGATGCGCTGATCGGCGACGCGGATGTTGGAGCAGATGATGGCGTAGATTTCCGTGTCCAGCACGCCCTTCTTGAACAGCTTGACCGGCGGCAGCCGCAGGCCTTCCTGCTCGACGGCGGTCGCGGAAGCGGAGAAGCCGCCCGGCACCGAGCCACCGATATCGGGCCAGTGGCCGGTATTCGATAGCCAGCAAAATATCTTGCCGTCGCGGTAGACCGGCATGGCGAAGCGCACATCCATCAGATGAGTGCCGCCGAGATAGGGATCGTTGACGATATAGATGTCGCCCGGCTCAGGTGGCAGGCAGCGGCCGTCGGCGATCATCTCGATCACCGTCCTGGTCGAATACTGCATGACGCCGACGAACACCGGCAGGCCCTGGCTGCCTTGTGCGATCAACGAACCATCGACGGCCGAGTAGATGCCGTCGGAGCGGTCATTGGCCTCGGCGATGACAGGCGAGAAGGCAGCGCGGGAGAAAGTGAGATCCATCTCGTCGCAGACCTGCTGCAAGGCTGCCTGCAGGACCGAAAGCGTGATGGCGTCGAGCTTTTGCATCTCAGGCCTCGCCAATGTGGATGATGATGTTGCCGTCGGCGTCAGAACGTGCACGGTCGCCGGGTTCGAGCACGGTGGTGGCGTCCATCTGTTCGAGGATCGCCGGCCCTTGGATAACGGCATCGAGCGGCAATTTTTCGCGTGCGTATATGGGCGTATCGTGGCAGCGTCCGGCATACCAGACCGGCCTGATTTCGCGCCGCGCCTCGTCAAGTGTCCCAGCGCGCCCGGCCGGGTCGATCAGCCGTGACAGGTCGATCGCCGGCCGCACGCCCGTCACCGACGTGTTGAGGTTGACCAGATTGGCGCGGATCTCCGGCAGTTCGACCTTGAAGCGGGCGAAATAGGCTTTTTCGAACAGCGCCTGCAACTCCTGCCTTGTCACCGACGACGACGGCAGCGCCACGTTGATGATGTGGGTCTGGCCGACGAACTGCATGTCGGCGGAATGGGTGACGCGGATCGTTTCCGGCTTCACCGCTTCCTTGCCGATCAGTTCCTCGCCTTCCCCGCGGTGACGTTCCAGCACCTCGCGAAGCCTGGCTTCATCGAGCACGGCGACCGGCTGGTTGATCGTGTTGACGAAGTCGTGACGCAGATCGGCCACGACGCAGCCGAGCGCATTGGTGATGCCCGGACGCGCCGGCACCAGCACGCGGGGCAGGCCGAGTTCGCGCGCCAGGGCGGAGGCATGCAGCGGCCCGGCGCCACCGAAGGCGAACAGCGCGAAATCGCGCGGATCATGGCCGCGCGACACCGAGACCATGCGGATGGCGCCGGCCATCTTCATGTTGCCGAGGCGCAGCACCGCGCCCGCCGCTTCGACGCCGGAGAGGCCGGCGGCCTTGCCTATTCTGTCTTCGAAGATCCCGGTGACCCGCTCGACGGTGACCGGATTTTCGACCGCCAGCAGCTTCTTCGGCGCCAGCCGCCCGAGCACCAGATTGGCGTCGGTGATGGTCGGCTCCAGGCCGCCGCGGCCGTAGCAGATCGGGCCGGGATTGGCGCCGGCACTTTCCGGGCCGATCTGGATCAGGCCGGCGGCATCGACCCGGGCGATGGAGCCGCCGCCGGCACCGACCGTATGCACCGCCACCATCGGCACGTGGATCGGCATCGCATATTCGATCTCGATCTCGTTGGAGACCGCCGGCTCGGCGTTGCGGATCAGCGCCACATCGGTCGAGGTGCCGCCCATGTCGTAGGTGACGAGGTTTTCAAAGCCGGCGCGCTTGCCCGTATAGGCGGCGGCGATGACGCCGGAGGCCGGGCCGGACATCACGGTCTTGGCCGACTCGCGCGTGACGAAACGGGCCGAGATCATGCCGCCATTGCCGTTCATGATCAGGAAGTCGCGGGCATAGCCCTTGGCGGCCAATTCCTTGCGCAGCCGCTCGACATAACGCTCGAGGATCGGCTGCACCGAGGCGTTGACCGCGGCGGTAACGCCGCGCTCGAATTCGCGGGCTTCCGACAGCAGCGCATGGCCAGTCGTGATGTAGCCGTTCGGCCAAAGCTCGGCGGCGATTTCGGCCGCGCGCCGCTCATGTCCAGGGTTGGCGTAGGAATGCAGGAAATGGATGACGAGGGACTCGCAGCCGGCCCCGATCAGCGTCTTCACGGCGTCGCGCATCTCGGCCTCGTCGAGCGGCGTGCGCACCGCGCCCGACGCCTCGACGCGCTCCGACACTTCGAGCCGGAGATCGCGCGGGATGATCGGAACGAAGCTTCCGGTCATGCCATAGGGCTGCGGCCGTGTGCGGCGGCCAAGCTCGATCACGTCGCGAAAACCGCGCGTGGTGATCATGCCAGTTTTCGCCAGCCTGCGTTCCAGCACCGCATTGGTGGTGGTGGTCGTGCCATGCACGATGAGGTCGATGCCGTCTATGGCAAAGCCTGTGGCGCCCAGCGCTGAAACCACGCCGAACGCCTGGTTGTCGACCGTCGTCGGCGTCTTGGCGATATGCACCTTTCCGCCGTCATTTCCGTCGATCAAAATGAGGTCGGTGAAGGTTCCGCCAACATCGATGCCGGCAACGACGTGACCCAGGGAATCCGGTTGTTGCACCGAAAAATTCTCTTTCATTGTCGAAATCCGAAATGGCGGAACTACGAATATGCCGCAGTTTGGAAAGCTGTTTTAGCGTGGTATCTTGACACAAATATCGTTTGTATACTAATAAATTTGGGACACAAGAGCTCACTGCTTTGGAGTGTGTGAACGGCTCGCCGGGACCTGAATGGTCTGTGCGCGCAGGAAACGGTTTGGCGCCCGCACAGGCGTGGGCAAGACAGAGTTGGATTTGATGAACACCACATCCGCACTCAACACAGCCGGCGCCCGTCCGCTGCAGTTTCCGATTCCGGCCAATGTCTATGCCGAAACCGTCGTCTCGGTGAAGCATTACACCGACCGCCTGTTCTCGTTCCGCATCACCCGTCCGCAGTCGCTGCGCTTCCGCTCCGGCGAGTTCGTCATGATCGGGCTGCCCAATGCCGAAAAGCCGGTGTACCGCGCCTATTCGGTCGCCAGCCCGGCCTGGGACGAAGAGCTGGAATTCTTCTCGATCAAGGTGCCGGACGGCCCGCTGACTTCCGAGCTGCAGAAGATCCAGGTTGGCGACACCGTCATCATGCGCCAGAAGTCGACCGGCACGCTGGTCGTCGACGCGCTGACCCCGGCAAAGCGCCTGTTCATGATCTCGACCGGCACCGGCATTGCGCCCTTCGCCAGCCTTCTGCGCGACCCCGATACCTACGAAAAATTCGATCAGGTCATCCTGACCCACACCTGCCGCGACAATGCCGAACTGACCTATGGCCAGGAGCTGGTGGCGGCGCTCGAGAACGATCCGCTGATCGGCGAACTTACCGGCGGCCGGGTCACGCTCTACAACTCAACGACCCGCGAAGAATCGGCGCGCATGGGCCGCATCACGGCGCTGATCGGCTCCGGCAAATTCTACGCCGACCTCGGCATCGAGAAGCTCAATCCGGAGACGGACCGCATCATGATCTGCGGCTCGATGCATATGCTGAAGGACGTCAAGGAAATGGCCGAAAGCCTCGGCTTCCATGAGGGCTCGCTCAGCCATCCCTCGACCTTCGTCGTCGAGCGCGCTTTCGTCGGCTGACATCAGCCGGCGCTTCGGCGCCTGCTTCTCGATTGGAATTTTGACCATGCGGTCAGATTCAGCTGCTTTCGCCGCCTTTTTCCGCTATGACCGCTTGAAGGACTCGTGAAGCGATGCTTCACGGGCTATCTTCGGTGTGCGTCGCCTAAAAACCGTGATGCGGTCCGGGAGCAACGACACGCACCACGACGTAAAATCGTCGAGCGAAAGGGCAGGAGATGAGCAGCACAATCCGCGAAGCCGATCTCGGCGCGTCCAAGGTCACGCCGCTGCCGGCACGTGCGGCCGCCAACACGCCCGTGCCGCAATCGCATGGCATCGCCCGCAACACCGGCATGCGGCTCGATCTCGGCTTCATGGAATCGGTGCGCTCGGTCAACCGCTCGGCGCTGGAACGCAGGGTCGCCAGCCTCACAAAGCGGCGCTCGATCAAGGCTGACAACCAGGCCGCATGGCTGCTGCGCGCGGTCTCCTGCATGGATTTGACGACGCTGAATTCCAACGACACCGAAGAGCGCGTGCGCCGCCTGTGCGCCAAGGCGATCAACCCGTTCCGCCGCGACATCGTCGAGGGGCTTGGCATCGAGGGCGAAAAAATCCGCCCGGCGGCGGTCTGCGTCTATCATCCATTCGTCGCGACGACTGTTGATGCCGTGCGCGGCACCGGCATCCATGTCGCCGCCGTCTCCACCGCTTTCCCGCACGGCCTTGCGCCGCTGTCGACCCGCCTGCAGGAGATCGAGGCATCGGTGCGCGACGGCGCCGACGAGATCGACGTCGTCATCCCGCGCGGCCTGGTCTTCGGCGCCAAGTGGCAGGAGCTCTACAACGAGATCGTCTCGATGCGCGAAGCCTGCGGCGATGCGCATCTCAAGGTCATTCTCGGCACCGGCGACCTCGCCACGCTGCGCAATGTCATGCTGGCCTCGATGGTGGCGATGATGGCCGGCGCCGATTTCATCAAGACCTCGACCGGCAAGGAAAGCGTCAACGCCACGCTGCCCGTCGGCCTTGCCATGGTGCGCGCCATCCGAGCCTATTTCGAGGAGACCGGCTTTCTCATCGGCTTCAAGCCGGCCGGCGGCATCTCTACAGCCAAGGCTTCGCTCGACTGGCTGGTGCTGATGAAGGAGGAGCTCGGCCGGCCATGGCTGGAGCCAGACCTGTTCCGCTTCGGCGCCTCGAGCCTCCTCACCGACATCGAGCGCCAGCTCGAGCACCATCTGACCGGGCATTATTCGGCCAATCACCGCCACGCAATGGCGTGAGGCGGATGAAGGCCTTGAACGTCGTGTTCCTTCGCCCCTCCCTCTGTCCTGCCGGACATCTCCCCCACTTGGGGGGAGATTGGCTAACGTCGGCGATTTCGCCAATTGTCGACGTTTCAGAGCCGACAGGCGCGAAGGCTAATCTCCCTCCTTGTGGGGGAGATGTCCGGCAGGACAGAGGGGGGCGCCACAGAGCGCCTGCCAAGACGATTATCTGGAGCGCGTCATGAACATTCTCGAACGCTATCACGCCATGGAATACGGCCCGGCGCCGGAAGCCCGCACCGAGGCCGATGCCTGGCTTGCCGGACGCGATTTCGGCAAGGCGCTGTTCATCGACGGCGGCTGGAAGGCAGCAGGCGGCGGCAAGACCTTCGAGACCAGCGAACCCTCATCCGGCAAGCTGCTGGCCAAGATCTCCGATGCCGGCGCCGCCGATATCGACGCAGCCGTTGCCGCAGCCACCAAGGCGTTGCCGAAATGGTCGGCGTCCTCCGGCTACCAGCGCGCCAAGGTGCTTTACGCCATCGGCCGCGCGATGCAGCGTCATCAGCGCCTGTTCGCAGTGCTTGAGTCAATCGACAATGGCAAGCCGATCCGCGAAAGCCGCGACATCGACGTGCCGCTGGCCATCCGCCATTTCATCCATCACGCCGGCTGGGCGCAGGCTCTAGACAAGGATTTCCCCGGCCACAAGGGCGTCGGTGTCGTCGGCCAGATCATTCCGTGGAATTTCCCGCTGCTGATGTTGGCCTGGAAGATCGCGCCGGCGCTCGCCGCCGGCTGCACGGTGGTGCTGAAGCCGGCCGAGTTCACGCCGCTCACCGCCATCCTGTTCGCCGAAATCTGCGAGCGCGCCGGCGTGCCGAAGGGAGTCGTCAACATCGTCCAGGGTGGACCTGAAGCGGGCGTCGCCATCGTCAACCATCCCGGCGTCCAGAAGATCGCCTTCACCGGCTCCTCGGAAGTCGGCAAGATCATCAGGAAAGCCACGGCCGGATCGGGCAAGAAACTGTCTCTGGAACTCGGCGGCAAGTCGGCCTTCATCGTCTTCGAGGACGCCGATCTCGACAGCGCCGTCGAAGGACTGGTCGACGGCATCTGGTTCAACCAGGGCCAGGTCTGCTGCGCCGGGTCACGGCTTCTGGTGCAGGAAGGCATTGCCGATGCCTTGATCGCCAAGGTCAAGGTCAGGATGAGCCGGCTTCGCGTCGGCAGCCCGCTCGACAAGAACACCGATATCGGCCCGCTGGTCGACGCCATCCAGCTGGACCGCGTCAAGGGCCTGGTCGCAGAAGGCGCCAGACAGGGCGCCGTCTGCTGGCAGCCCGACGCGGTGCTGCCGTCTTCCGGCTACTACCATCTGCCGACGCTCGCCACGGGTGTTTCGCCGGCAAATATATTGGCGCAGGAAGAGGTGTTCGGCCCGGTTCTGGCCACCATGACCTTCCGCAACACCGAGGAAGCGATCGAACTCGCCAACAACACGCGCTATGGGCTGGCCGCCTCGGTGTGGAGCGAAAACATCAACCTCGCGCTGCATGTCGCGCCGCAGCTGAAGGCCGGCGTCGTCTGGGTCAACGGCACCAACATGTTCGACGCCGCCTGCGGCTTCGGCGGCTATCGCGAAAGCGGCTTTGGCCGCGAGGGCGGGCGCGAGGGCATGTTCGAGTATCTCTCGGCAAAGCTGCCGCTCGGCCCGGTGATCAAGCCGACGGCGTCTTCGGCGCAGCCCGTCGAGCAATCGGATGGCGGCGCCATCGATCGTACCGCAAAGCTGTTCATCGGCGGCAAGCAGGTGCGGCCCGACGGCAATTATTCGCTGGCGATAGCCACTGCCAAGGGCAAGCTCGCCGGCGAAGTCGGTCTCGGCAGCCGCAAGGACATCCGCGACGCCGTTGCCGCCGCCCGCGCCTGCAAGGCGTGGCCGGAGGCGACCGCCTACAATCGTTCCCAGGTGCTCTATTATCTTGCCGAAAACCTGTCCGGCCGCACCGGCGAGTTCGCCGCCCGCCTCACCGAACTGACCGGCGCCAACGCCAAGGCCGCGCGGGAGGAAGTAGAACAGTCCATCGAGCGGCTCTTCCTCTATGCCGGCCTTGCCGACAAGTTCGAGGGCAGGGTGCATCAGCCACCGGCCCGCGCCGTCACGCTGGCGCTGCACGAGCCGGTCGGCGTCGTCGGCATCGTCGCCCCGGACAGCGCGCCGCTGCTCGGCTTCATCTCCCTGACCGCACCTGCGCTTGCCATGGGCAATACCGTGGTGGCCGTGCCGTCGGAAAAATACCCGCTGCTTGCCACCGATCTCTACCAGGTGATCGAATATTCCGACGTTCCGGCCGGCGCCATCAACATCGTCACCGGCCGCACGGCGGAGCTTGCCGGCGTGCTGGCCAAGCATGACGACGTCGACGGGTTGTGGTTGTTCGCCGATGCCGACACCTGCGCCAAAGCGGAGGCCGATTCCGTCGGCAATCTCAAGCGCGTCTGGACCGGCAACGGCCGCAGCCTCGACTGGGCCTCCGACGAGGCCGCCGGCGATGCCCTGCTGCGCCGCGCCGTCGAAGTGAAGAACGTCTGGGTGCCATACGGCGACTAATGCCCCTGAGCGCGCTGTGCTTGAGTAAACAATGGCAGCGTGACTCGTTGTCCGGTTGTCATACATGTTGTTGCATCAGAGCAAGCGATGTGTATTACATCGGCCGTCGCGAAGGTGATCGCGTTCGGGCTTGACGCTTGGACATGTGTTCTTTAACCAGAAAAAACATTTGTTATTTAAGGACTGATGGATTGTGCAGGCCGCATAGTCGCGCCTGTCTGGCACGGGACGCCCCAGTCAGCCGGCAGTAAATCGGGCCGAGCAGTGGCCAAAGAGGGCGAGGAGAAACGCATGGCGGATCTAGCAGGCAAGGTCGTTGTCGTCACCGCGGCGGCACAAGGCATCGGCAGAGCGAGCGCATTGGCCTTCGCCAAGGCAGGTGCCATCGTGCACGCCACCGACATCAACGAGGCGCTGCTGGCCGAACTCGCCAAGACCTCCGGCATCAAGACCCGCAAGCTCGACGTTCTCAACGACGATGCGGTGGCATCCGGCTTCGCCGAAATCGGCTGCGTCGACGTGCTGTTCAACTGCGCCGGCTTCGTCCATTCCGGGTCTATCCTCGAGATGAAGGACGCCGATCTCGATTTCGCCTTCAACCTCAATGTCCGCGCCATGATCCGCACCATTCGGGCCGTACTGCCCGGCATGCTGGAGCGCGGCGATGGCTCGATCATCAACATGTCGTCCGTCGCCGGCGCCGGCAAGGGTGTGCCCAACCGGTTCGCCTACGGCGTCACCAAGGCGGCCGTGATCGGCCTGACCAAGGCGGTCGCCGCCGACTATGTCGCCAAGGGCATTCGCTGCAACGCCATCTGCCCCGGCACAGTCGAAAGCCCGTCGCTGCAGGACCGCATGCATGCGCAGGGCGACTATGACGCCGCCCGGGCGGCCTTCATCGCCCGCCAGCCGATGGGCCGTCTCGGCACCCCCGAGGAAATCGCCGACCTTGCGGTTTACCTCGCCGGCGCCACGTACACCTCAGGCCAGGCCTATAATATCGACGGCGGCTGGTCGATCTGAGCAATAGCCTCGATCCGCAGGTCCAGGCTCGAACAGTTCTAAAGTCCGGCTTGCCCTAGGTCGGGTCCGATAGCCAGAGTCCACCCAGTCATCGCTTGGCGGAACGAGTTTTGAAAACGGCCTTGGGCCGCAATTTGGAGAGCAAGATGAAACTGCTGCGCTATGGCGAGATAGGGAGCGAACGCCCCGGCCTGCTCGATGCGGATGGCACGATCCGCGATCTTTCGGGTCATGTCGCCGACATTGCCGGCAAGGCGCTCGATCCGGCGTCGCTCGATGCGCTATCGAAGCTCGACCCGAAGTCGCTGCCGGCCGTACCCGGAAGCCCGAGGCTTGGCGCCTGCGTTGCCGGCACAGGAAAATTCATCTGCATCGGCCTGAATTATTCCGATCATGCCGCCGAAACCGGCGCCACCGTGCCGCCGGAGCCGATCATCTTCATGAAGGCGAGTTCGGCCATTGTCGGCCCCGACGATGATGTGCTGATCCCGCGCGGCTCGGAAAAGACCGACTGGGAGGTTGAACTCGCCGTGGTCATCGGCAGAAAAGCCAAATATGTCAGCGAGGCCGATGCGCTGGATTATGTCGCCGGCTATGCCGTTGCCCATGACGTGTCCGAGCGAGCCTTCCAGGCCGAGCGCCAGGGCCAGTGGACCAAGGGCAAGAGCTGCGACACGTTCGGTCCGACCGGGCCGTGGCTTGTCACCAAGGACGAGGTTGCCGATCCGCAGAACCTCAAAATGTGGCTGACGGTCAACGGCAAGACGATGCAGAACGGCTCGACCAGGACCATGGTCTACGGCGTCGCCTATCTCGTTTCCTATCTCAGCCAGTTCATGTCGCTGCATCCTGGCGACATCATCTCCACCGGCACCCCGCCCGGCGTCGGTCTCGGCATGAAGCCGCCGGTGTTCCTGAAGCCCGGCGATGTGGTGGAACTGGGCATCGAGGGGCTCGGCCAGCAGAAGCAGACCTTCAAGGCGGATGCCTAGCCGCCTCTGCCCTTAGAGCGTTTCACCGTTTGCCGGCGAAACGGTCTATCTCTTTGTTTGCCGGGCGGCTGGCGCCTCTTGTCAGCGCCAGCCCAGAGCCGGCGCGACGTGCTTCAGGATCGCCTCGATGACGTGGGCGTTGTACTCGACGCCAAGCTGGTTGGGGACGGTCAGAAGCAGCGTGTCGGCCTCGGCGATCGCTTCGTCCTCTTTCAGCTGATCGATCAGCACATCGGGCTCGGCGGCATAGGAGCGGCCGAAGACGGCAAGCTTCTCAGGCTCGATATAGCCGAAATGATCTTCGCTGCTGCCGCCGCCGAAATAGGCGCGGTCGCGGTCGTTCACCAGCGCAAAGATGCTGCGGCTGACCGACACGCGCGGCTCGCGTGTGTGGTCGGCCGCCTTCCACGCCGCGCGATAGGCGCGGATCTGTTCGGCCTGCTGGATGTGGAGCGGCTGGCCGCCCTCATCGAACTTCAGCGTCGAACTTTGCAGGTTCATGCCGAGCTTGCCCGCCCATTCGGCGGTCGCGTTGGTAGCGGCGCCCCACCAGATCCGGTCGCGCAGGCCGGCCGAGAACGGCTCGAGCCGCAGCATTCCCGGAGGATTGGGGAACATCGGCCGCGGATTGGGTTGCGCGAAACCTTCGCCGCGCAGCACGTCCAGAAACACCTCGGCATGGTTGCGCGCCATGTCGGCATCGCTTTTGCCGTCCTGCGGCACGTAGCCGAAGTAGCGCCAGCCGTCGATCACCTGCTCCGGCGAACCGCGGCTGATGCCAAGCTGCAGCCGGCCACCGGCGATCAGGTCGGCAGCACCCGCATCCTCGGCCATATACAGCGGATTCTCATAGCGCATGTCGATGACGGCGGTGCCGATCTCGATGCGGCTGGTGCGGGCGCCGACCGCGGCCAGAAGCGGAAACGGCGAAGCGAGCTGGCGGGCAAAATGATGGACGCGGAAATAGGCGCCGTCCGCGCCCAGCTCCTCGGCGGCGACGGCCAGGTCGATCGACTGCAGCAGCGCGTCGGACGCCGAGCGCGTCTGCGATTGCGACGAGGGCGACCAATGGCCGAAGGAAAGAAAGCCGATCTTCTTCATGCGCGCATCCTGTTCTTTGATTCCAGTTGCCTACTTCGTCGCCCACGCGATCGGGTTCAATCGACACTCACACAACGCAGTGTCAATGCCGCCGGCCCTTGACGGTTTCGCAACGATACCCATCGGTGCGCAAAGGACCAAGGCCATGGTCCCCGGCGATGCCTTGCGCGACCGCGTCAGCATCTGCCGCGGCGCTTTTGGGGCCAAATGAACCAACCAAAGGCGATGTACCGCAAACTCCATTCGCTTCAGAGCCCGGTTTTGAAATCTTCTCGCTCATTTAATTCTACAAAATCGGTAGGCTTAATGCGGATAGTGCGTCTGCGAGAAGGAGCCTCGGATGTCAAAAAAGCTGGTGGTGGGGTTGTCCGGCAACCTGACCCGTCCGTCCAAGACGAAGGCATTCGTCAGCCACATCGCCGGTGAGGTGGCGAGCCGGGCCGGCTCGGCTTTGAGCGTTTTCGACATCGAGGATCTCGGCCCGTCCTTTGCGCCTGCAAGACAGCTTGGCGATCTCGATCCGGCGGCGCGCGGTATTATCGAGCAGCTGCTCGGCGCCGACGTGCTGGTGGTCGGCTCCCCGACCTTCAAGGGCAGCTACACCGGGCTGTTCAAGCACTTCTTCGACCTGCTCGACCCGTCGTCGCTGCGCGGCAAGCCGATCATCCTGGCGGCAACAGGCGGCGGCGAGCGTCATTCGCTAGTCGTCGAACACCAGTTGCGGCCGTTGTTCGGCTTCTTCGAGGCGCAGACCCTGCCGACCGCGATCTACGCCTCGGACAAGGACTTTGCAGATGGCGTGCTGGTGTCAGAGGCAGTCAAGGCGCGAGCCCGGCAGGCGGTCGCCGAGGCATGCCGGGTGGCCGGCGTGCCCTACAGCGTCGTCCTTGCCGCCTGAAAACCAACGATCCGCGACGCAACATTCCATCCCGCATAGACCAGAAGGACGCCTGCAAATGACTCGAGCCAGCAAGTCCGATAGCAGGCCGCGGCAGATCAAGCTCGGCGCTTTCCTGCCCGGCGGCGGGCAGCATATCGCCGCCTGGCGTCATCCCGATGCGCCGGCCGACGGGGCCACCAATTTCGAGTTCCACAAGCAACTGGCGCTGACCGCCGAGCGCGGCCTGTTCGACGCCTATTTCCTGGCCGACAACCTGACCGTCGGCCTCGGCGCCCGCGAGGGCGGCAATGCCAAGATCGCCGGTTTCGAGCCGGTGACGCTGTTTGCGGCGCTGGCGCCGCTGACGACGCATCTCGGCTTCATCGCAACGGCGTCCACCACTTATGAGGAGCCTTACACGCTGGCGCGCAAATTCGCTTCGCTCGACCTGTTGTCGAACGGCCGCGCCGGCTGGAACGTGGTGACCTCGGCCGGCGACGAAACGGCACGCAATTTCAACCGCGACGTCCAGCCCAGCCATGCCGAGCGCTATGCCAGGGCGCATGAGCATGTCGAGACGGTCAAGGCGCTGTGGGACAGCTGGGAGGATGACGCCTTCATCCGCGACAAGCAGTCGGGCCGTTTCTACGACAAGGACAGATTGCACGACATCGACCACAAGGGCGAGCATTTCAGCGTCAAGGGTCCGCTCAACGTGCCGCGCCCGGTGCAGGGGCATCCGGTTGTCGTACAAGCCGGGCAGTCGGAAGACGGACGCGGGCTTGCCGCGCACTCGGCCGAGGTCATCTTCACCGCCCATCAGAAGCTCGAGACGGCGCAGGAATTCTATCGAGACATCAAGGCGCGCGTGGCTGAAGTCGGCCGCGATCCCGACCAGGTGCTGATCATGCCGGGCGTCGCGCCCTTCGTCGGCCGCACCGAGGACGAGGCCCGCGCCAAATACCAACAGCTCAACGACCTTATCCTGCCCGAGGACGGTGTTGCGCTCCTCAACGGTCTTGCCGGCCAGACGCTCGACATCAGGGGCTATCCGCTCGACGGCCCGTTGCCGCCGAGCAAGGAAACCGAAGGCATGAAGAGCCGCCAGGCGCTGATCCGGCAGATTGCCGACGAGCACAATTTCAGCATCCGCCAGCTTTACCAATGGGTAGCGACGGCGCGCGGCCACTACACCATCGTCGGCAGCGTCACGCAGGTCGCCGATCAGCTGGAGGAATGGTTCACCAGCGAGGCGGCCGACGGCTTCAACATCCTGCCGCCCTGGCTGCCCGGCGCGCTCGACGATTTCGTCGACCTGGTCATTCCCGAGCTGCAGCGGCGCGGCCTGTTCCGCACGGCTTACGAAGGCCGCACGCTGCGCGAGAATCTCGGCCTCAGGCGCCCGGAAAATCCATGGACCGTCGCCCGCTCGACCGTCCTTGCCGCCGAATGACCTTGGCATCGAAGGGGTGAAGCAATGACGTTGCAGCACATCGATCGGCAAATCACGGTTCGCCGCGGTGGTGGCGAAACCGGGCTCGGCACCGACTTTCTGCGCCTCGGCGGCCGGGCTGCTGTTCGCTTCCTGAAGCGCTACGGCGTGCTTGCCGGCTTCCTGGCGCTTTGGCAGGTGGCGAGCAGCGTCGGATGGGTCAACGCGGCGGTGCTGCCGCCGATCGACATGATCGTCGAAGCGCTCTGGAAGGGGCTTGCCGGCGGCAGCCTGCTCGGCGACATCGCCATCAGCCTGCAGCGCGCCGGCATCGCCTTTGCCGCAGCCGTCGCCGTCGCCATTCCGCTCGGCCTGTTCATGGGCCAGGTGCGCCCGGTCGAAACCGCGCTCGATCCGATCCTGCAGGTGTTCCGGCAGACCTCTGCACTGGCGCTCTACCCGGTGTTCATCCTGCTCTTGGGACTTGGCGAGACCTCGAAGATCTTCGTCATCTTCTGGGCGACGCTGTTTCCGCTGCTGCTCAATACCACCAGCGGCGTCAAGGAAGTCGATCCCAAGCTGCTTGAAATGGCGCGCGTCTATGGTGCGAGCCGGCTCACCGTGTTTCGCCGCGTCGTACTGCCGGGCGCCGTGCCGTCGATCTTCGTCGGCTTGCGGCTGAGCGCCACCACGGCGCTGCTGCTGCTGATCGCGTCCGAGATGATCGGTGCCAACAAGGGCATCGGTTTCCAGGTGATGAACGCGCAGTACAATTTCCAGATCCCGCTGATGTTTGCGGCAATCGTCATCCTCGCCGGGCTTGGCCTGATCGCCAACCAGGCATTGGTCACCCTGCAGCGGCGGCTCTGTCGCTGGAGCAATCCTGTCAACTGAGCAGTCCGCCCCTCACCGTTTACCTCACAAGGACCCGATCATGAAAATCACCCGCCGTTCGCTGCTTGCCGGCGGGCCGCTTGCCGCCGGCCTCATCGCCGCCGGCCTGCCGCGCCTGGCCTTTGCGCAAGCCGCAGCCGTCAAGTTCCGCTACCTCGCCAGCCGTGGCAGCATCTCCCCGCATGAGCTGGCCGACGAGCTCGGCTACTTCAAAGGGCTCGGCGTCGAGCTGGAGAATGTCGGCTATTCCTCGGGTGGACCGGAATCGCTGTTTGCGCTGTCTTCCGGCAGCGTCGACATCGGCTCGGCCGCCACCGCAGCGGTGATCAACTCGATCTCGGGCGGCAACGACTTCGTCGCGGCGTATCCGAGCAACGGCATCAACAAGGATGTGAAGAGCGTCTTCTACGTGCTGGAAGACAGCCCGATCAAATCGATCGCCGACATTGCCGGCAAGACCATCTCGGTCAACACGCTCGGCGCTCATCTCGACTATACGGTGCGTGAGGCCCTGCACAGCGTCGGCCTGCCGCCGACCGCCGCCAACCTCATTGTCGTGCCCGGCCCGCAGCTTGAGCAGACGCTGCGCTCGCGCCAGGTCGACATTGCCGGCCTCGGCTACTGGCAGGCGACCTTTGCCGGCGCGCTGGTCGCCAATGGCGGCGTGCGCGGCGTGTTCGACGACACGCAGGTGCTCGGCGAACTCGCCGGCGGCTTCGTCGTACTCAGGCGCGACTTCATTGCCGCCAACCCGGATGCGGCGCGCAACTTCGTCGAACAGTCGGCGCGCGCCTCGGACTGGTCGCGCCAGAACCCGGACGAAGCCCGCAAGGTGCTGGCCACTATCCTCGACAAGCGCGGTGAAAACGGCGATCTCGCCCGCTACTGGACCGGCTTTGGTCTGCGCGAAGGTGCGCAGGCGACCGACCGCGACGTCGACTTCTGGGTCGCCGTGCTGGAGCGCGACGGCCGTCTGGCCAAGGGCAAGCTGAAAGCCGCCGACATTCTGTACCGGCCCGGCGAAACCAAGATCAACTGAGCTCTGAAATAGCTGAGAGATGAGATGACCGGTTCCAACCGCGGCGGGGAGGTCTCGATCCGCGACCTGTCCAAATCCTTCAGCCTCGGCGGGCGCCAGCTTGCCGTGCTGCGGACGCTCAACCTCGACATTCGTTCGGGGGAATGCCTGGTCATTGTCGGCGCCAGCGGCTCCGGCAAGACCACGCTGCTGCGTATTCTGGCCGGGCTGGAGGCGGCCGACAGCGGCGGTGTCGCGATCGACGGCCAGCCGGTGCATGGCGTCGGCGCCGAGCGTGCCGTGATCTTCCAGGAGCCGCGGCTGCTGCCGTGGCTGAGCGTGCTCGGCAATGTCGCCTTCGGCCTCGAAGTGCGCGGTGTTCCCAAGAGGCAGGCCGAGGAACGCGCCCGCTTCTACGTCGCCCTGGTCGGCCTTGCCGAATTCGCCGATGCTTTTCCGAGCCAGCTTTCCGGCGGCATGGCGCAGCGCGTCGGCATCGCCCGGGCGCTCACCGTGCAGCCCGAAATCCTTCTGCTCGACGAGCCGCTGGGGGCGCTGGACGCCATGACCAAGATCGGCATGCAGGAGGAACTGGCGCGCATCTGGAGCGAGGAGAACGTCACCATGGTGATGGTCACCCACGATCTGGAGGAGGCGATCTATCTGGCTGACCGGGTGCTGATCCTGCCCAAGGAGAAAGGCGGCGCGGCGCGGTTGATCGACATCGACCTGCCACGCCCGCGCGAGCGCAGCGAGAGCCGCTTCGTGCGCTACCGTGAAGAATTGCTGCGCGAATTCGGATTGCACTGATCAAGGGAAGGTTGCCAGCCGTGGCTCCCCCGGAAGATTAGCTCTCGCGATTATTGCTTGGTGAACGTGCCCGTATAGGTTCGGTCGGCAAGCCCATAGGTGACGGCCAGCGTTCCGTCCGCCTGAATGACCGCGCTGACGTCCGCGCCATTGGGAAGGCGCCGCAGTTTCAACGTGTTGCCGAAAATCTTGCCTTCGCCATCGGCCACGCCCGGTTTGTTGTCGGCGACATCGCCCCAGGCATAGGTGGCGGTGACATTGCCGCCGCGCGTAATCGTCAGCACGGCGAGCTTGCCGTCATACATCCCGTCCAGCTGTCCGCCCCATATGCCGGAAAACGCGACATATTTGGCCGGGACGCCTTCGCCGGGCGGCATGACCCGCACGGATGGATCGAGGACCGCCGCACCATCAGGAGCAGAGATCGCGGCAGGCGCCATGGGCTGAGGTGCGGGCGCTGCCGGCGGCGATGATGGTTCAGGCGCCGACTGGCAGGCGACAAGCACGAATGCCGCGAAACCGAGCGTCGGAAAAAGACTGTTTGGTGGAGCCAATCGGGATCGAACCGACGACCTCTTGAATGCCATTCAAGCGCTCTCCCAACTGAGCTATGGCCCCACTCCGGCAGTCAGCCGTCGCCGTTGCCGGCGAGAGGTCCGGCGCGGGTTTCAGGACCGCGCCGATTAGTGCAGGCGGCTTCTAACCCCGCCTTCCCTGAAGATCAAGCCTTCGAGGGCCGCTTTTTCGTCATAGCTCGTGAACGCCGCTAAATGCATGCGTTCGAAGCGTTCTTAGACTTCGTCGTCGTCGTCGCCGACGCCGATCATGTCGGCGACGTCGTCGTCTTCTTCCTCTTCGTCGGCAAGGAAAGTATCGTCCTCATCGTCGCCTAGATCGACATCGTCCTCGTCGTCGCCCAGATCGGGAAGCTCGTCGCCGGCCTTGACGTCTTCGTCGGCCTCTTCAAGCGAGACGACTTCAACGCCTTCTTCTTCCTCGGCGTCCACTTCCTTCTCGGCCACTTCCTCTTCCTCTTCGAGGGCGGCGATCTTGCCGTCCTCGAAATAGGAACGCGGATACGTCTTGCCCGTATAGGGCGAGACGATAGGGTCCTTGTTCAGGTCGTAGAATTTTCGGCCCGTTTCAGGGTCGACACGCTTTGTGCCAAGTTCGTTTTTTGCCACGTCAAGCCTCGTCAGTAAAAGAGTGGTCCCCTTAACCACAGTTTACCGCGCTGTCAAAGCGAAAAGCCGGCGTCACAAAACCAAGCACTGAAAGGCCTCGCGCCAAGCGACGACCATGGGGATGACCATTCGTGCCCGCCGTGATACGAGACCGCCGCAACAAATGAAAAGCGCCGGTGCGCCGGCATTCCGTCCAGGGAAATTCCATGTCTCACGCCGCCGCTGCCAAGCCGGCCACCGCCCGCAAATCATCCGCCCTTTCCGGCACCGCTCGCGTGCCGGGCGACAAGTCGATTTCGCACCGTTCCATGATGTTCGGCGGCCTTGCCTCCGGCGAAACCCGCGTCACCGGCCTGCTCGAAGGCGAGGATGTGATGCGCACGGCGGCCGCCATGAAGGCGATGGGCGCGCATATCGAGAAGCGCGGCGCCGAGTGGGTGGTCCGCGGCACCGGAAATGGCGCGCTGCTGCAGCCGGAAGGCCCGCTCGATTTCGGCAATGCCGGCACCGGCTCCCGCCTCACAATGGGCCTCGTCGGCACTTACGACATGGAAACGACCTTCATCGGCGACGCATCGCTGTCGGGACGGCCGATGGGCCGCGTGCTCGAACCCTTGCGCCAAATGGGCGTGCAGGTGCTGAAGGCGACGCCGGGCGACCGCATGCCGATCACGCTGCATGGGCCGAAACACGCCGCACCCATTACCTACCGCGTGCCGATGGCCTCGGCGCAGGTGAAGTCGGCCGTGCTGCTGGCAGGCCTAAACACGCCCGGCATCACCAACGTGATCGAGCCGGTGATGACGCGCGATCATACCGAAAAGATGCTTAGGGGATTTGGCGCCAATCTCTCGGTCGAGACCGACGAGCGCGGCGTGCGCCACATCTTCATCGAGGGCCAGGGCAAATTGACGGGGCAGACCATCGCCGTGCCCGGCGACCCCTCCTCGGCCGGCTTCCCGCTGGTCGCGGCGCTGATCGTGCCGGGTTCGGACATCGTCATCGAGAACGTGCTGATGAACCCGACCCGCACCGGGCTGCTTTTAACGCTGCAGGAAATGGGCGGCCAGATCGACATCTTGAACCCGCGCAATGCCGGCGGCGAGGATGTCGCCGATCTGCGCGTGCGCTACTCCGAGCTCAAGGGCGTCACCGTGCCGCCCGAGCGGGCGCCGTCTATGATCGACGAATACCCGGTGCTGGCTGTTGCTGCGAGCTTCGCCGAGGGCGAGACGCTTATGCAGGGGCTGGAAGAGTTGCGGGTGAAGGAATCCGACCGACTGGCAGCGGTTGCCAATGGGCTGAAGCTCAACGGCGTCGACTGCACCGAAGGCGAAGCTTCGCTCGCGGTGCGCGGAAAGCCCGGCGGCAAGGGGCTGGGCGGCCATCCCAATGGCCAGGACACGACGGTGCAGACGCATCTCGACCATCGTATCGCCATGAGCTTCCTGGTAATGGGGCTGGCAACGGAAAAGCCGGTGACCATCGACGACGCCGCAATGATCGCGACGAGCTTCCCGGAGTTCATGGGGCTGATGACGGGGCTGGGCGCGGAGATCGGGTAGGTTGATGGGCTTGAGCCGAACTGGAACGCTTGCGGGACAGCACCCCCCTCTGTCCTGCCGGACATCTCCCCCGCAAGGGGGGAGATCAGCTATCTTCTTGGCTTTCGCCAATCACCAACGTTGCAAAATTGAGCGGAGCGCCAAAGCCGCCAATCTCCCCCCTTGCGGGGGAGATGTCCGGCAGGACAGAGGGGGGTGGGAAGGATCGCGGCGCTTGTCGTGTTCATCGCGTCTCTCGTCGGCCCTACAATGACCCCAACCTTCACCATCGCCATCGACGGCCCCGCCGGCGCAGGCAAAGGCACGCTGGCCCGGCGGCTCGCCGACCACTACCGCCTCAATCTGCTCGACACCGGCCTGACCTACCGCGCCGTCGCCTATGCGCTGCTTCAGTATGCGCTGCCGCTCGACAATGTCTCGGCGGCCGAAACCGCCGCACGCCAGGTCGATCTGGCAAAGCTCGACCGTGCCGTGCTGTCGGCGCATGCGGTTGGCGAGGCTGCGTCGAAAGTCGCCGTTTATCCGACGGTGCGGCGCATCCTCGTCGAGAAGCAGCGCGATTTCGCCAGGACGCCGCCGGGCGCGGTGCTCGACGGGCGCGATATCGGCACAGTCGTGTGCCCCGATGCCGACATAAAACTCTATGTGACGGCGAGCGCGCAGGTGCGCGCGCAGCGCCGGCTGGCCGAAATCGAAAGCATCGGCGGCACCGCCGATTTCACCGAGATTCTCGCCGATATCGTGCGCCGCGACGAGCGCGACATGGGCCGCGCCGACTCGCCGCTGAAGCCGGCGGCGGACGCGCACTTGCTTGATACCTCCGAAATGGCTATAGAGGCCGCGTTTCTAGCGGCCAAAGCGATCATCGACGACGCCCTGGCCAAGAGAGACAAAGCCTGATCCAGGGTTTTCCCGCTCCACCGATTGCCGGAAGCGAAGAAAATACCCATATCGGGCACGAACCAGCCTGCCAGCATTCTTCATGCGCCGGAATTGCCGCTTAGGCGGCCCAGGGCTTTTGTAGCCCGGAACGCCGGCAGGCCAACGCAACGCTAACCCACGGCGCCCGTCCCGCTTAAGATGCGGGGCACTCCAGGAGAAAATATGTCAGCTGCAAATCCCACTCGCGACGATTTCGCGAGCCTGCTCGAAGAATCATTTACCACCGGTCACTCCGGCGAAGGTCAGGTCGTCAAGGGCACGATCCTGGCGATCGAAAAAGACATGGCCATCATCGATGTCGGCCTCAAGGTCGAAGGCCGCGTGCCGCTGAAGGAATTCGGCGTCAAGGGCAAGGACTCGACGCTCAAGGTCGGCGACACGGTCGAGGTCATGGTCGAGCGCATCGAAAACGCGCTGGGCGAAGCCGTCCTGTCGCGCGACAAAGCCCGCCGCGAAGAGAGCTGGGTCAAGCTCGAGGAGAAGTTCACCAAGGGTGAGCGCGTCGAAGGCGTCATCTTCAACCAGGTCAAGGGCGGCTTCACCGTCGACCTCGACGGCGCCGTGGCGTTCCTGCCGCGCAGCCAGGTCGATATCCGCCCGATCCGCGACGTCTCCCCGCTGATGCACAACCCGCAGCCCTTCGAGATCCTCAAGATGGATCGCCGCCGCGGCAACATCGTTGTGTCGCGCCGCACCGTGCTCGAGGAAAGCCGCGCCGAACAGCGTTCGGAAATCGTGCAGAACCTCGAAGAAGGCCAGGTTGTCGAAGGCGTCGTCAAGAACATCACCGATTACGGTGCGTTCGTCGACCTCGGCGGCATCGACGGCCTGCTGCATGTCACCGACATGGCATGGCGCCGCGTCAACCATCCGACCGAAATCCTCAACATCGGTCAGACGGTCAAGGTGCAGATCATCCGCATCAACCAGGAAACCCACCGTATCTCGCTCGGCATGAAGCAGCTCGAGAGCGATCCGTGGTCCGAGATCGGCACCAAGTTCCCGATCGGCAAGAAGATCAAGGGTACCGTCACCAACATCACCGACTACGGCGCGTTCGTCGAGCTGGAGCCGGGCATCGAAGGCCTCATCCACGTTTCGGAAATGTCGTGGACCAAGAAGAACGTGCATCCCGGCAAGATCCTGTCGACGACGCAGGAAGTCGACGTTGTCGTGCTCGAGGTCGATCCGGCTAAGCGCCGCATCTCGCTCGGCCTCAAGCAGACGCTGGAAAACCCGTGGCAGGCTTTCGCCGCGAGCCATCCGGTCGGCAGCCAGGTCGAGGGCGAGGTCAAGAACAAGACCGAGTTCGGCCTGTTCATCGGCCTTGAAGGCGACGTGGACGGCATGGTGCACCTCTCGGACCTCGACTGGACCCGTCCGGGCGAGCAGGTCATCGAAGAGTACAATCGCGGCGACATGGTCAAGGCGCAGGTGCTCGACGTCGACATCGACAAGGAGCGCATCTCGCTCGGCATCAAGCAACTGGCCAAGGATACGGTCGGCGAAGCCGCGACTTCAGGCGAACTGCGCAAGAACGCGGTGGTCACCTGCGAAGTCACCGGCATCAAGGATGGCGGTCTGGAAGTGCGGCTGGTCGACAGCGGCATCGAGACCTTCATCAAGCGCAACGACCTCAGCCGTGACCGTGACGAGCAGCGCCCCGAGCGCTTCTCGGTCGGCCAGAAGCTGGACGCCCGCGTCATCGCCTTCGACAAGAAGACCCGCAAGCTGCAGGTCTCGATCAAGGCGCTGGAAATCGCGGAAGAGAAGGAAGCCGTCGCACAGTACGGCTCTACCGACTCCGGCGCTTCGCTGGGCGACATCCTTGGCGCCGCGCTGAAGAAGCAGGGCAGCTAAGCCGCTTCGCGCGCAGCGCGTAAGCCGCTTCGCGCAAGCGTAAACCTCGGCTGCGCCTCACGCGCGGCTTGAACAAGAAGACCCGCGGGCCGCAAGGCTCGCGGGTTTTTTCATGCTCGGCGACGCGGTTGGCACAAGACAAAGACGGCGGAACCCCTTCAATTCCGCATGCGCGGCTGTAGGCTCGGCTGTCGTTGCAGACGTAAACACGGAAGTCCGGCCCTTCGGGCAACGGAGAAGCATGCGCGATGAAGGTCGTCGAACTCTATCGCTATCCGGTCAAGAGCCTGCGCGGCCATGCCGTGCCGAGCGCCGACATCGAGACAATGGGCATGGAAGGCGACCGCCGCTGGATGGTCGTCGACAAGGATGGGCAGTTCCTCACCATTCGCCAGATACCTGATATGACGACGATCGACGTCGAGCATCGCGGAACGGGCATCCTGTTGAAACATGACAGGCATGGCTCGCACTTCGTCGAGGCACCGGCTCCCGGCACCGCGCTCCGGCAAGTCAAGATCTGGAAGGATATGGTTGCCGCGCGGCCGGGCGATCCGGCCGCCGGCGCCTATCTCTCGGCTATTCTTGGCCGGCCTGTCGATCTCGTCTATTTCGACGATCCGCAAAACCGGCCGGTCGATGCGAAATTCGGCCAGCCCGGCGATTTCGTCGGCTTTGCCGACGGTTTTCCGCTGCTGATCGCCACGACAGGCTCGCTGAACCATCTGAACAGCCATCTTGCCAGGCCAATCGAGATGGCGCGGTTCCGGCCAAACATCGTCGTCGACGCAGACGGCGCATGGCTCGAAGACAGCTGGAAGACGATCGGCATCGGCGCTGTCGAGTTGCGCATCGCAAAGCCCTGCTCGCGCTGCGTCATCACCACCCGAGATCCGTTGAGCGGCGAGCAGCCGGACCCGCGCGAGCCGTTGCAGACGCTTGGCAAACTCCACCGCTCCGCCAAGGGCGGCATCATTTTCGGCCAGAATGCCATTCCCAACAACGCCGGCACGATCGCCATCGGCGACGCAGTCGAGGTCGTGGAAGTGGGGTCTCGAACCTGACGTAGTCGCAGGCCTTCTAGTCTAATGCCGTGGAGGCGTCGGCGGTCGCCATGATTGAATGGCCAACCTCCGCTGTAGATCAGGCGAGGTCGGCAAAGGCCGCCATCGGAAGCCAAACCAAATGAGCCGCTCTGCGCGGCGGAACTTCAGGCGCGGCCGTAGAGCGGCACCAGCGTGCCGCTCATTGCCAGATTGGCGGGTGATGCCAGATAGGCGATTGCCTCGGCGGCGGCTTCGAGGCTGACCCATTTGCCGAAATCGGCGTCCGGCATATCGGCGCGGTTGGCCGGCGTATCGAGCGTCGAAGGCGCAACCGCATTGACCAGGATACCCTTGCCTTTCAGCTCTTCGGCCATCGCCACGGTCATCGCTGCCACCGCCGCTTTGCTGGCGCTATAGGCGACCATGCCGGCACCCCGGCGCGGGTCGAGCCCGGCGCGTGCCGTGACATTGACGATGCGGCCTGCAGTGGCCGAGCCAAGCATGGAGCGCACTGCCGCGCGGCAGCACAGAAAGGCGGTGCGGGCGTTGGTGTCCATCATTTCGGCAAAGGATGCGGATTCGATTTTCTCGACGGGGGCCATGGCAAAGCCGCCGGCCAGATGGATGGAGGCCCACAATTCGGGAACGCTGTCATAGAAGGCATCGACCTTGGCAGGATCGGCGAGATCGACATTATGCGCCAGCCGGACGCGATCATGGGCCGCGAAGGGGAAATGCGAGGGGGCCGACGCGTGGGCATTGGGCACATGGCAGATCGCGCCGTCCGCCAGCAATTTGCCGACGACCGCGGCACCCAGCGCCCCGGTGCCACCGGTCACCACGATATGCTTGCCCTGAACTGTTTCCGTCATCCTGGACGCTCCTGTCGTTTCTTATATTATGTCGCTTGTCGTGCCGCGCCGACGCAGAGCGTCGCGCCTTTTGCACGATCACTCAACCGACATCTCGACATGGCAGTTGTTGCGTCTTTGCATCGCTCGAAGCCGCCGACCGCCCCTTCCGACCCCCGCGCATGGACGTACGGCGCGCGGCCAGGCGTCAGTCGATGGTGATTTCGATGACGTGCGGCAGTCTGGTTGCGCGTGCGCGTTTGAGCGCATCGGCGAGACCGGCAGTACCGGCAAGCCGCTCGGCTGATATGCCGTAGGCCTCGGCCAGCTTGCAGAAATCCGGCGGCGCCGGGGACACGCCGACCGGCTCGACGCCGACATCGAGCATCGACGTTTCGATCTCGCGATAGCCTCTGTTGTTCCAGACGACGAAGATGACCGGTGCGGGTGCATCGAGCGCCGCGCCTAGCTCCGGCAAGGTGAACTGGAAGCCGCCGTCGCCGGTCAGGCAAACCACCGGCACGCCGGGCATGGCGAGCGCTGCGCCGATCGCCGCCGGCGGCCCGTAGCCGAGCGCGCCGAAACCGGTGGCGGCGTTGAACCAGCCGCCTGGCCGGTCATGGTCGTAATAGAGATTGGCGGCGTAGATCGGCTGCGTGGAATCGCCGACGATGATGGCGCCCGGCAGTGCGTCGCGGATGGTTTCCACCGCACGCACCTGCGCGGCATAGGCCGGGCTGAGCTCGGCAAAGGCCGCCTTTCTCGACGCGGCTGCGCGGCTCTCGCCGTCCTTCGCTGCGGCATGATCAGGGTGGAGCGCGCCTAGCAGTGCACCAAGCGCCTCCGCGCAATCGGCCTGGATGCCGACGCTCACCGGGCGGCGGGCGAGCTGGTCGGCGCCGATATCGATGCGGATCAGATTGGCGGGCAGCACGAAGCCGCCATCGCTGTAACCGTCATAGTCGGTCGGGCCGAATTCGGTGCCGGCGGCGATGACCAGATCGGCGTCTGCCATCAGCGCACGCACCGCCTTCAGGCTGGGGCTGGCCGGCACGCAAAGCGGATGTGCATGCAGCAGACCGCGCGCATTGGCGGTCTGGGCGACAGGCGCGCCGAGCCGCTCGGCCAAAAGCTGCAATGGCTGTTCGGCGCGCTTGGCGCCGCCACCGGCAAGGATCAGCGGCCGGCGCGCGGCTGCGATCAGCCTGGCTGCCTCGGCAATGGCCGCGCCATCCGGCGCCCGCGGCGCTGCATTGGTGAGCGAAGCAGCGATGCCGTCGGCCGGTTTGACCATGACGTCGGTCGGGATCTCGATATGGACGGGGCCCGGCCGCGACGACGAAAACAGCGCGAAGGCCCGCGCCAAAGCGCCAGGCAATTCGCTGGCCTCGGTGACACGCTGCGAAAACAGCGCCACCTTCTCCATCATGCCGCGCTGGTCCGGCAGTTCGTGCAGGAAGCCCAGCCCCTTTCCCAGCGTCGGCATCGCGTTGACGCCCGAAATCACCAGCATCGGCACCGAATCGGCGCGCGCCTGGCCCATTGCGGTGATGGTGTTGGTCAGCCCCGGTCCGGTGATGACAAAGGCAACGCCCGGCCGGCCGCTGGCACGGGCATAGCCGTCGGCCATGAAGCCGGCGCCCTGTTCGTGACGCGGCGTGACATGGCGTATCTTTGAACGCGCCAGCCCGCGGTAAACCTCGACAGTGTGGACGCCAGGAATGCCGAAAACGGTGTCGACGCCATGCGCTTCGAGCAGCGTGATCAGCGCTTCGCCGATGGTGGTCATGGCTTCTCTCCCTTTTGCGGCGCGAGGCCGAGCTCGGCCTCTATGGCTTTGACGCCGATCGCCGCCAATTCGCCAGGCGAGAACATCTCTGCGGCCAGACAGCCTTCGATCCAGAGCCCGTCGATGATCGCGTTGATGGCAATGGCATGGCGGCGCAGCTCATTTGCGTTTGGCCTGCGCTGCTCGGCGCCGAGCACTTCGGCAACGACTGCTTCCACCTCGTTGCGAAAGCCAAGATAGCCTTCGCGGTGGGCGCGAGCCAGGCTCGGATCCGCGCCGGCGCGGCCGATGAAGGTTGCCCACAGCGAAAACACGCGTGCATCGATGATCGGGGCGTTGAGGTTGGCGGTAACGAAGGCCGCAAGGCGCTGGCGCGGCGCGGCGTTTTCCATGAGCAATGCTGCCTTCGCCTGCTCGGTCATACGGCCCATCAGCGCCGCGTACGCTTCCTGCAGCAAGTCTTCCTTGCCGGGGAAATAGTGCCGGATCAGCCCCGCGGTGACGCCGGCGCGCAGTGCGATGGTGCGCAGGCTGGCGCCCTCCAGCCCATGTTCGGCCACGCTGTCCAGGGTCGCGTCGATCAAATCCTGCCGCCGCCGCTCCTCGCCCTCGCGGCGGAACTTGCGGCGCTCATTCATTGCCGCAGGATGGGCCGCGTCAGGCATGTCGGCCCACCTTCGCAGGCGATGCAGAGGGCATCCGCCTCGAAGATTTGAACCGTGCAGCCGGCGGCTTCCATCGCGGCCTTGGTCTTGGGAAAGCCGGCGACGGCAATGACCTTATGCGGGCTGGTCGGCAGCACGTTCAGGCTGAGGCCGTTGGACGCGGCAAACTCTTCGGCGTCGCCTTCCACCAGCCGGATGCCGCGCGCCTTCAGCAACTGATAGAACGGCGCCGGCAAAAGCGGTGAATAGACCAGGGCCAGGTCGTCGGCCAGCGGGCTGATCACCGACATCAGATGCAGGCACGCCTCCTCGCCCTGCCACAGCGGCAGATCGAAGCCGTAGACGGAAATGCCGAGCGGCGTCAGCAGGTTGGAAACCTGCTGTATGCCTTCCTGGTTGGAGCGCACCCCGCGCCCGATTACCAGCGTGTTTTTATCCAGCCATACGCAATCGCCGCCTTCGACCTGGCCGGGAGCCTCGACGCGGCCGAGGATAGGAATACCCAAGCGTGTGTAGGTTTCCTCATGCAGCGATGGCTCCCTGGCGCGCAGTGGCTTGCCCATGGACAGGATCAGCGCGCCGCGATCGGTCATCAGTGACGGATCGTGGGTGAATACGGAATCCGACAGCCCGTCGGCATTGTCATCGATCCATTCGATTTCGGCGCCGGACGCCGTCACCAGCTCAGCGAGAGCCGCGTGCTGCGCCGCCGCTTTCGCCGGGTCGAAACCCGGGCCATAGTGCCAGGTAGCCCGGTCGGCACCGCGCATGGCATTGGCCGCCGACCGCATCAGCACGCGCCGCAACGGCGCCGCCATGGACTGTGATCCGAAAGCGCTCATCAGTGCCCTTTTCAATGCCGTGTTCAGGGTGAAAAAAATGGAAGAAATTTCATCGGAGGCTATTTATACACTTGCACAATAAGGCCGCAAGTGCCGTAATGAGCGGGATTGACGGGCTCGCGCTGTTGGGTCCATGCTGAAGTCTGGAGTGGGCATTACAGCGTATGTTGATTAGCCGGATAGACGTTCGACGATCTGCCGTGGACCCTGTGGCAGAGGTTCCCCGGTGAGCGCGGCGGGAACCGCCGCAGTCCAATCCGGCAAGGCGCAGGACGGCGCCGCCGAAGCCATCCATGTCGAGAACCTGCACAAGAAATTCGGCCATCTGCATGTGCTGAAAGGCGTTTCGCTGTCGGCGCGCGACGGCGAGGTGATCGCCATTATCGGCGGCTCGGGTTCCGGCAAGTCGACGCTGCTGCGCTGCATCAACTGCCTGGAAAACCCGACCAGCGGCATCATCCGCGTCAATGGCGAGGAGATCAAACTCAAGGCCGACAGCCACGGCCACACCGTGCCCGCCGACCGCCGGCAGATCGAACGCATCCGCGCCAAGCTCGGCATGGTGTTCCAGAACTTCAACCTGTGGAGCCACATGACGCTGATCGAGAACGTCATCGAGGTTCCGGTGCATGTTCTGGGCGTCAGGCGCGACGTGGCGATCAGGGAAGCCGAAAAGCTTTTGGCGCGCGTCGGCCTGGCCGAAAAGCGCGACGTCTATCCGGCCTATCTCTCGGGCGGCCAGCAGCAGCGCGCGGCGATCGCCCGCGCCCTGGCCATCAACCCGCGCGTCATGCTGTTCGACGAGCCGACCTCGGCGCTCGACCCGGAGCTGGTCGGCGAGGTGCTGAAGGTGATCGGCGACCTGGCGCGCGAGGGCCGCACCATGGTGCTGGTCACGCATGAAATGAAATTCGCCCGAGAGGTCGCGACCCATGTCGTCTACCTCTGCAACGGGCTGGTCGAGGAAGAGGGGCCGCCGGAGCAGATATTCGGCGCACCGAAATCCGAAAGGCTGAAGCAGTTCATCCGCAACATCGGCTAGGACAAGCCGGGACGGAAGAAAACCGGGAACCAACAACAAACTGGGAGTCGTGACATGAAGACTGTTCTGAAAACATTCGCCGCAGCGCTGCTGCTCGGCGTTGCCGCCATGGGCGTGGCCAAGGCCGATCCGGTCAAGATCGGTGTCGCCGCCGAGCCCTATCCGCCCTTCACCTCGCCGGACGCTTCCGGCAAATGGGTTGGCTGGGAAATCGAGTTCATCGACGCCGTCTGCGCCGAGGAGAAGCTCGACTGCGTCATCACGCCTGTCGCCTGGGACGGCATCATCCCGGCGCTGACGACCAAGAAGATCGACGTCATCGCCAGTTCGATGTCGATCACCGCCGAACGCGAGAAGACCATCGACTTCTCGGATAAGTACTACAACACGCCGACCGCCATCATCGGGCCGAAGGACCAGAAATTCGGCGCCACGCCGGACGATCTCAAGGGCAAAGTGCTCGGCGTGCAGGTGTCGACCACCCATTCGGCCTATGCCAAGAAGCATTTCGGGCCCACGGCCGCCGAGATCAAGGAATACCAGACGCAGGACGAAGCCAACAACGATCTGGCCGCAGGCCGCCTCGACGCCGTCCAGGCGGATTCGATCGCGCTCGACGCATTTCTGAAGTCGGACCAGGGCAAGGCCTGCTGCGATCTGAAGGGCATGGTGGCTCCGGACGATGAAGTGCTCGGACCGGGCGTGGGCGCCGGCGTGCGCAAGGAAGACACCGACCTTAAGGCCAAGATCAACGCCGGCATCAAGGCGATCCGCTCGAACGGCAAATATGACGAGATATCGAAGAAATACTTCGATTTCGACATTTACGGTGGTGGCGGCGCGCAGTCGAACTGACGATCCTCGCATGAGCTGAGGGGCATGGCGCCAACGCCATGCCCCTCCTGCCCGACCTTTCCCAGACATGCTGCCACCGACGCTGCCGTCGGCGGTGGTTGAAGCCAGCAATCCGGGGGCGACGCTGATCGACGCACTTCTTTCGGCCTCGGCGGCCAGCATCATAGAACTTCTCTCGCCCAATCCGCCGGGCTGGGGCGGCACGCTGTTGCTTGGGCTGCTCCATTCGATCGAGATCGCGCTCGGCGCCACGGTCCTTGGTCTCCTGATCGGCACCGGTGGCGCCTTTGGCAAGCTTTACGGCGGGCCGGTCGTACGCGACCTGCTGGCGGTTTACACCACCATCGTGCGCGCCGTGCCCGAACTGGTGCTGATCCTGCTGCTCTATTATGCCGGAACAGACCTGATCAACCAGGCGCTGACCGCAATGGGCTACCAGCGCGTCGACATCAGCGGCCTTGCCGCGGGCATCGCCGTGCTCGGCTTTGTCCAGGGTGCCTATTCGACCGAAGTGATCCGCGGCGCCATCCTGGCCATACCGCAGGGCCAGATCGAAGCCGCCCGTGCCTATGGCATGTCACCCGGGCTCATGCTGCGGCGCATCACCTTGCCGGCGATGCTGCCCTTCGCCATACCCGGGCTCGCCAATCTGTGGCTGATCGCCACCAAGGATACGGCCCTTCTGGCGGTCGTCGGCTTTTACGAGCTGGCGCTGGCGACGCGGCAGGCGGCGGGCGTCACCAAAGCCTATTTCACCTTCTTTTTCGCCGCGGGCGTGCTCTATCTCATCTTGTCGCTGGTCTCCAACCTCCTCATCGGCCGTCTCGAGGCCTGGTCGCGGCGCGGTATGCCGTCGCTCAAGGATGCGCGCTGATGGCCGGAGAAGCGACCATCATCAACGCTGCCGCGCGCACGTCGCTGTGGCTGCAGCCGCATCGCATCGTGCTGATCCTGGTCGCAATCGCGCTGGTTTTCGGTGCCGCCTTTTTCATGCGCTGGGACTGGCTTCCGCAATATTATGAAATGGGACTGATCGGCATCTGGCGCTCGCTGTGGATCCTGGCCGTCACCTGCTTTCTCGGCTTCCTGCTCGCCGTGCCGCTCGGGCTGGCGCAGGCCGCCGGCTCTTTCTGGTTTTCCGCGCCCGCCAGGACATTCTGCACCGTCATCAGGGGCACGCCGCTGCTGATCCAGCTATGGCTGCTCTATTACGGGCTAGGCTCGCTGTTTCCGCAATTTCCCTGGATCCGCGAATCCTGGATGTGGCCGTATCTGAGGCAAGCCTGGCCTTATGGAGTGCTGGCACTGACCTTGTCCTTCGCCGGCTATGAGGGCGAAGTGATGCGCGGCGCCTTTGCCGGCGTGCCGAAGGGGCAGTTAGAGGCGGCCCGCGCTTTCGGCATGAGCCGCTGGAAGATTTTCCGCCGCATCTGGCTGCCGCAGGCCATCTACCGGGCGCTGCCGACGCTGACCGGCGAAACCGTGCTGCAGCTGAAGTCGACGCCGCTGGTGGCGACGATCAGCGTCATCGACATCTTCGCAGTCTCGTCCAAGGTCCGGCAGGACACCTACCTCACCTACGAACCCTTGCTGCTTTTGGCGCTGATCTACATGATCATCACCGGCCTCCTGGTGTTTGCATTCAGCAAGATCGAGGCGCGCATACCGAACAAGGTGGGCTAGGGAATAGTGAGTAGGCAGTAGTGAGTAGTCAGCATATGACCGGGAAACCGCTTGCTTTCGCTACTCCCTACTGACTACTCCCTACTCACTCACCACCAATCGGGTCCGCAACATGCAACTCTCTCTCGATCAGGCAACAGGGCTGTGCCGGATGGCGGCGCTCGGCGCCGGCGCCAATGAGGAGGCGGCGAGGTCGCTCACCGCCTCGATCATTGCCGCCGAGGCGGAAGGGCTTTCGACCGTCGGGCTGACCCATTTCATCGATTACCTCGAAGCGCTGGAAGCCGGCCGCATCGACGGCAATGCCGATCCCGTGATCACCAGGCCGGCGCTCGCCGTCTATCAATCCGATGCGCGTGGCGGCCTCGCCCATACCGGCTTCGACCGCACCATCGATGACCTTGCCAAGGCGGCAAAGCTGTTCGGCGTCGCCATCTTCTCGCAGAAGAACGCTTATACCTGCGGCGCACTAGGCTATTTCACCGGGCGTCTGGCGCAACTGGGATTGGTCTCCTTCGCCGCCACCAACGGGCCGGCGGTGCTGGCAGGCTCGGGCTCGGTCAAGCCGGTCTATTGCACCAACCCGATGTCGTTTGCGGCACCCGCCGCCGATGGCGCGCCGCTGGTCATCGACCAGTCGTCGAGCGCCACGGCGTTCGTCAACATCCGCAAGGCGGCCGAGGACGGCAAGAAGATCCCCGAAGGCTGGGCGCTGGACGCCAGCGGCAACCCGACCACCGATCCGGCCGCGGCCATGAAGGGCGCCATGCTGGCCTTCGGCGGCCAGCGCGGCGCCAACATCGCGCTGATGGTCGAAGTGCTGGCGGCTGGCCTGTCGGGCGCCAACTGGTCGCTCGACGCGCCCTGGTTCTCCGGCGGACCGGACAGCCCGGGAACCGGCCTGTTCGTGCTCGCCGTCGAGCCCAAGCTGCTCGACCCGGATTTCGAGCAACGCATGAAGGACCAGCTCGACCGGCTGCGCCGGCGCTTTGGCGTGCACGTTCCGGGCCGGGCGCGGGCCGAAGCGGCCGAAAAGGCGCAGGCGCGCGGCATCAATGCCCCCAAAGCCGTGGTGCAGCGCATTTCCGAGTTCGCCGAGCGCTATTCGGGCTGAAGCGGTCCTGCGACAACGAATTTTTACGCGACCTGACTGAACCTTTCTACCGATCGCAACGACCAATAGCTGCCGGGTCGGGTTTGCCCGGTCGGTGTCTTCTGTCGGATGCGTTTAGGGCCCGGGCGGGCGTATGCCGTCTCAGGTTATCCGCCCCGTTGCGCTCTGTCTCGACCGTTGCGTCACCCGGAAAACCCCGCTTCGGCGGGGTTTTCTGCGTTCGTGCTCTGTGTGCTAAAACATGTGGCGGAAGTTAACTTTTGTTAACTTGACTTGCCGGAACCATCGGGCGTTTGCAAGGGATCGTCACAAAAACAGGAGCTACGATTTCCGCAACCACCGACGCTTCCCGCGGCAAACTTATCGTTCCGGTGTTTGGCCGCCTGTATTCGTCGCTGCATGATGGCGCCGAAACCCTTCTGCGCGTCGTCGCCGGCGGGTTTCACCATTCACGGCTCGCAGAAGATCGCCAACCCTTTCGGCGCCGCCGAGATGGTCGAAGGCCTCGGCTTCTATGCCGGCGCGTTCTGGTCGTTGCTTTGTCCTGCACCGAATTCTTCGGCGGCATTCTGATCGCCATCGGCCTGTTGACTCGGCCCGCCGCCTTTGCCGGCATGATCGTGCTGCTGGTCACCGTCTGGTTCCACTGGATCACTGCCGGCCAGGGCTTTTCCGGCGCTGAAAAGTCGCTTCTATGGGCGGCGATCCTGCTGTTCTTCGTTATCCGCGGCGGCAACCGCCAGTCGGTCGACGCGCGCATCGGCAAGGCGTTCTGAAGGGTCTATAAGAGGGTGGCAGCGACGACGCGTCACCCTTTGCCTTTGGCCCAAAACGGACTATGAAACGGCTTCAGCCAAGCTTTCGAGCGCCGGAGCCAGCCATGACCGAAATCCTGCAGATCCCCAAGCTCGTGGTCGTCTTCGGCGGCTCCGGCTTCGTCGGCCGCCACATCGTGCGGGCGCTGGCCAAGCGCGGCTACCGCATCAGGGTGGCGGTGCGCCGGCCCGATCTGGCGGGACATCTGCAGCCGCTCGGCAATGTCGGCCAGATCCAGCCGGTGCAGGCCAATGTGCGCGTGCGCTGGTCGGTCGACCGCGCCGTGCAGGGCGCCGACCATGTCATCAATCTGGTCGCCATCCCGCATGAAAGCGGCCGGCAGAAATTCAACACCGTGCACGAATTCGGCGCCCGCGCCGTCGCCGAAGCCGCACGCTCGGTCGGCGCAGGGCTCACCCACATCTCGGCGCTGGGCGCCGACCTCAACGCCGAATCCGACTATGCCCGCACCAAGGCGCTCGGCGAAAAGGCCGTCCTGGAGACGATCCCGGACGCCGTCATCTTCCGTCCGTCGATCAATTTCGGACCCGAGGACAGTTTCTTCAACCGCTTCGCCGACATGGCGCGCTATTCGCCGGTGCTGCCGCTGATCGGCGGCGGCCAGACCAAGTTCCAGCCGGTCTATGTCGGCGATGTCGCCGAAGCGGTGGCGCGTTCGGTCGAGGGCAAGATCAAGGGCGGCCAGATCTATGAACTCGGCGGGCCGCAAGTGCTCACCTTCAAGCAGTGCATGGAAGAGCTGCTGACCGTCATCGAGCGCAAGCGGCTCCTGGTACCGGTGCCGTGGTGGATGGCCAATCTGCAGGCCTCGATCCTCGGCCTGCTGCCCAACCCGTTGCTGACCAAGGACCAGGTGCTGCTGCTGCGCCAGCCCAACATCGTGTCGGAGGAGGCCAACAAGGCCAACCGGAACCTTGCCGGCCTCGATATCCAGCCGCAGTCTATCGGCACCATCCTGCCCAGCTATCTCTGGCGCTTCCGCGCCGCAGGCCAGTTCCAGCGCAAGCCCGCCGGCATCGCGTAACAAGGCGTTGCGCCGTTAAACGCGCCGCGTGACCTGCATCGGCAGGCCGCCCTGCGGCTGTGTCGTCAGTTTCTGCACCGGCCACGGCTTGGTCTCGGCGGTCACATCGAAGCGGAAGCGCGACAGCATGATGGCCAGCGCAATGATCGCCTCCTGCATGGCGAAGCTGGCGCCGATGCAGATGCGCGGACCGGCGCCGAACGGCAGATACTGGAAGCGGTCGATCTTCTCGCGGTTTCCCGGATGGAAGCGTTCGGGCATGAAGGCGTCGGGCATGTCCCACAGTTTTCTGTGGCGGTGGACGACCCAAGGCATCACCAGTACGGCCGCGCGCTTGGGGAGCACCAGATCGTTCCAGGTCTCCGTCTCGATCGGCTCGCGGTTGATCGACGGCGCCGGCGGATAAAGCCGCAGCGCCTCCTCGAAGGCGGCGCGGGTGAACGGCATTGCCTCGAGCCATTTCGTTGGGTCGGGTTCGCGCGCCAGCACGGCCTCGATCTCGCGCTCGACCTTTTCGCGCTCCCACGGCGCTTCGGCGAGGCAGTAGATCGTCCAGCCCAGTGCCCGCGCGGTGGTCTCGTGGCCGGCGCCGATGAAGGTGATGATGTTGTCCTCGACTTCCGCCCGCGTCAGCCCGTCGGGGCCTTCGGCGCGCAGCAGAAGCGTCAGGAAATCCTGCGGCGCGGTGTCGGGGTCGCGCTTCAGCCGCTCCTCGCGCATCTTGACCGTATCGGTGACGATCTTGCGGAAATAGGCCATGGTCTTGCGGCCGCGGATGCGGGTCAGCCGCGGCAGCCATTCGGGCGCGCGCAACAGGTCGAGCGGATCGACGCGGCCCATGGTCTCGAACAGGCGGTCGATCTCCTGCGCGAAACTGCCGGGCTCGCCCGCAATCTCGCCCGAAAACAGCGTCTCGGCCAGGATATCGTAGGTGAGCAGCGTCATGTCATGGGCGACATCGGTCATGCCGCCTTCGTCATAGCGGGCGACGAACTGCATCGTGCGGCGCAGCATCGGCTCGGCGAAGCCGAAGATATGCCGCGGCGTGAACACCGGCGCCATCGCCTTGCGCGAGCGCTTCCACACCTCGCCTTCGGCGGTCAACAGCCCGTCGCGCAAGATCGGTCGCAGGATCATCTGGCGCACCGTCGCCATCTTGTAGTTCTTGGCGTTGTCGATCAGCACGTGGCGGATAAGGCCGGGATCGTTGGCGACGATCAGATGCCCGCCGACGCCATTCGCCGAAATCCAGGGCTCGTTGTAGGTGTGCTCGCCCCACAGTTCGAGCGGATTGCGGTAGACGATCCGCATCATCTCCAGCGTCGAAGGCGGCGTCGTGCGCGGCCTGGGCGCCGGCGGCACGAAGGGGACGGGCTGCGTGTCCATGAGGTGCTCCGCTGATAGCTCAGATGTAGTGGCTGGCAATCCGGGCGTCCATGTGACCGAACGGCAAACTGAAACGCTGCAGCGCCCGGTGTGCCCGACAGACGGTGTGTTCATCGGATCGTGACCGCCGGTGAAACGGTTGCGGCTTGTCCGGTTGGACACTCTGCCATAGGTGACAGTTACCAACAGCTACTGCCAATCGCCCAGGAGAGTCCGCTTGAAGCACAAGCTGAACATCATAATCGGCAGCACGCGGCCGGGCCGCGCCGGGCCGGTCTTCGCCCACTGGCTGGAGGATTTTGCCCGCGAGCACGGCAAATTCGAACCGGTGCTGACCGACATTGCCACGTTCCATCTGCCGGTTCTGGACGAGCCGCATCACCCCAGGCTCGGCAATTACCAGAACGACCACACCAAAGCCTGGTCGAAGGTCATTGATGCCGCCGACGCCTTCGTGTTCGTGGCGCCGGAGTACAATTATTTCGTGGCGCCTGCGATCGTCAACGCCATCGACTACCTTGCGCGCGAATGGAAATACAAGCCAGCCGCCATCTTCAGCTATGGCGGCATTTCCGGAGGCCTGCGCGCCGCGCAGGCGCTGAAGCCGCTGCTGACCGCGGTGGGCGTCATGCCCATCTCGGAAGGCGTCGCGCTGCCGATGTATCAGAAACTGCTGGAGAGCGACGGCTCCTTCCAGGCTAGTGAGCAGGTAGAGGGTGGGACCAAGACCATGCTGGACGAGCTCTCGCGCTGGAGCGGGGCGCTGAAGCCGATGCGGGCTACGTAACGCAGCCGGCCGCGGCTTGCTCATGCCATAAAGAGGTGGAATGGTCGGCAGGTGACTGAGCCGGGGGCGGTTCGATTTGCGCCTGTTGTTTGCCTTGCTGTTGATGCTTGCGACCACCGCCACAGCGGTGGCGGAGCGGCGCGTGGCGTTGGTCATTGCCGAGGACGACTACCGGCTGGTGCGGCCGCTGGCCAATCCTGTCAATGACGGCGAGGTGATGGAAGTGGCGCTGAAGAAGCTCGGCTTCGAGGTCGTGGTCGAGACCAATCGTGATCTCAGGCGCATGCGCCGGGCTCTCGACGATTTTCGCGAGGACGCCATGGGCGCCGACGTGGCGCTGGTGTATTTCTCCGGCCATGGCGTCGAAATCTCCGGCGACAACCGTCTTCTGCCGGTCGATGCCGATGCCTCCTCGCTCGACCAGCTGGAGAAGACCAGCCTGCCGTTGGAGGAAGTGCGCGATGCGGTTGCCGCCACGGCGAAGGTCGGGCTGATCGTGCTCGACGCCTGCCGCAGCGATCCGTTCACAGGCGGCAACGGCGACGGGCGTGGCGCCACATCGCTGATCAAGGACCTGGTGGACAAGATCAAGCCGGGCCTCGGACGCGTCGGCAAGGCGGAAAACATCCTGTTCGCCTTTTCGGCGGCGCCCGGCGAGACGGCTGCCGACGGTACCGGTGCGAATTCGCCCTTTACAGCGGCGCTGATCAAATACCTCGGCACCGACGGGCTCGAAATCCGCTCGGTGCTGACGCTGGTGCAGCAGGAGGTCTACGACCTTTCGCGCGGAAAACAGCTGCCCTACGTCGAGAGCGGGCTGCCGAAGCTGTTCTTCGCCTCGGCGGCCAAGGAACAACTGCCGGAGCGCGAGCGGCTGTTGCTTGCCATGGCCGATGTGACGCCGGAAATGCGCGGCGCGGTCGAACGGGTCGCCAGCGATGCCGACATGCCGCTGGCGCCGCTCTATGGCGCGCTGATCAGTTCCGACACCAGCCATCTCTCCGGCGAAAGCCTGGACGCCAAGCTGCGCGAGGCGGCCGACGCCTTCGTCAAGGTGCGCGGCGAGATGAAGACGCTGGCCGCCGACGACCCGCAGGTGACCGAACTGCGCCGCCAGGCCGAGGAACAGTTGGCGCTCGGCGCTTTCGATGGTGCACGCGTGATCCTCGCCAAGGCCGCCGACGTCGACAATGTCTCGCGCCAGGCGTTGAAGGCCAATTTCGTCAGCCGCACCCTGTCCGAAGCCGCGACGCGATTTCTCTCGGGCGGCGCGGCGCGTGCCACCCTGGACTATGCAACCGCCATCAAGGACTATGAAACGGTGCTGGCGCTCTATGGCGAAGCCGGGCAGACCTCGCTCAGCCTGGAACAGGCCGACCGCCAAAGCCGCACGCTGGAAGAGCTCGGCATCCTCTACACAACGGTCGGCAACACCGACGCCGCCGGCCGCGCCTTTGCGGCGCTGGTCGCCAATCTTGAGCAGCGAGCGCGCCAGGAAACCGATCCGAGCGTCAAGCGCGACCTCGCCATCGGCCATATCAAGTTCGCCAACATCAAGATGGCGCAAGGCGATCTGCCGGCCTCCCTGCAAAACTATGAGGCGGCCAGGGACATGTTGCAGGGCCTGACCACAGACGTGCCGGACAAGAAGGACTGGCTCGGCGATCTCGCCATGGCCAATGACAAGATCGGCAATGTGCTGGCCACGCAAGGCGACCTGGGTGCGGCAGCCCAGGCCTACCAGCAAAGCCTGTCCATCAAGCAGCAATTGGCCGATGCCGAGCCGAACAGCGTCTATCTGCTGCGCGACCTGACCATTACCTACGACGAAATCGGCGGTCTTGCCCGTACCGCCGGCCAGCTGGATGGCGCCCAGACTGCATTCGAAGAGAGCCTGAGAATTCGGCTGGCGCTGGCGCAGAACAACCCCGACGACCCCAGGCATCAGCGCGCCGTCTCCGTCAGCTACACCAGGATCGGCGACGTCCTGCGCGAGCGTGGCGACGCTGCGGGCGCGCTCGACGCCTACAACAAGAGCCAAATAATCGCCGAAGCGCTGGTGCGCCGCGACTCAAACGACACCGATTTGAAGCGCGACCTGTCGGTCGGTTACGCCAAGATCGGCAATGCTTACGGCGACCAGAAGGACTGGCCATTCGCGTTGGAGGCCTACCAGCAGGCGCTGGCCACGGCGCGAGACCTTGCCGCCAGCGACCCAGGCAACACCGATTGGCAGCGCGACCTGTCGGTCTGTCTGGAAAAAATTGCCGGCGTGTTTGATGCCCAGGGCGATATCGCCGGTGCTTTGCAGAACTACCAGGACAGTCTCGTCATTGCCGACCGGTTGGCAAATCTCGACCCGGGCAATTCCGACTGGCAGCGCGACCTGTCGATCACGTTCGAGGAAATAGGCCTGCTGGAGACCAAGCAGCGCCACTATGAGGGCTCGAAGAAGGCCTTCGAAGCCAGCCTGGCCATCCGCCAGCGGTTGGCCCTGTCCGATCCGGACAATGCGATCTGGCAATTCGATCTGGTACAGGCCTATATCAACTATGCCTATGTGGCGAAGAATCCGAAGGCTGTGTTGTCGCAGGCGCTAGACCTGACGCTGGAGCTTGACCGCACAGGCAAACTGGCGCCGAGGGACAAACCCACGATCAAATATCTGCGCCGTCTTCTGGCCAAATTGAAAGCCGCGAAAAAATAGCCGGCTGCCAGCTCGGGATTCAGCCCTGAAATGCCCGCAAACCTTGGAAAAACCGCCTTTTGCGCCTATATCTAGGACATCAAAGCGGCGTGATTCGAAGCCATTTTTTCGCGCTGAGCATGCGGCATCAATCAGACAGGTTTTCATGAGCGATCAAAGCGACAACGCCAACGGCGCTGAGGCCGAATACGGCGCCGATTCCATCAAGGTTTTGAAGGGGTTGGACGCTGTCCGCAAGCGGCCGGGCATGTATATCGGCGACACCGACGACGGCTCGGGCCTGCATCACATGGTCTATGAGGTGGTCGACAACGCCATCGACGAGGCGCTGGCCGGCCATGCCGATCTGGTCACGGTGACGCTCAATCCCGACGGTTCGGTCACCGTTATCGACAATGGCCGCGGGATTCCGACCGATATTCACACTGGCGAAGGCATTTCGGCGGCCGAAGTGATCATGACGCAGCTGCATGCCGGCGGCAAATTCGACCAGAATTCCTACAAGGTGTCTGGCGGCCTGCACGGCGTCGGCGTCTCGGTGGTCAACGCGTTGTCGGCCTGGCTGAAGCTGAAAATCCGCCGCAACGGCCAGATTTTCGAGATGAGCTTCACGCATGGCAATGCCGATGCGCCGCTCAAGGCGACCGGCAGCTATGAGCAGAACAAGCAGCCCGGCACCTATGAGGGCCGCAGCGGTTCCGAGATCACCTTCTTTCCGTCGTCCGAAACCTTCACCATGGTCGAGTTCGACTTCGGCACGCTGGAGCACCGGCTGCGCGAGCTCGCCTTCCTGAATTCCGGCGTGCGCATCATTTTGACCGATGCCCGCCATGCCGATCTCGTGCGCCACGAGTTGCACTATGATGGCGGCCTGGAAGAGTTCGTCAAATATCTCGACCGGGTCAAGAAACCGCTGATCGACAAGCCGATCGCCATCAAGGCCGAGCGCGACGGCATCACCGTCGAAGTGGCGATGTGGTGGAACGACAGCTACCACGAGAACGTGCTGGCCTTCACCAACAACATCCCGCAGCGCGATGGCGGCACCCATCTGGCCGGCTTCCGTGGCGCGCTGACGCGCCAGATCACCGGCTATGGCGAATCGTCGGGCCTGACCAAGAAGGAAAAGGTGGCGCTGATCGGCGACGACTGCCGCGAAGGCCTGACGGCGGTGCTGTCGGTCAAGGTTCCCGATCCGAAATTCTCCTCGCAGACCAAGGACAAGCTGGTCTCGTCAGAGGTGCGGCCCGTGGTCGAAGGCCTGGTCAACGAGGCGCTTGGCACCTGGCTGGAAGAACACCCCAGCGAGGGCAAGGTGGTTATCGACAAGGTGATCCAGGCGGCTGCGGCGCGCGAAGCCGCGCGCAAGGCCCGCGACATCACCCGCAAAAGCTCGCTCGGCGTCACCTCTCTGCCCGGCAAGCTTGCCGACTGCCAGGAACGCGACCCGGCGAAATCCGAAATCTTCATCGTCGAGGGTGACTCGGCCGGCGGCTCCGCCAAGGGCGGCCGTTCGCGCCAGAACCAGGCGATCCTGCCGCTGCGCGGCAAGATCCTCAATGTCGAGCGCGCCCGCTTCGACCGCATGCTCGGCTCCGAGATGATCGGCACGCTGATCACCGCGCTCGGCACCTCGATCGGCAAGGACGAGTTCAACGCCGACAAATTGCGCTACCACAAGATCATCCTGATGACCGACGCCGACGTCGACGGCGCCCATATCAGGACCTTGCTGCTCACCTTCTTCTTCCGCCAGATGCCGGAGCTGATCGAGCGCGGCCATCTCTACATCGCCCAGCCGCCGCTCTACAAAGTGACGCGCGGAAAAAGCTCGCAATACATCAAGGACGAGAGCGCCTTCGAGGAATTCCTGATCGGCTCCGGGCTGGAAGAGGCGTCGCTGACGCTTGCCTCCGGCGAGGCGCGGGCCGGACAGGATCTGCGCGGCTCGATCGACGATGCACTGGCAGTACGCCAGCTCATCAACGGGCTGCATACGCGCTACAACAGGGGTGTGGTCGAACAGGCGGCGATCGCCGGCGCGCTCAATGCCGACGTGTTGAACGATCTCGGCCGCGCCAACGCCATGGCCGAGCGCGTCGCCCAGCGCCTCGACATCATTGCCGAAGACACCGAGCGCGGCTGGACCGGCCGGCTGTCGACCTCCAATGAGGGCGTCGGCGGCTACGTGTTCGAACGCACGGTGCGCAGCGTCAAGGAATTCGCGCAGCTCGATGCCGGGCTGATAAATTCTGCCGACGCACGCCAGCTCGACCGCTATGCCCCGCGCCTCATGGAAGTCTATGGGGAGCCGCCGGTGCTGCGCCGCAAGGATGTCTCCGAAGTCATTTCGGGGCCGCTGGCGCTGCTCAACGCGGTGTTTGCGACCGGCCGCAAGGGCCTGACCATGCAGCGCTACAAGGGCCTCGGCGAGATGAATGCCGAACAGCTCTGGGAAACCACGCTCGACCCGAATGTGCGCTCGCTGCTGCAGGTCAAGGTGAATGACGCCACCGATGCTGACAGCTTGTTCTCGCGGCTGATGGGCGACGAGGTCGAGCCGCGGCGCGAATTCATCCAGGACAACGCGCTGTCGGTGGCCAATCTGGACATTTGATGGCTGGGGGCCTTGCCGCCGGAGCCCCACTCCGGGGTCAGGCCTTTGGCTCCAGCTTTCGCCCGAGGTCCACCGCGTCGCGCAGTACTTGCAGATGCGAGCGCGGCGCGGAGCGGAGCCCGACGGCAGGGCGATTTCGACGCCGTTTGCCGTCGATGACCAATAAAGCGTGTGCGTGAAGATACGGCCGAGTGAGCTGCGAAGCTCGATCTGGATGTTCTCCACACCGGGGCCGAAATTTTCCGTCATCGGACCGGAAATCGGATCGCCTGTCGCCCAGCCATTGCCGCGGTCGTAGACGTTCGTCCAGCGCGTTGCCGCAAACACCGCGCCATGATGCACCGCGCGCTGCGCCTTGCCTGCTTGGCTGTGTCCTTCCTGGTAAAGCACGGTGCCGCCGGCGCGCCCGTCATCGGCAATCGGCGGGCAGGCCGAGAACAGGCGCTCGGCAAGGCCACGCCTGAATTCCGCGAGATTGTAGGTCACCAGGAATTCGCTGTGGGAGAGCGGACTGCCAAGCGTGACGAAATCGCTGATCTTCCAGGGCAGCGGGTGGTCGGCGTCCTTGGTCCGAAGCTGCTGGTAGAGCGCCCATTGGCCGCGCCGGAACCCGGCGAGGTCTTCAAGGTTCTTTGGCCACGCTGACCCATCAGAGCCGAGCGTTGCCTTGTCGACGGCCTCGACCGCCGCCAGTTTGGCCTTGTCGCGGACCGCTTCCAGCCTTCGCGGCCGGAACTCGGCCCACAAGATCTGCAGCAGATCATGGGCGATGATCGATCCCAGGCTGTGCGAGACCAGCACGATGCGATCGTAAGCGTCGTCCTTCATCAGCGTCTTGAGCAGCGTCAGGCCGCGGTCGCGGATCAGCGCGCGCTTCTCGATCGTTCCGGCCTCGGCGCGCACATAAGCGGCGACGTCGCCGAAATAGGGCAGGGCGAACTGATCCACCGCCCAGATGACGAAAGAAGCGAGGGCGGTGATCATCAGGCCGGTCGTCAAGGTAACGGCCTGCTGCCAGACCGATGTTGCCAGCACGAGCGCTGCGCCCAGAATGACGATAGCGATCAGAAGTGTTGCGACGTAAAGCTTGCGCGCGTCGGGCGGAATGTCGGCGGGCTTGCGCCACAACAGGTTCGTCACCCAGGCGGCCAGCCGGCCGCGCGTCGTGCCTTGCGTGATGTCGGCCCAATAAAGCTCGTAGAAATCGGTACGGCGGCCATCGACGTCGTAGGGCGTGGTGATGCGGCGCAGCTCGTGTGACTTGGCCCGGCTGTCGGGCGTGATCCAGCTCTGGTTGATCGTGGCGCCTGAAACGGCCGGATCAGGGATGCGGGCGTAAGGCGGAGCACGGGTGGGGTCGCTGCTCCAGACCGCCTGGACGAAGCCGCGCAGCGTACCCATCGGCCGCTGCTCGCCCATGCCATGCACGATCACCACCGCCTGGCTGGGCCTGTGCGGGGCTTTCTTGGAAGCCGACGATCCGACAGCGTCAGGCACCAACGTCTCCGTTGACGGCAGTCCATCGATAGGACCGGACTTCCATCATGCTACCCCTGAACCCCGCTGATGACCAACAGCACGTTGCAGCCATGCCGGATTGACAGGTGCCAATCCACAGTTTCGCAGTCGTGCCTCGGGCCGCGCGGAAAATAGTTCCGTTCCCGGTAAGCAAATCATTTCATTGCTCCTCGGAACGGAAATCGCTCAGGAACATTGTGACGACATCGATCAATTTCTCGCAGGGAGGCTCTTTATGGGACGCGGTATTTTGCTCTGGTTGCTCGGTATCCCGATCCCGATCATCATTCTCATCATGCTGTTCGTACGGTAGGAGGCGTCGATGCAGTCCACCGTATCGGCTGTCGACGTATCTGCTTCAACAGAATCCTCCGCCACGGCCGTCAGCTGGGGGCCGATCATCGCCGGCGCCTTCGCGGCCTCGACGCTGACCTTCATCCTCATGCTGCTCGGCTCAGGACTGGGGCTGACCATGGTCTCGCCATGGTCCGGCGCCAGTGCCTCGCTGACCACCTTCGCGGTGTCCGGCGCGATCTGGCTCATCATCGTGCAATGGCTGTCCTCCGGGGTCGGTGGCTATCTTGCCGGACGCCTGCGCACCAAATGGGTCGGCATCCACACCGACGAGGTCTATTTCCGCGACACCGCGCACGGCCTCCTCGCCTGGGCGCTGGCGACATTGCTGGTCGTCGGCATTCTCGGGTCGGCGCTGTCGGCAGTGCTTGGTTCAGGCGTGCAGGCGGCTTCTACTGTTGCCTCAGGCGCCGCCATGGGTGCTTCGGCCGGCGCGTCCGCCAATGCCGGCAGCGCACCGGCCGACAATGCAACGTCCTATCTCGTGGATACGCTGTTCCGTCCGGCTGATGCCGCCAGGCTCGCGGCGGCCAATCCGGACAGCGATGCGGCTGCGGCCGGGCAGGCTTCGCGCATCCTCATCGCCAGTGCGGCGGCAGGCGAAATTTCGGCTGACGACAAGACCTATCTGTCGCAGCTCGTCGCCGCCCGCACCGGGCTTTCCGAGGCTGACGCCAAGGCGCGTGTCGACGCCCTGGTGGCCAGGGTCGAGGACGCCAAGGTCAAGGCCAAGCAGGCCGCCGACGCCGCCCGGAAAGGCAGCGCCACCTTCGCACTGCTTGGCGCCCTGTCGCTGGTTATCGGCGCCTTCATCGCCAGCGCTGCGGCAGCACTGGGCGGCAGGCAGCGCGACGACGAGGAAGCGGTTTTCCTGACCAGCCGCTGAACCGGTCTTCAACATCAAAAAGCCCGGTCGAACCGGGCTTTTTTGTTTCCGATGATGGACCGACAACCTTCCAGTGGAAGGTTGCGGCGGGGTCAGTGATCCATGGCCTTGACGATTTCCTCGGTCATCTTCTTGGCGTCGCCGAGCAGCATCATGGTGCCGTCCTTGTAGAACAGCGTGTTGTCGATGCCGGCGTAGCCCGAGCCGAGCGAGCGCTTGACGAACAGGCAGGTGCGGGCCTTGTCGACGTCGAGGATCGGCATACCGTAGATCGGCGACGACTTGTCGTCGCGGGCGGACGGATTGGTGACGTCATTGGCGCCGATGACATAGGCGACATCGGCCTGCGCGAACTCGGAGTTGATGTCTTCCAGTTCGAACACTTCGTCATAGGGAACATTGGCTTCGGCGAGCAGCACGTTCATGTGGCCGGGCATGCGGCCGGCCACGGGGTGGATGGCGTATTTGACATCCACGCCATTGGCCTTGAGCTTGTCGGCCATTTCGCGCAGCGCGTGCTGGGCCTGGGCGACCGCCATGCCGTAGCCCGGCACGATGATGACCTTCTGTGCGTTCATCATCAGATAGGCAGCGTCGTCGGCCGAGCCCTGCTTGACCGTGCGTTCGATGCCGTCATCGGCAACCGCCACGGTCTCGCCGCCGAAGCCGCCGAGGATGACCGAGATGAACGACCGGTTCATGCCCTTGCACATGATGTAGGACAGGATGGCGCCGGACGAGCCGACCAGCGCGCCGGTGATGATCAACGCCAGATTGCCAAGCGTGAAGCCGAGTGCCGCGGCGGCCCAGCCGGAATAGGAATTCAGCATCGAGACGACGACCGGCATGTCGGCGCCGCCGATCGGGATGATCAAGAGGACGCCGAGCGCCAGCGACGCCGCGACGATCAGCCAGAACACCAGCTTGGCCTCGGTGGTGACCAGAAGCACGATCAGCACGATCAGCGCGATGCCGAGGACCGCGTTGATGATGTGACGGCCGCCGATCATGATCGGCTTGCCCGACATGCGGCCATCGAGCTTGAGGAAGGCGATGACGGAGCCGGTGAAAGTGATGGCGCCGATGGCAACGCCAAGGCTCATCTCGATCAGCGCCTGGGCGTGGATGTCGCCATTCGTGCCGATGCCGAAACTTTCCGGCGCGTAGATGGCGGCTGCCGCGACCATGACGGCGGCAAGGCCGACCAGCGAGTGGAAGGCGGCGACCAGCTGCGGCATCGACGTCATGGCGATGCGGCGCGCTGTAACGGCGCCGACGCCGCCGCCGATGGCTAGACCAAGCACGATCAGGCCGAAGCGCCCGGCGGACGGAGTCGCCAGCGCCAGCGTGGTGGCGATGGCAATGCCCATGCCGATCATGCCGTAGAGATTGCCTTGGCGGCTGGTGGTCGGATGAGATAGGCCGCGAAGCGCCATGATGAACAGGACGCCAGAGACCAGGTAGAGGAAGGACGCGAAGTTGGCGTTCATGGCGCTCTACCGGTCCTTCTTCTTGTACATGGCCAGCATGCGCTGGGTGACCAGGAAGCCGCCAAAGATGTTGACCGAGACCAGCATCAGCGCGACGAAGCCGAAGCCGGTGGCAATGCCGGAGGCCGAGATGCCGACGGCCAGCAGCGCGCCGACGACGATGACCGAGGAGATGGCGTTGGTGACCGCCATCAGCGGCGTGTGCAGCGCCGGCGTCACCGACCAGACGACGTAGTATCCGACGAATATCGCAAGTACGAAGATGGCGAAGCGGAAGACGAAGGGATCGATGGCGCCGCCGGACAGTGCGTGCGCGGCATCGCCCGCCGCATCGGCGCCACCGGGCGCGTTGGCCAGGTTCTGCACAGCCAGCCGGACGGCGGCACTTGCCTGGTCGAGCTGATCGAGGGCTTTCTGCAAGGTCTGATCCATCACGCGATCCCCTTCGGCTTGGCGGCGGACTTGCCGGCAGTGGCTTTGTCGGACGCCTTTTTCGGTGCAGCCTTCTTCGGCGTGGCATCAGCCACCATGGTCTCCGCCGGAATGGCCGCCGGTTCGACATGGGGCTGTTCCGCCGCCTTGGCGAAGGCCGGATGCACCACGCGGCCAGCGTCGGTCAGCATCGTCGCCTTGACCAGATCGTCTTCGCGGTTGATGGCGAGCGTCTTGCTGGTCTTGTCGACCAGCGTCTCGAGGAAGGCGAACAGGTTCCTGGCGTAGAGCAGCGAGGCCGATGCGGCGACGCGGCCGGGCACGTTGAGGTGGCCGACGATTTTCACGCCATTGGCCGTGGTCACCACCTGGCCTGCAACTGCGCCTTCGACATTGCCGCCGCGCTCGACGGCGAGGTCGACGATCACCGAGCCCGGCTTCATCGAGGCGACCATCGCCGCCGACACCAGCTTCGGCGCCGGACGGCCGGGGATCAGCGCCGTGGTGATGACGATGTCCTGCTTGGCGATGTGCTCAGCGGTGAGCGCTGCCTGCTTGGCCTGATACTCCTTCGACATTTCCTTGGCGTAGCCGCCGGCGGTCTCGGCCGCCTTGAACTCCTCGTCCTCGACGGCGAGGAACTTTGCGCCGAGCGACGCCACCTGTTCCTTGGCGGCGGGACGAACGTCGGTGGCGGTGACGACGGCGCCGAGACGGCGCGCCGTGGCGATCGCCTGCAGGCCGGCAACGCCGACGCCCATGATGAAGATCTTCGCTGCCGGCACGGTGCCGGCCGCCGTCATCATCATCGGCAGCGCGCGGTCATACTCCGATGCGCCGTCGATCACGGCCTGGTAGCCGGCGAGATTGGCCTGCGACGACAGCACGTCCATCGACTGGGCGCGGGTGATGCGCGGCATGAATTCCATCGAGAAGGCGGTGACCCCAGCCTCGGCAAGCGCCGCGACCGCGGCATCATTGCCGTAGGGATCCATGATGGCGATGACCGCCGCACCCGATTTGTAGCCCTTCAGCTCGGCGTTGGTCGGCCGGCGCACCTTCAGCACCACATCCGCCCGGCTCGCATCCGAAGCCTTGCCGATCGCGGCGCCCGCCTTGGCGAACTCCTCATCGGGAATGCGCGACCTGGTGCCGGCGCCCGTCTCGACGGTGACGTCGAAGCCCAGCGCCGCCAGCCGCTTCACGGTATCGGGCGAGGCCGCGACACGAGGCTCGCTGGCATCGAGCTCGCGAGGGATGAAAACCGTCTGTCCCACCGCATGATCCTTTCGGCTGGAACCTGTTTGCGCAAGAGTGCGGCTTTGCGAAAGAGTGCGGCCGGATGTCCGGCTACGCCCTTGGCAAGGGTCTGAAGAGACTATCGGAGAATGAAGGCGCCGAGGGCGAGGATCAGCACGAACAGGATGGTCGCGGAGAAGAAGCCGCCTGCGAAGAAGCCGAAAGCCATGGCCAGGAGCAGGGCGCCGCAGAACAGCGATCCGTATTTGGCCAGCGCCAGAAAGCCATGATAGGTGCGGTCATGTTCGGCATAGTCCATCTTCGCGCCCAGTTCGACAGGACCGGTCGGCGTGTGATCAGCCATAGGAATACCCCTTCGAAGACATCTTTGAGGCACATAGCGAAAAGCCAGGCCAAGAGCAATGGCGCTATTGCCGCACGACCAGCGACAACAGCCTCAAAGAATGTTGAAAGCCGGCGGTATGGGCTCTTGTCGCCGGCCTGGCGTCGAACGTTAAGGGTTTGCGCTTCAACCGGCCAGATGCGGAAACAGCCCGAGCAGCCCAATGACGATCAGATAGAGCGCGACGATGTAGTTGAGCAGCCGCGGCATCACCAGGATCAGCACGCCGGCAATCAGCGAGATCAGCGGGGTAAGCGCGAGCTCGGGAATATGCATGTCGGTTCCTTTCTATGGCCGCGTCGGCGTCATCCAGAACGCGGAAGCGGCGGGAAAGCTCCAGAGCTCGCGTGCCAAATTGCGCAGGCTTCAGTGGTGTCAGGCGGCTTCGCGGAAAAACTTGGCGGTGGGCAGGATGGTTAGCGGTGCGAGTTCGCCGCTCTTGGGGCGTTGGAAGAGCATGCGCTGCTCGAACGCCGTGGAGTTGAAGAACGGGAAGCGATCCAGCGTCGCCTGCATGTTTTCGGAGCACTTCGACTGGAACAGATGCACGGGAACGGTGAGACCGGGATAGATGCGGGGGGGCACCGCCTGCTCGGAACGGAAGATGCGATGATAGAAGCCGGCATGCTCTTCCTTGACCGCCGTCAGGCAATATGTCGGTTTGAAGTGGCTGCAAGCTACGACCGCAAGCCTGAGCGTCACGTAGGGCAGCACGCGCAGGCTGGTCGACCACTCGATATCGGCAGCGAAACGGCTTGGATCGACGAACGTCTCGCCAACTGCCAGCCGCCGCGCCAGCGTGTCGCCGAACACGGCCGTGCTGGGGGAAACAGGGTATTTCGCGCAGGCGTAGTGGATTCTGATGGTGCTGACCAGAACACCATCGAAGAACACGCCAAATCGGTAGGAATTGCGCAGATCGTCGAAGTCGTCCTTTACCATACGCGAGGCATCGGGCTTCACCATGCCAGCATGAAGGTAGGATTTGTAGCGAAGTCGATAGATGGCTTCCAAATCCTCGGCACCGTCGCAAAGGCGATACTCGACGTGCTCCAGGACGTCCATGATATGACGAGAAAACACCGAAGGAGACTGAGCGGTGGCCCTAGAAGCCACCAGAGGCATACCTGCTAGCTGAGTTTCCATTGTTACCCTCGTGCCGTCGCAACTAAACCATACCGGACGACCGAATGAACAAGAAGATGAAACTCTAATCGTCTGTGTTTACCGAATATTAACGTTAACAATAGGTTAACGTTTTGGCAATTCACAGCTTTTTTGACGGCTTCCAAGCGCGATTTAAAGGTTGGGCTTCATGTGGTCGCGAGTTTGGCGACGGGCCGCAATTCCGCGGCGAAGGGCCAGGTCACACTGGACATCGTTTCGATGCCGGACGCGCTGAGAGCTGCGCCGAAGAGGAAGCCCTGGACGAGGTCGGGTTTCACCGAATGCACCAGGATCTTCAGCTGTTCGAACGTTTCCACACCTTCGATGGTGACGGTCAGCCCGAGCACGCGGGTCAGGTCCACGATGCCCTTCAACAAGTCGAGCGAACGCTTGTTCTGGGTCACGTCCATCAGGAACGAACGGTCGATCTTGATCTTGTCGAGCGGCAGCTTGTGGAGGTAGCTCAGGCTTGAATAGCCGGTGCCGAAATCGTCGAGCGCGATGCGCACGCCAAGCTGCTTCAGTTCCTCGATATACTGGCGCGTCAGCGATTTGTCGTCGAGCAGCGCGGTTTCGGTGACTTCGATCTCGAGGCGGCCGGCGGCGAGCCCCGAAGTGGCAAGCGCGTCGCGAACCTTCTGGACGACGTCGCGGCTGCGGAAATCCTTGGCCGAAAGGTTGACCGAGACGCTGGTCTGTGCGGGCCATTTGGCGCATTCGGCGCAGGCAGCCGCCAGCACGAAGGTGCTGATCTCGGAAATGATGCCCATTTCTTCGGCCAGCGGAATGAAGACGCTGGGCGAAACCGGCCCGAGGTCGGGATGATCCCAGCGGCACAGCGCCTCGCAGCTGGCGATGCGCATGGTGTTCATCGCCACGATGGGCTGATAGACCACCCGCAGCGCCTTGCCTTCGACCGCCGTGCGCAGGTCGGCCTTCATCATCTGGCGGTTGCGGAACGCCGCATCCATCGCCGCCTCGAACAGTCGCCAGTTGTTCTTGCCGAGTTCCTTGGCCTTGTAGAGCGCCAGATCCGCCTTGACGATCATGGCGTCGACATCGGTGTCCTCGACCCTGGACAGCACGGTGCCCGCGCTTGCCTGGATGCGCAGGCTGTGACCAGCGACATCGACTTCGCCCTGCAGATCGGCAAAGATCTGGTCGAGCAGGCCGGTCAGATGGCTTTCATCCTCGACGCGGTCGAAGAAGATCATGAACTCGTCGCCGCCGAAGCGGCTGACATTGACGCCTTGCCCGGCGACGGCCGCCAGTCGCTCGGCAACGGCATAGATCAGCCCATCGCCGACCGGATGGCCAAGTGTGTCGTTGACGCTCTTGAAATCGTCGAGATCGAGCACCGCCAGGGCGCACAGCCGGTCGCGGCTGCCCGACGCCATGGCCTCGCCGACGAGCTCATGGAAATAGGCGCGGTTCGGCAGGCCGGTGAGGCTGTCATAGCGCGCCATGAAGCGGATCTTTTCTTCGGACTCGACGCGGGCGGTGACGTCCTCGAAGGTGATGACGCCGAGGTCCTGATTGCCCTCGCGGGCCGAGAACTCGTAGTGCTGGCCATTGGAGAAGGAGACCAGCACCTTGCGGTCACGGCCTTCGCGCAACGCGCGCGTCAGCTGCGCTTCGACATAGCGGCAGTCTTTCGGCGCCAGCATGCCGCCCGCAACGCCGCGCAGGAGCAGCGAATGGATCGACCGCCCGAGCAGCTGGTCGGGCGAGCGCAGCGACATCAGATGCGCTGCTTCGGCATTGCCGACCACGACCTTGCCGTCGGGTCCGAGCATGACCAGGCCATGCGACATGGTGTTGAGTGCGCGGTTGAAGCGCTGCGCGATTTGCCTCGCCTGCTTATGCCCGACCACGGCCGAGAACAGCACGTTGCGCACATGGTCGGCACTGCCCTTGATGATGAACATGAACGGGATGATGAGCAGCCCAAGCACGACACTGGGGATGTCAAACCTGAGGATAAGGGCTGCTGCGATCGGCCCGACGAAGGTTACCGCGAAGATCGTGACCATGCGGGGCGAGCCGTAGTTTCGGCCTACGACCGTGACCAGAGAGCCAAGCGTTATGGCGAGCGCTGCGATCTCGGCATACGCATCCGAGTAGACATAGATCGAAATGAAGCAGAACAGGCCCAGCATCAGCCCCTGGATGCTGCCGTTCAGGATATATTCGCGCTCCCATCGTGTCGCATCCAAGGCATCGTGGATGGAACCACCCAGGCGATGGAACCGCCGCAAGCTGAAATACCGCCAAACGCCGATGCCAAGCAGTGCTCCGGCAAGAACCAGGAAGACAGGCTGGCCGTTGCGCCAATAGACCATAAGGCTGGCGGTTGCGTGGCAAAGCGCGCCAATGACCAGCATATGCGCGTTGTCGAACAACGAGCGCACAAACTGGATATAAACATCCACAGGGATGTTATCGGTCTTTGTTCTGCCCATTACTGGCGCCCAACTGAACCACAGCCTTGGCATAGTCCCATTAAAAAACCTTTAGCTCGCGCTGAAGGGCCTGTTTTTCCGGCCCTTTTGGCTACTCAGCGGCTTGTAATGCGCTTGGCTGCACCGGCAACTTGAATCGTTCAAGAAGGCGATTTCGTTCATCCGCCGCCTTTTCGGCGCTGGCCTGCCTCACATGGCCGTAGCCGCGAATGAGCGCCGGCACCGAGGCAAGGGCGATGGCGGCCTCGATCCTGCCTGGCGCAAGGGCCTTGGCGACAAGCTCCAGATCGGCCTCATAGCGGGCCAGAAGCTGCCGCTCGATGCGCCGCTCAGTGCTGTAGCCGAACACGTCGAAGGCCGTGCCGCGCAGGCCTTTCAGCGCCGCCAGCAGGCGAAATCCCTTCATCATCCACGGGCCGAAGCTCGATTTCCTCGGCTTGCCGTCATTGCCGCGCCTGCCCATGATCGGTGGCGCCAGATGAAATTCGAGTTTGTCGTAGCTCTGGAACTGTTTTGAGAGCTCCATAGCGAAGGAGCCGTCGGTGTAGAGCCGCGCCACCTCATATTCGTCCTTGATCGCCATCAGCTTGAACAGGTTTCTGGCGGCGGCCTCGGTCACCGCGGTCGAGCCAGGCACGGCCTTGGCCTCGGCAGCACGCAAAACCGCCAGCTTCTCGGCATAGCGCCTGCCATAGGCGGCATTCTGATAGGCAGAGAGGAAAGCGACGCGGCGGGCGATGATATCGTCCAGCGTCTCGGCGATCTCAGTGGCCTTGCCCGGCTGCGCGATGAGGCCGCGCACAAAGTCCGGCTGATGCGCGGCGCGCCGGCCCCAGCGGAACGCGGCGATGTTCATCGCCACCGCCTCGCCGTTCAATTCGATTGCTGTTTCAACGGCTTGCGCCGACAGCGGCAGCCCGCCATGCTGGAAAGCGAAGCCGAGCATGAACATGTTGGCGCCGAGCGAATTGCCGAACAATTGGGTGGCGGTGCGCGTGGCGTCGAAGAAATGCGTCTTGTCTTCGCCTGCAGCAGCACGGATCGCCTTCTTCAGGCGCTCGATCGGCAGCGAGAAATCGGCCGAACGGGCGAATTCGCCGGGCATGATCTCGGCGGTGTTGGCGAGGAAGATGGTATGGCCTTCGCGCACCGCGCCAAGCACCTTCTTGGCGCCGGACACGACAAGGTCGCAGCCGAGTACCAGGTCGGCCTTGCCGGCCGAAACGCGGATCGCGTGGATGTCGTCCGGCGTGCGGGCGATGCGGACATGGGTGAACACCGAACCGCCCTTCTGGGCGAGGCCGGCCATGTCAATCATGCCGCAGCCCTTGTCCTCGAGATGGGCGGCCATACCGAGCACAGCACCTATGGTGACGACGCCGGTGCCGCCGACGCCGTCGATGATCGCCGCCCAACCCTCGCTACCGAGCGGGAATTCGGCTGGCACCGGCACGCCGTCAAGCGGGTCGGAGCGCCCGGCAATGCCTTCGGCCTTCCTGATCTTGGCGCCGTGCACGGTGACGAAGGACGGGCAGAAGCCGTTGACGCAGGAGAAGTCCTTGTTGCAGCTCGACTGGTCTATTCTGCGCTTGCGGCCGAACTCGGTTTCGACCGGCTGGATCGAGACGCAGTTCGATTGCACCCCGCAATCGCCGCAGCCCTCGCAGACCAGTTCGTTGATGAAGACCCGCTTGTCGGGATCCGGGAAGGTGCCGCGCTTGCGGCGGCGGCGCTTTTCGGCGGCGCAGGTCTGGTCATAGAGCAGCACCGAGACGCCCTTGACGTCGCGCAACTCGCGCTGGACGAGGTCGAGGTCGTCGCGGTGGTGGATGGTGGCGCCGGAGGGGAATTCGGCCTTTCCTGCATATTTGTCCGGCTCGTCGGTGACGATGGCGATGCGCTCGACGCCTTCGGCGCGCACCTGCCTGGCGATCATGTCGACAGTCAGGCCGCCTTCATGCGGCTGGCCGCCGGTCATGGCGACGGCGTCGTTGTAGAGGATCTTGTAGGTGATGTTGGCATCGGTCGACAGCGCGAAGCGGATCGCCAGCGTGCCGGAGTGATTGTAGGTCCCGTCGCCGAGATTCTGGAAAATGTGGCCGCGCTTGGAGAATGGCGCCTGGCCGACCCATTGTGCGCCCTCGCCCCCCATGGCGGTGAAGCCGACCGTGTTGCGGTCCATCCACAGCGCCATGAAATGGCAGCCGATACCGGCGGCGGCGATCGAGCCGTCGGGCACCTTGGTCGAGGAATTGTGCGGGCAGCCGGAGCAGAAGAACGGCGTGCGCGAACCGATATCGCTGGTGTCGGCAAGCATCGCCTGGAACTGGCGCAGCTTCGCCACCTTGGCAGTGATCTCTTCCGAAGGGCCGATTGTGCGCAGGATGCGCTCGCCCAGCGCAATGGCGATCTCGTTGGGGTCGAGCGCGCCCTTGGCCGGGAACAGCCAGTCGCCGCGCTCGTCCTTCTTGCCGACGATCGCCGGCTGGGTGGCGGTGCCGTAGAGGTTTTCGCGCAGCTGCACCTCGATCAGCGAGCGCTTCTCCTCGACGACGACGATGGTGTCGAGGCCGCGGGCGAATTCGGCGATATGCTGCAGGTCGAGCGGCCATGGGCAGCCGACCTTGAACAGGCGGATGCCGATGCGGCCGGCGGCGGCCTCGTCGATGCCGATGTCTTCCAGCGCCTGGCGGACATCGAGATAGCTCTTGCCGAGCGTGATGATACCGAGCTTCGGCGCCCGGCCGCCCGAATAGACGATGCGGTTCAGGCGGTTGGCATGGATGAAGGCGGACGCAGCGGCGCGCTTGTATTCATGCAGCCGCTCCTCCTGGCCGAGCATGTCGATCTCGTTGCGGATGTTGAGGCCGCCGGGCGGCATATCGAACTCCGGCACGACGATGTTCAGGCGCTCGAGCGCGGCATCGACGGAGGCCGTGGATTCGATGTTGTCCTTGACGCATTTGATAGCCGCCCAGGTGCCGGCGAAGCGCGACATGGCAAAGCCGTAGAGGCCGTAGTCGATGATCTCCTGAACGCCGGCCGGGTTGAGGATCGGCACCATGGTGTCGACGAACAGGAATTCGGTGGCGTGCGCATTGGTCGATGATTCGGCCATATGGTCGTCGCCCATCAGCGCAAGCACGCCGCCATACTTCGACGTTCCCGCGAGGTTGGCGTGGCGGAAAACGTCGCCGGAGCGGTCGACGCCCGGTCCCTTGCCGTACCAGACCGAAAACACCCCGTCATGCTTGCCTTCGCCCATTAATTCCGTCTGCTGAGAGCCCCAGCAGGCGGTGGCGGCAAGCTCCTCGTTGAGGCCGGGCTGGAAGACGATGTCGGCCTGCGCCAGCTGCTTTTTCGCCCGCCACAGCTGCATATCGAGGCCGCCAAGCGGCGAGCCGCGATAACCGGACACGAAGCCGGCCGTGTTGAGGCCGGCCCGGCGGTCGCGCTCGCGTTGCATCAAAAGCATGCGGATGACCGCCTGTGCGCCGGACAGGAAGATGCGCTCCTTACCAAGATCGAACTTGTCGTCGAGCGCGACGTCGTGCAGCGTCATCAGGCATTTCCTCTGCGGAGACAGCACCGGGGGCGCGCAGCCAACGTAGGAGTGAGATGGCGCAGTCTTTCTCCGCTTGCAAGGCAGGTCAAACGAAATCGAAAGTGCCAGGCAAAGCGCAACGAACGATCCGCTGCCGTCGCGGATCCGGCACGAAATCGGTCCGCGGCGGTTGTCCGGCGACCGAAAATTTCCACGCAGTCGCGCCGGGCAAAAACGCATCAGCCTTTCGAGCAATCCGGCTTCGGCTCACCCGGCAGCTTGCCGTCGGGATGGCCGGCAAGATCGGGATTGGCCGTATAGAGCTGGTCGACCACCAGCGGCCGGTCGGGAAGGATCGACTGGTCCTCGCTCGACATCAGCGTGGTGTCGATCTTCTGCAGGAACGTGCCGTCAGGACCCCTGATGCTGATGGAGATCGCATAGGGTTTGTCCTTGACGATGCAGGTGAGCGCCGGGCTCTCCAGGCTGACCTTGTCGAGCTTCGGCCAGACCTTCTGCTCGACTACCAGGGGAGGGCCGCCGGCCGGATTCTGGAAACTGGCGACCGCAACCTGGCCTTCGCCCATCGGCTGCAGGGGCCGCAGCGTCACGACATAGGTCGCCCGGGCGAGACGGTAGTTGAAGACGACGACCTTGCCGGAAACCTCGAACAGCTTGCCGTCGCCGCCGGTGTCGCGGCAGGCGCCAAGCGCAACGGCTGCAATGAGCGCAGCACCGACAAGGATCGAACGAAAAACAACCCTAGGCATTGTTGACCTCATGGGGCGCCGTGCGGCGGCGGCGATAGTGACGGCTTGCTTTCTGGCGGTTGCCGCACACAGCCATATCGCACCAAAGGCGGCTGGAATTGCGGCTCCTGTCGACGAACAGCCAGCTGCAATTGGGACAGATCCTGAGCCTGGCGACCGTGTCGTCGCGCAGCAGCGACAAGGCCGAAACCGCCAGCGCCGCCTCGAACGCGATCGGCGTCGATGGGTCGCCGAACGGTCTGCCCGGTGCGCCGATTTCGGCCAGGCTCCGGTCGAGGCCGTTGGCGCAGGCCTTGAGAAAAGCGGCGAGGTCGCCGGCGGCAAGCGCACCTTTCGACACCGCGCCGCGAAACAGGCAGTCGGTCGTCTCGCGGATCGCCAGCACCACCGGGGCGATCCTGTCCGGCGAGGTCGCCTCCAGCGGTCTGCCGCCAAGCTCGGCACCGCGAAAGCCGCTTGCGGCATCGGCGAAGCGCGCGATCTCGGCCGGATCGTCAAAACGGTCGAAGGTCTTTTCCGGATCGTTGCGCAACACCACGGTGTTGGCCGTATCGAGCGCAAGAATGCCGCCGGTGAAGCGATGTGGGGTCCAAGATACTGTCATATCGGAAATCTAACCCATAAAACGCATTTGACAAGTTAGATTCTACGATGCAAACCTTGGCGCGGGCTCCGGCGCCCGGAAAGCTGTCTATGCTCTATTTCTTCCAGCAGGTGCTGAACGGGCTGCATTCCGGCGCGCTCTATGCGCTGCTTGCCTTCGGCTACGCGCTGACCAACGGCATCCTGCACCGGACCAATCTCGCCTATGGCGCGCTGTTCGCCTTTTGCGGCCAGACGATGATCCTGACCGTGGCCTTCGGCTATCAGGTATTGTGGCTGACCTTGCTGGCGGCAGTGGTGCTCGGCGTCGTCACGGCTTTCCTTTATGCCGCGCTGATCGGCCACGTGCTGTCGCGCAGCGTCTTCGAACCGCTGGCCGACCGCACGCCCAATGCCATTGTGGTGACGACGCTCGGCATCCTGCTGGTGCTGTCGGAAGCAAGCCGTATCGCCGCCGACACGCATGATTGGTGGCTGCCGCCGATGCTGGCGCAACCCATTGTCTTCGCTCAGGATGCCGGCTTCCAGGCGACGCTGACGCTGATCCAGCTCATCGATTGCGCGGTGGTTCTGGCGGCAATCATGCTCGCTGCATGGGCGTTTGCCCGCTCAGGCTTCGGTCGCCGTTGGCGCGCCGTCTCCGACGATCCCAAAGCGGCTGCCATGTGCGGCGTGGACGTGCGCGCAGTGTTCCGGCATGCGGTGCTGTTCGGCGGTTTCTGCGCCGCGCTGGCCGGAATCATGGCCGCCCTTTACTACGGCAATGTCAGCTTCGGCTCAGGCCTCGTCTACGGGCTGAAAATCCTGTTCGTGACGGCGGTGGGCGGCTATCTCTCGCCGCCTCGGGCCGCGCTCGGTGCGGCCGCCTTCGGCATGGCCGAATCGCTATGGGCCGGCTATTTCCCGATCGAATGGCGCGATGGCTGGATGTATCTGTTCCTGGTCGCGGCACTTGTGCTGATCGGTCCTGGCCGCGACCAGCAGAAGATCGCCTGATCGCCGCATCCGCTGTCAGACTTTGGTTGCATGACGCAGCAGCCGGTCGGCACTTATCCCCTGCCTCCCGTCACGACGGCGTTGATCGCGCCCATGCCATGTTGACCCGCCGAACCACGCACGGCATACCGTTGGGCCACAGCGGCGCGACGGAAAATAGGGGAGCCGGCGCGCCTTCGACCTCAGGGAGGAAATGCATGGCAGGGCTGCTCGCTCTATCCAGAACGATCGACCGTATGAACGAGTTCATCGGCCGGTGGATATCGTGGCTGATCCTGCTGGCAATCCTGGTCAGCGCCGCCAATGCCATCATCCGCAAGGTCTTCGACGTCTCGTCGAATGCCTGGCTGGAACTGCAGTGGTACCTGTTCGGCGCCGCCTTCATGCTGGCCGCCGCCTACACGCTGAAACAGAACGACCATATCCGCATCGACATCGTCTACGGCATGTGGTCGCGCCGCGTGCAGCACTGGATCGACCTGCTCGGCCATGTCTTCTTCCTGATGCCGTTTGTGACGCTGATGGTGATCTATTTTGTACCCTACGTGTCGCTGTCGTTCCGCAGCGGCGAAATGTCGAACAATTCCGGCGGCCTGATCATCTGGCCGGCCAAGGCGATCCTGCTCGTCGGCTTCTTTCTGCTGGCGCTGCAGGGCATCTCCGAGATCATCAAGAAGATCGCCATCATGCGCGGCGACATGGACGATCCCAATCCGTTCATCTCGGTGCACGAACAGGCCGAGCTCGAGGCGAAAGCCCTTGCCGAAGAAGCCAAGGCGCTCGCCCAGGAGGCGCGCCCATGATCGAGTTCATCGCCCAGAACATGGCGCCGATCATGTTCGCCTCGCTGATCATCTTCCTGCTGATCGGCTACCCCGTCGCTTTCTCGCTCGCCGCCAACGGCCTGATGTTCTTCTTCATCGGCGTCGTGCTGTCGCCCTATTCGGGCGGCTCGATCAACCTGGCGTGGCCGCTGCTGCATGCGCTGCCCGACAATTTCTACGGCAGCCGGGTGATGTCGAACGACACGCTCTTGGCAATCCCGTTCTTCACCTTCATGGGCATCGTGCTGGAACGATCGGGCATGGCCGAGGACCTGCTCGACACGATCGGCCAGCTGTTCGGCCCGGTTCGCGGCGGCCTTGCCTATGCAGTGATCTTCGTCGGTGCGCTGCTTGCCGCGACCACGGGCGTGGTCGCGGCTTCGGTCATCGCCATGGGCCTGATCTCGCTGCCGATCATGCTGCGCTACGGCTATGACCGACGACTGGCGTCGGGCGTCATCGCGGCATCCGGCACACTCGCCCAGATCATCCCGCCGTCGCTGGTGCTGATCGTTCTGGCCGACCAGCTCGGCCGTTCGGTCGGCGACATGTATGCCGGCGCGCTGATCCCCGGCCTGGTGCTGACCGGCCTTTACACGCTCTACATCCTGATCATGTCGATCGTCCGGCCGAACTCGATGCCGGCGTTGCCGCTGGCGGCCCGCACGCTTGGCCACGGCGTGCTGTCGCTGCTCGCGGCACTGCTGGTGGCAGTCGCGGCTTCCTATGCGGCCTATCGCTACCTTGCGCCGGCGCATGGCGACAATGCCGATATCCTTGGCGCCAGCATCGGGGTGATCCTGATCTATATCGTGGCGATCGCCGACAAGGGCCTGAACATCAACATGATGTCCAGGTTGGCGCAGCAGGTGATCATCGTTTTGATCCCGCCTCTGGCGCTGATCTTCCTGGTGCTGGGCACCATCTTCCTCGGCATCGCCACCCCGACAGAGGGCGGCGCCATGGGCGCGGTTGGCGCCCTGGCGATGGCGGCAATGAAGGGGCGGTTGTCGCTGGATGTCATCAAACAGGCGCTCGCGTCGACCACCAGGCTTTCCTCCTTCGTGCTGTTCATCCTGATCGGCGCGCGGGTGTTCTCGCTGACCTTCTACGGCGTCAACGGCCACGTCTGGGTCGAGCATTTGTTGACGTCGCTGCCGGGCGGCGAAGTCGGCTTCCTGATCGGCGTCAACATCCTGGTCTTCGTGCTCGCCTTCTTCCTCGACTTCTTCGAGCTCGCCTTCATCATCGTACCGCTCTTGGCGCCGGCTGCCGACAAGCTCGGCATCGACCTGATCTGGTTCGGCGTGCTGCTCGGCGTCAACATGCAGACAAGCTTCATGCACCCGCCTTTCGGCTTTGCGCTGTTCTACCTGCGCTCTGTCGCCGCGCGCGTGCCCTATCTCGATCGCCTCACCGGCAAGCAGATCGCGCCGGTGACCACCGGCCAGATCTATTGGGGCGCCGTGCCCTTCGTCTGCATCCAGGTGATCATGATCGGGCTGACCATCGCCTTCCCGCAAATGGTCATGCGCTACAAGGGTGCGGCCGTCGATCCGGGAACGATCGAGATCAACTTGCCTGATATGCCAAGCCTTGCGCCTCTCGGCACACCACCACCAGCCAACGGTGGCCCATCACCCGCGGCGCCACCGTCGAACGATCTCTCGCAGCCGCCGAATTTCGGCGAGACGCCGCCCGCCAAGCCGGCGGCGCCGGCGACCGACCTGTCGCAGCCGCCGAACTTCAACTGATGTGTGAACACTGAGAACCTGAGTGAGGATGTCATGAGAGCCGTGCGCCTGGAAGCCGTGGGCAGCATTGCGCTACGGGAGGTCGACAAGCCTGTTGCGGGACCGCAGGACGTTCTGGTGCGCGTCGAAGCCTGCGGCGTTTGCGGCACCGACCGTCACCTCCTCCACGGCGAATTCCCTTCGAGCCCGCCGGTGACGCTTGGTCACGAATTCTGCGGCATCGTCGAGGCTGTCGGCGATGCGGTTTCCGGCATCGCCATCGGTGACCGTGTTACCGGCGATCCCAACATCTTCTGCGGACGCTGCAGTCATTGTCGGGCCGGCCGGGTCAATTTGTGCAGCAATCTCAGGGCCATCGGCATCCATCGCGACGGCGGCTTCGCCGACTACGTCGTGATGCCGCAGAGCCAGGCCTTTCTTCTGCCTGCGAACCTCAAGCCAACGCATGGCGCCTTCTGCGAGCCGCTGGCCTGCTGCCTGCACGCTGTCGACCTCGCCGGAATCAGACCCGGCGCTGCCGTGGTGGTGCTTGGTGGCGGCGTCATCGGCCTGCTTACCGTGCAATTGGCGAGGCTCGCAGGAGCGGCGACCATCATCCTGTCGACGCGGCAGGCCTCCCGCCGTGCGCTCGCCGAAGAGCTCGGTGCAACGGCGACGGTCGACCCAAACGCGGTCGACCCGATCGAGGCGATCGCCGGCCCAACCGGCCTTGTGCCCGGCGGGGCCGACGTGGTGCTCGAATGCGCCGGTGTCCCCGATACCGTCGAACAATCGGTGAGGCTGGCGAAGTCCGGCGGCACGGTGGTGATCGTCGGCGTGATGCCGCAAGGCGTGAAAGTGCCCTTCGAACCGTTCGACATCCTGTTTCGCGAGCTGAAGGTTCTCGGCTCGTTCATCAATCCCTTCACCCACAGGCGGGCAGCGGACCTTGTCGCGTCCGGCGCAATCGAGATCGACAAGCTCATCTCAAGGCAGGTCGGCCTGGAGGAAGCCGCCTCGGTGATCGCCAACCCGGCCGCCCCCGGCGAGGTCAAGGTGTTGGTGGTGCCGGGCAGGGAATGAAGGGCAGCCTCAATCCTGCGACGTTGGCGATTGGCGAAACGACGATGACCGCGTCCCTCTCCCCGTCACTATACGGGGAGAGGATGCCGGCAGGCAGGTGAGGTGCAGCGTCAACGCTTGGAAAGATAAGCTATAATTTCGGGCTCAAGGCGCCTACCAGGCCCAAGGCGATCGCCGAAGTTTGCGCCGCCCCTCATCCCCCTGCCGGGACCTTCTCCCCGTATAGTGACGGGGAGAAGGGGCTAATGTTCCTACAGCTTGCCGTTGCGCTGCTGGACCATCATGAAGGTATCGTAATTGTACTCGGCCACCTGGGCCCACAGATAGTGCTCCTTGCGGAAGCCCTTGATCGAGTCCCAGATCTTCTTGAACGGCGCGTTGGTGGCTTCCATTTCGGTGTAGACCTCATTGGCCTTCTCGAAACAGGCGGCCATGATGTCCTGGCTGAACGGGCGCAATTTCGCGCCGCCGGCCACCAGCCGCTTCACCGCTGCAGGATTGAGATAGTCGTATTTCTGCAGCATGTTGGCGTCTGCCGCGTGCGCGGCCGTGTGCACCAGCGACTTGTAGGCCGGCGAAAGCTCTTCGTACTTCGCCTTGTTGAACAGGAGATGGACGGTCGGACCGCCTTCCCACCAGCCGGGATAGTAGTAGTAGGGCGCGACCTTGTAGAAGCCGAGCTTCTCGTCATCATAGGGGCCGACCCATTCGGCGGCGTCGATGGTGCCCTTTTCCAGCGCCGGATAGATGTCGCCACCGGCGATCTGCTGCGGCACGACACCGAGCTTCGAGACCACTTTGCCGGCAAAGCCGCCTATGCGCATCTTGAGGCCGGAGAGGTCGGCGACGGTGTTGATCTCCTTGCGGAACCAGCCGCCCATCTGCACGCCGGTGTTGCCGCCCGGCAGGCCGAACAGGCCTTGCGTGGCAAGAAACTCGTTGAACAGGTCGATTCCGCCGCCATGATAGTGCCAGGCATTCATGCCGCGCGCGTTGAGCGAGAACGGCACTGCCGCACCCAGCGCCCATGTCGGGTCCTTGCCCCAGTAATAGTATGACACCGTGTGGCAGGCCTCGACGGTGCCGGCCGTGGTGGCGTCGGCCGCCTGCAGGCCGGGCACGAGTTCGCCGGAGGCGAAGACCTGGACCTGGAAATTGCCGTCCGTCGCCTCAGACAGCATCTTGGAGAAGACTTCCGCGCCGCCATAGATCGTATCGAGTGACTTGGGGAAGGATGACGCCAACCGCCACGTCACTTTCGGATTGGACTGGGCGATTGCCGGTGCGGCTAGCGTCGCGGCAGCCGCCGCAGCGCCCACGCCGGTGACCCCGGCCTTGCGGATGAATGAACGACGATCCATGCAGAACCTCCCTTTTGGACCAACAAACCGACATCAGGGACATCTCCTCGCGCCCGGTATCGATTTGCCGAAACAATACACGGGCAAGGGGTCGAGTCCAGCATGGCAGCGGGATTTGACGGCGGCGCTGGCGACAAATCCGCGGGCCGGCCAGCCAGCCTGCAACTATAGTCTAACGTTCGCCGCGTGGCCCATGCGAGATGGCGAAACTTGCCATGGAAAAGCGCCTTCGGATCGCCTATTTTGCAGGCACAATAGATTATTCGCTTCGCTCCAAATGGAATCCGGACCCAAAATGCACCAGCCGCTCGTCGCCATATCGACCGACGTCCGTCAGTTCGACAACTACACCTGGCATGCCGTCCCGCAGCAATATATCGAGGCAGCACTTTCCGGCGCCGGCGTGTTCCCGCTTTTGGTGCCGTCCTTCGGCGACCGGCTCGATTTCGACGAGCTGTTGTCTTCAGTCGACGGTGTCATGGTCACCGGCTCCAAGTCCAACGTGCATCCATCACTCTATGGCGGCGACGCCAGCGAAGCCAACGGCCCCTATGACCCGGCGCGCGATTCCACCACGCTGCCGCTGATCCGCAAGGCGATCGAGCGCGGCGTGCCGCTGCTTGCCATCTGCCGCGGCATCCAGGAGTTGAACGTGGCGCTGGGCGGCACGCTTGGCACCGAGATCCAGGAGCGCGAAGGTTCGCTGGACCATCGCGCGCCCGTGAGCGACAACCAGGACGAACGTTTCGCCATTCACCAGACCATTTCGATCAAGCCGGGCGGCTGCCTGGCCGGTGTATTCGGCGCCAGCGACATCAAGGTCAACTCGCTGCACCGCCAAGGCATCGACCGGCTCGGCTCGAAGCTGCAGGTCGAGGCGGTTGCCGGCGACGGCACGGTGGAGGCGGTTTCGGTGAAGGACGCCCGCGCCTTCGCCGTCGGCGTGCAATGGCACCCCGAATACTGGGTCAAGTCGGACGGCAACTCGGCCAAGATCTTCCGCGCCTTCGGCGATGCGGTGCGGCTGCATGCGGCGGCGAAGGCCGGTGCACGGGCGGCGGCGGAATAAATCCCGACGATCAATTGCCGGCGGATTGATCCCGTTCGCCGGTTGTCGCCAGCGACAGCAGCGGCGTGGCCGGAGCGTAGGATTCGTAGCCGTCGCCATCCGCAACCGAGAAGGTGACGATCGGGTCGGTGCCGTCGGCGCTGAACGCGATCGTGCCGTCCTCGCCCTCTCGCCAGAATTTTGCCCGCTCGATGCCGGGCAGCAGCCCGCGGCAATTCGGCGCCACGGTCAACAGCGACAGGCCATCGTCAATCGCGGCGCCGCGGCTAACCGCGCAGTCGCCTTCGTCGCCATTGGCGACCAGCCTGAAGGTGGTTGCCGGCCTTGCTTCATTGGCCGAACTTTCACTGCTGCCGCCGTGAAACAGCTGAAAGCCGGCGAAAAGTGCCGCTGCCGCAATCGATGCCGGAAGTTTCGTCATCTTGCACTCCGCGCCCCCCGGCGCAGATGCAGAATGATTCCAAAGCGTTAAGTCAACGTTAACGAGTGTGGCAGAGAGCCGCTCAGCTTCGTGGCTTGACTTGCGCCGTCTCAGGCACCGGGGTCAGTGGCCGGCGCTCGCTGAACCAGGATACCAGATTGTCGACGCACAGATCCGCCATGGCGCGGCGCGTATGGTGCGAGGCCGAGCCGACATGGGGCAAAAGCGAGGTTGGCGCCTCCAGCAAAGCCTTGGGCACATTCGGTTCATCGGCGAAAACATCGAGCCCGGCCGCGGCGATGGTGCCGTTGGCAAGCGCTGCGGCGAGGTCTGCCTCGTCGACCGTGCTGCCACGGCCGATGTTGACGAAAACGCCGTTGGCGCCAAGCGCCGCCAGGATTTCGGCATTGACCGCCTTCTCCGTGGAAGCGCCGCCCGGCACTACGGAAATCAGCGTATCGACCGCTTCGGCAAGGCCCTTCAGCGTCGGGTGGTATTCATAAGCCAGACCTTCGACCTTGCGCCTGTTGTGGTAGGCCACCGGCAGCCCGAACGCTTCCAGCCGGCGCGCAATGGCAAGGCCGATGCGGCCCATGCCGTAAATGCCGACATGCCGACCGCGCAAGGTCAGCCGGCTCAGGGGATAGTTGCCCTTCTTCACCCAACTGCCGTCGCGCAGCCATTTCTCGGCCTTGTAAAGTTCACGCACGGTGTTGAGCAAAAGGCCGATCGTAGTGTCGGCGACCTCCTCGGTCAAAACATCGGGGGTGTTGGTGACCATGATGTTTTTCTTGGCCGCATGGCCGGCATCGACCGAATCATAGCCGACGCCGAAGGAGGCGATGAGTTCGAGGTTGGGCAATGCATCCATCAATGCCGCATTGACGCCGGCGAAGGACGCAATGGCGCGCACGTCATGGCGCATCTCGTCGGTGACCAGGGCGGGATCGGCGCGCTCTATCTTGACCCGCTTGAAGGTGCGGTCGATGCGCTCGACCGCATGGTCGTTGAAATGTCCTGGCACCAGAACGGCGACGGTCTGCAACGCATCAGTCTTGGTCATGCACGCTCCACCGGCTTGCCGGTCGACTGGCGCACATGCAGTTCCGGCTTGATCAGTTCCTGTGACGGCCGTACCGCCTGTCCGTTCAGCTTGTCGAGCAGCGCGCTGGCGGCACGGCGGCCGACCTCTCGCTGGCCATTCCAGACTGTGGTGAGCGCCGGTGTCGCGATTGCCGCCTCCTCGAGATCGTCATAGCCGGTCACCGAGATGTCGGCGCCCGGCACCAGGCCGGCGCGGGCAATGCCGTTCATCAGGCCGATGGCGACCAGATCATTCCAGCAGCAAGCGGCGGTTGGCTTGTCTTTAAGCGCCAGAAACTGTCCAGCCGCCTCGAATCCGCCCTGCTTGGTGCGCGGCCCGGCGATGCGCCAGGACGGCCTGACCTCAAGCCCGGCGGCCTCCATGGCGTTGAGATAGCCCTGGTAGCGGTCGCGCCCGGTCGAGGTCTGGTCGGTGCCGCCGATCATGGCGATGCGCTTGTGCCCGAGCGAGATCAGATGATTGGTGGCAAGTGCCGTGCCATAGGCATCGTCGCCGCGAAACACCGGCACGTCGGCGCCTTCCACGCTGCGTGCGATCAGCACCGCCGGCAGGCCGTTTTCCTCGGCCATGACGATGTCAGAGGCCGGCGTGCCGATGGCCGGGGACATGATGACGCCGTCGGCGCCGAGTTGCAGCAGCGTATCGATGAAGGTGCGTTGCTTTTCCAGCTGGTCGTAGTGATTGGACAGGATGAAGGTCTGCCGGCTGCGGTCGAGTTCGCTCTCGATCGAGCGCAGGATCTCGGCGAAGAACGGGTTCATGATGTCATGCACGACGACGCCGACAATGCCCGAGCGCGAGGTGCGCAGTGAGGCGGCGCGGCGATTGTAGATATAACCGATGGCCCGCGCGTGCTCCTTGATGCGGTCACGCGTGGCGCCTGCGACCAGCGGGCTGTCGCGCAAGGCGAGGGAGACGGTGGCCGTGGAGACGCCAAGCGCATCCGCGATCGTCGAAAGCTTGATCTTTTGTGCCAGCCCTTGGCTCCCCGAGTTCTTTAAATTTTTTAAATGCGGCGTTATGCCATCGGATTCGGAGCAAATCAAAGTTTTTTCGCCAGAGCCTCCGCCTCGACATCGACGGTCGTGCGATTGCGCAGCCGCAAACGGTGCTCGCGATGGATGATGTAAAGGCCGCTGGCGACGATGATGGCTGCACCCACCAGCGTCCAGCGGTCGGGGAACTGGTGGAAGATGATCCAGCCGGACAGGATCATCCAGACCATCTGCGAATAGGGGTACGGCGCCAGCGCCGTGGTGGTCGCCAGGCGGTAGGCCTGCACCAGCAGCCAGTGGCCGCCGGCGCCGAACACGCCCAGCATCACCAGTATGAACCAGTGCCAGCCATCCTGCGGCAGCCCATGCGAGAACGGCAGCATCGGCAGAAGCAGCACGGCCGGCGCCAGCGCCGAAAACAGGATCAGGCTTTCCGAGGTTTCGCTGGCTGACATCCGCCGCGTCATGATGACGTAAAAACTGTTCGACAGCATCGAGCCGAGCGCGAAAAGATGGCCGATGCCGAACACGCCGATGCCCGGCCTTGTAATGACGAGCACGCCGACAAAGCCCGACAGGATTGCCAGCCAGCGCCGCCAGCCGGCCCATTCACCAAGCAGCGGTCCGGCAAGGGCGGTGATCACCATCGGCCCGAAGAAGTAGATCGAGGTGGTCTCGGCCAGTTGAAGCGTTTTGAGCGCCATGACGTTGCACATCGTCGAGCCGAACAGCAGACCGCCGCGCAGGATGTGGGCCGGCAAATTGTTGGCGCGGAAGCGCGACGGCTCGCGCCAGCCGCGCAGGAAGACGCCGACAAGCAGGACATGGACGGTGAAGCGGGCCCAGGCGACGATCAGCGCCGAGACGCCGGCCAGCACCAGATATTTGCTCGATGTGTCGAGAAAGGTGAAAAAGACATAGGTGGACAGCATGAACAGCATCGCCGCGGGCGGCGTTGCGCTTTCGTCTGATCTTGCGGGAACGTTCAAATGTCAGGCCGGGCAGGGAGGATCAACGCTTAACCTTTGCGGCAATCTCCAGCGCCCGGCAAGCCAAAAGCGACTGGCACAACAGGCGTCTGAGACAGGTTCAGCGCAGGCCGATCCGATGCCAGCTAAGGCGCTTTGCGTTCCACTGCGACGTTCTGACATCCCGGTGCTTTGCCGTCGGATGCCACTTGCGCCTGGAGATGAAGCCACAACGCCTCGGCGACGGGTCCATGCGGTCGGTCGCGCCCCGGCGCACCGCCGCCAAGATCTCCGTCCGGCCGGGCAGATGTGCACCAGCGATCGAGATCAGCCTCCTATCCCGCAGTTCGTCCTCGATCAGCCATGCCGGCAGATGGCCCCAGGCCAGTCCGTGAAGGATCAGTTCCTTCTTCATCAGATGATCCGGCGCCGAGCACTGATGCGCACCGTCGATGAGGAAATAGCTCTCCGGCGATGGCCGCCGCGCCGTGTCGCGGATCACGCACTGGGTGAAGGGCCGCATCTGCTCCGGCGCAATCTCGCGGCCAGGCGCGAACGGAAGGAACCCAGGCGCCACCACCGGCACGAGGGGCACCGCGCAGAGATCGATCCGCTCGAGATGCGGATCGGAAGGATCCGCGCGATGGAAGATGAGGTCAGCCTCGCCTTCCATCAACCGTTCGAGCGGACCGCCGACCGCCTCGTACTCCAGGTGCAGGCGTGTCCCGGTGCGTTCGGCAAAGAAGCCGCTGAGCATAGGCAGGATTTGCGGTCGCGGGCAGAGATCACCCACGACCACACGCAGGACCGTCTCCTCGCCACTCGCCAACTGGCCCGCATAGGTTCGCAGATGGTCGAGCTCGCGCAATGTCAGCTGCGCTCGCGCGTGAAACTCGCGGCCCGCCTCCGTCAGCCCCACCCGATATCCGCTGCGGTCGAGAAGTGTGAGCCCGAGCAACTGCTCGAGGCGTGCGACAGCGGCGAAGACGGATGGATGCGATCGGTTCAAGGCAAGGGCGGCCGCCTGGAAGCTGCCCTCGCTTGCCACGGCGTCAAAGCACCGTAGGTCGTGGAGTTTCAGACCATTCATTATCGCCAAAACCTACTGAGATTATCCAATCATAGTAATTTTCCTGGATAATTACGAGGCCTAGGGTGGCTCATTCAAAGGGCGGCGGGAGCATCGAACTCCTTTCGCCAGGGTGAGATGAGGACCAGATGACTGACACGCTTTATTTTACGACGGGCGACGGCTGCCGGATCGCCTATCAGCTGGCGGGGGCCGGCCCTGTGCTTGTGCTCTCGAATTCCATTGCGACGAACCTGCATATGTGGGACCGGCAGCTTGCGGAATTTGCCGGATCTTTCCGGGTGCTGCGCTATGATCTGCGCGGCCACGGCAGTTCCGATGCTCCGGCCGGAGCCTATTCGCTCGATCGGCTGGGCCGCGACGTCCTTGAGTTGCTGGATGCGCTTCAGATCGCCCGCGTGCATTTCTGCGGGCTGTCGCTGGGCGGCTTCATAGGGCAGTGGCTGGGTATCCATGCCCCGGACCGCATCGAGCGTCTCATCCTTTCCAACACCTCGCCGCATCTCGGGCCGGCTTCTTACTTTGATGAGCAGATCAGGACTGTCCTTGCAGCGAGCAACATGTCGGCCACCGCGGACATGTTCATGCACAACTGGTTTCCCGCCTCGATGCTTGCCGGCCCAAACGAAACCGTCGACGCGTTCCGCGCGATGGTCCTGGCGACGCCGGCCCAAGGTCTCGCGGGATGCTTCGCCGCCGTACGCGATTGCGATCTGCGCCGGACTGTATCCCTCATTACCGCGCCCACCCTGGTGATCGGTGGAGAAGACGACAAGGTAACGCTGGCAAGCCACAGCGAGGCGATCGCAGCCAGCATCCCCGGCGCCACGCTTACACTGCTTCCGGGCGTCCATATGCTGAACGTCGAGCGGCCGACTGAATTCATGAGCGCCGTTACACGCTTCCTGCTGAATTAGGCGTGCATGCGGGCGCCCTTGGTGATCTTGTCGACGAGTTTCTTGTCGGCACGCAGCGCGATGCCGACGATCTTGGCATCCTCAGGCCCGAACTCGGCGAAGACCGCGCGGTTGGCCGCATCGAAGCCGGTGGCAAACATCTCCTCGACATAGGCTGACCCCGTCACGCCCCGCTCCAGCGCCTTCCGGTGGATGGAGTTGAGCGTCGGCCCATCGGCCGAAAGCACGATGACCGGCTGGATCGACAGAGGATTATAAAGGTTGCCGGCGCGGTCGCGGTAGGGTTCGCCGATAATGGCGGGGAATTGCGCGACGATGCCGCTGGTCAGGAAGGCGGCGACGTTGAGCTTTTGCCAGACGGCGAGATCGTCCCGCAGCACGATTGCAAATTTCGTATCGAACACCAAAATGAGGACTCCGGAGCACGCCCATGAAGGGCAGGGATAGGTGATGACGCACGATCTAGAAGGTGAGGCGACGCAGGGTCTTGAACGTTCGTGCGCGGATGAAGACCGGATCGTCTCGGCGCCTGTTACCGCTGGCATCGAGCGCATCGAGGCGCATTTCCATGGCAACGCCTTCGACCTGCACCGTCATGATACGCTTGCCGTCGGCGTGACGCTTTCCGGTGTGCAGCGCTTCCACTACAGGGGCACTGTCAACCACAGCCTGCCCGGCCAGGTTATCGTGCTGCATCCCGACGAAGTGCACGATGGCGGCGCCGGGACCGAGGATGGTCTGCGCTACCGGATCCTCTATCTGGAACCCTCACTGCTGCTCGACTGCCTCGACGGCGCGCCGCTGCCTTTCGTCAGGGATGCTGTGGTCAGCGATCCTGCCTTGCGTGGCACGCTGCTTTCGGCCCTGTCGCCGCTCGATGAGGAACTGGACGAGCTGTTCGTCGCCGATTTCGTTGCGGAGCTGGCGCAGCATCTGGGGCGTCATGCGGGACAGAAAGCAAAGCCGATGGGGAAGTCGGCCTCGCGTGCGGCAGCGCTGGCGCGCGGCTATCTCGAGGAGAATGCCGAGCGGTCCGTTCGTTCCGATGAGCTGGAAGCCGTCACCGGGCTCGACCGCTATGCGCTGTCACGCCATTTTCGCGCGACCTATTCCACCAGCCCGCATCGGTTCCTGCTGATGCGCCGGCTGCAAAAGGCAAGACGGATGATCGAGGTGGGCGAGCCGCTGGCCGAGATTGCCGTTGGCGCCGGCTTCAGCGACCAGAGCCATTTCAACAGGCATTTCAAGAAAGCATTCGGCCTGACGCCCGGCCGCTGGTCGACCCTGGTGCGCGGGCCTTCGGTAGCCGCCTAGGCCAGGAAGATCAATCGTCGATGTCGCCATCGTCGTCGACAAGCACCAGCTCCTCGTTCGACAAATTGGCCTCGATGCGGGCGAGCAGCTTGAACAGCGTCTTCTGTTCTTTCTTGTCGAGGCCCTTCAACGCCTGCTTCTCGGTCTTCTTCACCGACTTCTCGATGGCGTGGATGATCTCGCGGCCGGTGTCGGTGAGAAAGATATGCGCCTGGCGTGCATCCGCGGAAGAGGCGCGCTTTTCTAAAAAGCCCTGGGCCTGCAGCCGGTTGATGGTCTTGGTGATGGTCGGCGGGCGCACGCCGAGGCGGCCGGCGAGATTGCCGGGCGTCTGGCCGTCCTCGCGGTCGAGCGTCAGCATGATCTGGTCCTGGCCGGCATAGAAGCCGTGCGCCAGAAGCCGCGCCGCCAGCGCGGTCCTTGCCAGCCTTGCCGCCGAATGCAGCCGGCTCATCGTTGCAGTCTTGTCCGCCTTGGCCATGGTGATCCCTCTTCGGCCGTACCGGTGCGTGCAGCATAGACGCAGCCGGCCGGTTGGCAATCGACGATCAAAAAGATTCCGGCTTGCGAAACAGCTTTGCCGGCAAGCATTTGTGGTGCTCGAAATGGTGATGCCAGATGTTTATTTCAGTTAGATGACAAACGAGTTTCCGCCAAGGCGATTGCAACGGTTTGACGCGGCGCGGCTTAGCACAGGTCAACGAAGAGGCGTTTCCAGCGACACGTTGATGGTCGGCATCCCTCGCACTCGGCCTCTCGGGTCTACCCATCCGCTTCGTCAATCCTGGTCAAACACCCAGGCGGTTTGCCTCGTGCAAAAGGCCGGCACACATCCTATATCAGGCCAACAATCCCTTCTTGCGGCCCGCAATTCCGTGGCCCAGCCATTTCGAGGCAAGATATGAGCGAAGCACAGACGCAAATCCCCGTGACCGTTCTCACCGGCTATCTCGGCGCCGGCAAGACGACGCTGCTCAACCGCATCCTGTCGGAAAACCATGGCAAGCGTTATGCCGTCATCGTCAATGAATTCGGCGAGATCGGCATCGACAATGATTTGATCGTGGAATCCGACGAGGAAATCTACGAAATGAACAATGGCTGCGTCTGCTGCACGGTGCGCGGCGACCTGATCCGCGTCGTCGAAGGCCTGATGCGCCGTCCCGGCCGCTTCGACGCCATCGTCGTCGAGACCACCGGCCTCGCCGATCCTGTGCCGGTGGCGCAGACCTTCTTCATGGACGACGACGTGCGCTCCAAGACCAAACTCGACGCTGTCGTGGCCCTGGTCGACGCCAAGCACCTGCCGCTCAGGTTGAAGGATTCCAAGGAAGCCGAGGACCAGATCGCCTTCGCCGATGTCGTCGTGCTCAACAAGACCGACCTGGTGACGCCCGAAGAGCTGGCCAAGGTCGAAGCCACCATCCGCGCCATCAACCCGGCGGCCAGGATCCACCGCACCACGCGCGCCGACGTGGCGCTGTCGGAAGTGCTCGACCGCGGCGCCTTCGACCTGTCGCGCGCATTGGAAAACGATCCGCATTTTCTCGAGGCGCACGATCATGATCACGACCACCATGATCACGACCACGATCACCACGACCATGATCACGACCATCATCATCACGATCACGCGCATCCCTCCGACATCCATGACGTGACCGTGCAGTCGGTGTCGCTGCGCGGCGGCGAGATGGACCCGAAGAAATTCTTCCCGTGGATCGAGAAGATCACCCAGATGGAAGGTCCCAACATCCTGCGGCTGAAAGGCATCATCGCGCTCAAGGGCGACGACGAGCGCTATGTCATCCAGGGCGTGCACATGATCATCGAAGGCGACCACCAGCGCGCCTGGAAAGACGGCGAAAAGCATGAGAGCCGGCTGGTGTTCATCGGCCGCGAGCTTGACGCCGAACGGCTGAAGAAGAGCTTTGACGCCTGCCAGGCGGCTTGATTTCCGGACTCTATGGCGCTAGCGCTGCCCGCTCTTCCTTCTCCCCTTGTGGGAGTAGGTGGCCTCGCGAAGCGAGGTCGGATGAGGGGTGCTCCAGCTCGGCACCGACGGCGATCCGTCCAACACCCCTCATCCGTCTCGGCGCTGCGCGCCGATCCACCTTCTCCCACAAAGGGGAAGGTTGACGCCAGGCCTGGCCGCCTCAATGGCTTCCCGGGAGTGGTGACAGCTTCATTGGAATGGTCCTGATGCCCACAGTTGCTCCCCTCGACCTGGAAGGTCACTGCCTTGCCGCCGTCTTCCTCGACAACGTGCCGCATTTTGCGCTGGCCGATGGGACAGTTCATAGGCTCGACAACGGCCACAAGGCAATTCAGGCCAATGACGGCCTGCTCTCCACGTTCCATGACGCCGCCAACGACCGCCTGATCACCGGCGGCGAGGACGGCAAGATTTTTGCTGTCACCGCAGGTGGCACCGTCGGCGAATTGGCGAGCGCCGGCAAGAAGTGGATCACCAGCGTCGCCGCCGGGCCGCAAGGCGCTATCGCCTATGCCACAGGCAAGACTGCGTTCGTGCGCTTTGCCGACGGCAAGACCAAAGAGTTTGCCCATCCGCGTTCGGTCGAGGGGCTGGCCTTCTCCCCCAAGGGCATACGCTTCGGCGTCGCCCGCTACAATGGCGCGACGCTGCATTTCCCGGCCGCCGAGGGCAAGCCGGTGGAGCTGGAATGGGCCGGTGCCCATACCGGCGTCACCTTCTCGCCGGATGGCGCCTTCCTCGTCACCACCATGCAGGAAAACGCGCTGCATGGCTGGAAGCTCGCCGACGGCAAGCACATGCGCATGACCGGCTATCCCGGCAAGGTCAAAAGCCTGTCGTGGAGCGTGAAGGGCAAATGGCTGGCGAGTTCCGGCGCGCCGGCGGCGATCGTCTGGCCGTTTTCGGGCAAGGACGGCCCGATGGGCAAGGCGCCGCTGGAGCTCGGCACGCGCGGCAACGCCATGGTGACATCGGTTGCCTGCCATCCGAGCCAGGATGTCGTCGCCGTCGGCTATGATGACGGCATGGTCATGGCGGTGCGCTTTACCGATGCCAAAGAGGTGCTGTTGCGCCGCCCGGGCAAGGGCGCCATCACCGCGATGATGTGGGATAAGGAAGAGCGCCGGGTCGCCTTCGGCAGTGCCGCCGGCGACTGCGGCGTCATCGATATCTCGGCGTGACCTATTCGGCTCCGCACGACACCTTGCCGGTCAATTCTTTCGGCTTGCCGTCCTGTTCCGTGTCGGCGGCGTTGTCGTAGACGGCAAGCGTGTACCGGCCGTCATAGACGCCCTCGTCACTGGTCTTGGTCAGGATCGTCAGTTCGACAGAGTTGAATTTATCCCCGAGCTGATGCTCGTGGTAGACGTTCAGCCGCAACTCCTTGTCGTCCAGCCAGTACTGGGTGAGGTCGGAATCCTCGAAGACGGTCTTGCGCAGACTGTCGCCTTCCGGCCGGCCAAGTATCTCGAGATCGCCGCGAAAATTGAAGGTCGGGCCGCCCATACCTCTGGTGACCCCGGCGCCGACCTCGAATTGCACCGCTTTGTCATCGACGGAACACCAGACGCCGCCCGATGCGGAAGCCGCAGCGGCCGACAAGAGTAGCGCAATAGCGCAGATGATCGTCCGCATTTTTCTCCCCAAACCACAGACCCGATCGCATTGGCGCCCGACTGCGCCGGAAGGTCAAGTCTGCCGAACTTGCTGCTGACCCAATGCAGCGCACCAACACGGCCAATTGCGGTTGCCGTCGCCAATTGGGTAGTGTGCCGGCCGAGAGGGATTTCATGCACAGCACGAACAGTTCAAAGGCGTCCATTGGCGGTATCAGCCGTGACCGCATCGCTGCATTGCGGACAAGCGAGGCGAACACCTTCCGGAAGGCGCGGCCGAAATCGCAGGCCAAGGTCGGTAACGGCCTGCCAGGCTTCTTCGGCGGTGTGCCGATGCACTGGATGAACGACTGGCCGACGCCATTCCCGATCCTGGTCGAAAGCGCCAAGGGCGCCGCCATCACGGATATCGACGGCAACAGGCTGGACGATTTCTGCCTCGGTGACACCGGCTCGATGTTCGGCCATTCGCCGCCGCCGGTGGCGCGCGCCATCCGCCGCCAAGCCGGGCGCGGCCTGACCTATATGCTGCCTTCGGAAGATGCGCTGGCCATCGGGCCGCTGCTCACTCAGCGTTTCGGTCTGCCGTTCTGGCAGATCGCCACCACCGCCACGGACGCCAACCGCTTCGCGCTGCGCGTCGCCCGCGCCGTCACCGGCCGCGAAAAGATACTGGTCTTCAACGGCTGCTATCACGGCTCGGTCGACGAGACGATGGTCCGGATGGTCGACGGCAAGCCCGTGAATCGGCCGGGGCTGGCGGGTGAGTTTCGCGACCTGACCAGGACGGCGAAGGTCATTGAATTCAACGATGTTGCTGCACTGGAAGCGGCGCTCGCCGACCACGATGTCGCCTGCGTCATCGCCGAGCCGGTGCTGACAAATTCCTGCATGGTGCTGCCCGATCCGGGTTTTCACGACGCCTTGCGCAAACTGACGCGCGCGGCCGGAACGCTGCTGCTGATAGACGAGACGCACACGATTTCGACTGGACCCGGCGGCTACACCAGGAAATTCGGGCTGCAGCCCGACCTGTTCGTGCTGGGCAAGCCGATCGCCGGCGGCGTGCCGGCAAGCGTGTGGGGCATGAGCGACGAGGTCGCCTCGCGCTATGCCGACTACAATCGAACCAAGGAGCCGGGCTATTCCGGCATGGGCACGACGCTGTCGGCGAACCCGCTGCAGTTCGCAGCCATGCGCGCAACGCTCGAAGAGGTGATGACGCAGGAGAATTATGCCCGGATGGATCGCCTCGCCCTGCGGCTCGATGCCGGGCTGACCGGCGTCATCGATCGCTACAATCTGCCCTGGCATGTCGCCCGCGTCGGCGCCCGCGTCGAGTTCATCTGCGCCCCTGGCCCGCTCAGGAACGGCGCCGAAGCCGAGACTGCCCATGCGCCGGAGCTTGAGGCGGCTATCCATGTCGCGCTGGTCAACCAGGGCGTGCTGATCGCGCCCTTTCACAACATGATGCTGATCTCACCGGCCACCACCGGCGCCCAGGTCAACCGGCTGATCACCGCCTTCGCCACGGTTGCGGCAAGGCTGACGGCATGAGACAAGCTGCCAAGCCAAACTCGAGTACACTAATCATGACTTCACCTTCGGGCTCGACGCCCGCCGAGGCGCAAGCCTTTCTCGACGCCCATCCCGAAATCGAAGCCTTCGATATCGTCTTGACCGACGCCAACGGGGTCGGCCGCGGCAAGATCGTGCGCCGGCATGAGCTGAAAAGCATCTTCGAGGGCGGCCGCCACATGCCGATCTCGATCCTCGGCCTCGACATCACCGGCGAGGATGTGCACGAAACCGGGCTGATCTGGACGACCGGCGATGGCGATCTCAGGGCATGGCCAATCCCCGGCACGCTGGTGCCGCTTTACGGCACGAACCCGCCGCGCGGCCAGTTGCTGATGGCGATGTACCATCTCGAGGGACAGCCTATGTCGTCGGACCCGCGCTTGGCGCTGGCCAGGCAGGTCGACATCTTGGCGGCCAAGGGCCTCTATCCCGCCGGCGCCTTCGAACTCGAATTTTTCCTGCTTGCCAATGAGCGTGACGCCGACGGCAAGGTAAAGCCGGCGGACGCCGTGCTCGACGGCCGCCGCTCGGCCAAGACGGAAGTCTATTCCGTCGACCATCTGCACGGCATGGAGCCGCTGTTTTCCGACATCTATGCCGCGGCTAAGGCGCAAGGCATTCCGGCCGAAACGGTGATTTCCGAATACGCGCCCGGCCAGTACGAGCTGACGCTGAACTATCGCAAGGATGTCATGCGGGCGGCCGACGACCTCGTCATGTTGAAGCGGCTGGTGCGGGCGCAGGCGCGCCGCCATGGTGTCACCGCCTGCTTCATGGCCAAGCCGATCGAAAAATATGCCGGCTCCGGCATGCATTTCCATGTTTCGTTGCAGGACAAGAACGGCCGCAACGTTTTTGCCGAGGCTGGCGGCGAAAGCTGGTCGCTGCCGCTGCTGCAGGGGCTCGGCGGGCTGATCCAGACCATGGCCGAATCGATGCTGGTGTTTGCGCCGCACGCCAATTCCTGGCGGCGCTTCGTCTCGCAGTCCTATGCGCCGGTGGCGCCGACCTGGGGCGTCAACAACCGTTCGGTGGCGCTGCGCATCCCGGCGGGCGACGCCAAGAACCGGCGCATCGAGCACCGGCCGTCGGGTGTCGACGCCAATCCCTACCTGATCGCGGCAACGGTGCTGGCTGGCATCATCAAGGGTCTGGATGAAGGCCTCGACCCCGGCCCCGAAACCACTGGGAATGGCTATGAAGCCGCCATCACGCGCACGACCATGCCGGTCGACTGGCGCGCTGCGATCGAGGCGGCGCGGGCATCGAGCTTCCTGAAAGAGGCGCTTGGCGAGGATCTGCATCGCACCTTCGTGGCGATCAAGCAGTCGGAGTATCTGCGCGTCGCCCGCACCGTCAGCGAGCTAGATTATCACCTCTACCTCCACGAGGTCTGAGAGACCGCCTGAACTCGGGCAGTCGTCCTGCTAGCCCGACGATCAGGCGGCGATTACTTTTTCGCCGCCTGCATCAAATGAGGTGGCGCTGCAGCCTTCAAGAACATATCATGAACGGATGAGCGCACCCACCGTCCGTGAAAAGCTGGCAATCCTGTCTGACGCCGCCAAATACGATGCTTCTTGCGCCTCGTCTGGGTCGGCGAAGAAGGATTCGCGCCAATCCGGCGGTATCGGCTCCACCGAAGGCATGGGCATCTGCCATTCCTACGCGCCGGACGGCCGCTGCATTTCGCTTTTGAAAATCCTGCTGACTAATTTCTGTATCTATGACTGCAGCTACTGCATCAACCGCTCGTCCTCCAATGTGCGGCGCGCCCGCTTCAGCATCGACGAGGTGGTGAAGCTGACCATGGATTTCTACCGGCGCAATTACATCGAGGGCCTCTTCCTGTCCTCAGGAGTCATCCGCTCCCCGGACGAGACCATGGCCGAGATGGTGGAGGTGGCGCGGCGGCTGCGGCTGGACGAAAAATTCTCCGGCTATATTCATCTGAAGACCATTCCGGAAAGCTCGGCCGAACTGGTCGAGCAGGCCGGACTTTATGCCGACCGGCTGTCGATTAATGTCGAGCTGCCGACCGACGAAGGCGTGAAGAAACTGGCGCCGGAGAAGAAGCCGGAAACGATCCGCCTTTCCATGGCGAACCTGCGCCGGAAGATGGAGGAAAAGGCCGAGCCGACGTTGCGGACCAAGAAGCGCGAACGCTTTGCGCCCGGAGGTCAGTCGACGCAGATGATCGTCGGCGCCGACAAGACATCCGACGACGGTATCTTGCACTCCAGTGCGCGGCTCTATGGCAGCTACCATCTGCGGCGCGTCTATTACTCCGCCTTCAGCCCGATCCCGGATTCGTCATCGTCGCTGCCCCTGCTGATACCGCCGCTGATGCGCGAGCACCGGCTCTATCAGGCCGACTGGCTGATGCGCTTCTACGGCTTTTCGCAGCCGGAAATCCTCGCCGGCAGCAGCGACGGCATGCTCGATCTCGCCATTGACCCCAAGCTCGCCTGGGCTTTGCGCAATCGGGCGAGGTTTCCCGTCGACATCAACCGCGCCGATCGGGAAGCGCTGCTGCGGGTTCCGGGTCTGGGCACCAAGGTGGTGGCGAAGATCCTTGAAACCCGCCGCCACCGACGCATGCGGCTGGAAGATGTCGGACAGATCTGCCATTCGATCGCCAAGCTGAGGCCCTTCATCATCGCCGAAGGCTGGTCGCCGGGCGGACTCACCGACAAGACAGGCCTGCGCGACACGATCGTAAAGTCCTGCGAACAACTGTCGCTGTTTTGACCATGCAGCCGGCCCAGCTCGACCTTGCCCGATACACTGTCCGGCTAGCGAGCCAGACCGATTTCGCCGGTTGGCGCGATGCGGCACGGCGTCTGGCGCTGAATGAGGTCCGGCCTGAGGATATTAGTTGGGGTGTCGGGTCCGACGCCAATGATCCTCGAGATGCCTTGCCGGCGGTGCCAGAGGGCGCGCAGCTTACCGTCCCGCGCGAGTTCATCGCCCATGCCGAAACCGCCTTCTGCCACTCCGACCCCGGCCGGTTTGCCTTTCTCTACTGGATGCTTTGGCGCCTGCGCACCGAGCCGAAACTGCTGGCGATCGCATCCGATCCCGGCACCAGGCGGCTCGAAGCCATGGAAAAGGCGGTGCGGCGCGACAGCCATAAGATGCATGCCTTCGTACGCTTCCGGAAGATCGGCGACGGCGAGAACGAGCGCTACGTCGCCTGGTTCGAGCCGGAGCATTTCATTGTCGAGCGCAACGCGGATTTCTTCGTCCGGCGGTTCACCGGCATGCGCTGGACCATCCTGACGCCCTATGCCTCCGCCGACTGGAACGGCGAAAGGCTGGCGATCGGGCCGGGTGCGGCCAAGGGCGATGCACCCGATCAGGACGACACCGAGGCGTTGTGGCTGACCTATTTCGAAAACATCTTCAACCCGGCGCGGCTCAAGGTGAAGGCGATGCAGAAGGAGATGCCGAAGAAATATTGGCGGAACCTTCCCGAGGCTTCGCTCATTCCAGATCTGATCGCAGGAGCGGACGAGGCCGCCAGGGATATGATTGCCAGACTGCCGACAACGCCGGCGCCGCACCACGCCAAGCTGCAGGCAAGACATTGGCCGAAGCCCGAGCCGGCCGAGGCGCCGGATGAAGACGATGCCAAGACGATTTCCGATTTGCGCGAGGCTGCAAAGGGTTGTCGTCGCTGCCCGCTCTGGCGCGACGCGACACAGACCGTGTTCGGCGAGGGGCCGGATGACGCCAAAGTGGTCTTCGTCGGCGAACAACCTGGCGATCAGGAAGATCTCGCCGGCAAACCTTTTGTCGGGCCAGCGGGCAAAGTGTTCGATGCAATTCTCGATGACGCAGGCGTCGACCGGCAAAAAGTCTACGTCACCAACGCCGTCAAGCACTTCAAGTTCGAGCCGCGCGGCAAGCGCCGCATCCACTCGAAGCCAAATACCGGCGAAGTCCAGGCCTGCCGCTGGTGGATCGGCCGGGAGCTTGAGCTGATCAAGCCGGACCTCGCCGTGGCGCTTGGGGCAACGGCGGCGTTGTCGCTGCTGGGCAAGGCCATTGCCGTGACGAAAATGCGCGGCCAGGTGATCGAGCGCGAGGACGGTTTGCGCGTGTTCATCACCATCCATCCGTCCTTTATCCTGCGCATTCACGAGCCGACGGACAAGGAGGCTGAGCGCGAGCGGTTCCTAAAGGATATGAAAGAGGTGAAGCGGCTGATGGGGTCGTGAGATGAGCGAAAGCCTCAGCGACATCGTCATCCGCGGGCGGAACAAGGAGCTTCGCTCCTGCTTCGCCCAGGGATGACGAAGCTGAGTGGCTTCAGCCAATCACCTACGGTCGTGAATCCAACGTTGGAAACTTCGGCCGCCACGGCCGAATTAACTGATCAGGATTGCCCTCAGATCATTCACATTCGTACCCGTCGGCCCCGGCACGAACAGATCGCCGATCGCGTTGAACGCCGTCCAGGCATTGTTGCCGGCCAGCATCGCCTTGGCGTCGACGCCGGCGGCACGCATGCGCGAGACGGTCGAGCCATCGGCAAAGGCGCCGGCATTGTCTTCCGAGCCATCGATGCCGTCGGTATCGGCGGCCAGTGCATGAATACCTTCCGCGCCGCTGATGCCGATGGCAAAGGCGAGCAGGAATTCGGAGTTGCGGCCGCCCTTGCCCCTTTTTTCGTCAACAGGGGCCCGCAAGGTCACGGTCGTCTCGCCGCCGGACAGGATCAGCACCGGCTTTTTGAACGGCCGGTTGCGCGTCGCCACTTCGCGCGCAATGGCTGCATGCACGCCACCGACCTCGCGCGCCTCGCCCTCGATGGAATCGGAGAGGATGACGGCTTCGATGCCCTGCCGTTTTGCCTCAGCGGCTGCCGCTTCCAGCGACACGCCAGCCGAGGCGATCAGGTGCACTTCATTGCGTGAAAAGCGCTGGTCATCCAGATCTGGCGCATCGGCCTCTGGCGAGTTGATGTGCGCCATGACGGCGTCGGGCAGTTTCATGCCGTAGGCCGCTATCGAGGCCAGCGCATCGGCCCGGTTGCCGGAGTCGGGCACGGTCGGGCCGGAGGCCACCAGCGCCGGGTTGTCGCCGGGAATGTCAGAGACAACCAGTGATACCAGTTTGGCCGGCCAGGCGGCAGCTGCCAGCCGGCCGCCCTTGATGGTCGAGAGATGCTTGCGGATTGTGTTCATCGCCGCGATCGGCGCGCCGGAGGCAAGCAGCGCCTCGTTGACGGCGATTTCGTCGGCGAGCGTCAGGCCGGCGGCAGGCGACGGCAGCAGCGCCGATCCTCCGCCCGATATCAGCGCCACTACCAGGTCGTCCGCAGTCAGCCCTTGCACCTTTTCGAGCAGGCGCCGCGACGCCTCAAGACCGGCAGCGTCCGGCACCGGATGTGCCGCCTCGATGATTTCGATGCGCTCGCATTTGGCGCCATAGCCGTAGCGGGTGACGACCAGCCCTTCGATTGGGCCATCCCACACCTTCTCGAACGCGGCGGCCATCTGCGCCGAGCCCTTGCCGGCGCCGATGACGATGGTGCGGCCCTTCGGCTTGGCCGGAAGGTGATCCCTGATCGTTCGTTCCGGATCGGCAGCGGCAACAGCGGCATTGAAGATCGAGATGAGAAAGGATTTTGGGTCGAGCACGGTCATAATTGGCCGCCATCCGCGGTTTGCGAGCTTCCGAAAAGCCGGCGCCGCCCCTCACCCTTACCCTCTCCCCGTATAGAGACGGGGAGAGGGGTTCGCCGGCGTTGGGGTGCTTCTCTTCTCCCCGTCACTATACGGGGAGAAGGTGCCGGCGGGCGGATGAGGGGCAGCGCTAGCGTCACGATTTATCTTCCGGCGGCAGCGCCAATTGTGTCCGATCGAGGCCGAGATGATCGCACAGTGCATCGACGACGACGCCATGATCCTGGCGTTCCGGCAGGCCGGAGACGGCGATGACGCCGATGACGCCGACGCCCTTTACAGTCAGCGGAAACCCGCCGCCGGCTAGTACGTAATCAGCAATATCCAGCCCCTCGCCGACCTTGAAGGTGCGGTCCGGTCGCTGCTGTTCCAGCACCAGACGATAAGTGCTTTTGAGGTAGCGCTTGACCACATTGATCTTGCGTCGTGCCCAGTCGGGGTTGGAGGCGTTCGAACCCGGCAGCGCGGCATAGAACAGCGGCCGATCCCACAGCCTGATATCGACAATGATGGGCAGCTTTTCGGCCAGCGCCCGCTCGCGGATCGCCGCGCCGACCTTGAAGGCGACGGCCTCGTCGAAGGCCGGGAAGACCAGCGTCTCTTCCTGTTTCTGGATCAGAGCGATGTCGTCCGCGGCGGCCATTTTTGTTCTCCGAAATCGTCACAAATCGTGTGTACGACAAGCTCCGCCCGGTCAAGGTCTCGTCGCGGTGGTGGTCTTGCCCCGCCAGGGTCGCCCCCCACTCCTTCGAGCTTCTCTCGACACCTCTCCCCCGATCGACGGGGTAGAGGAAGGGCGCCAAGCTGTCCGAACCGGCGCCCGTCCTCCGAAGCAAAGGCTCCCTTCCTCACCCTCGGAGGGGGATAGGTGGCGCCGCGAAGCGGCGACGGAGTGGGGGAACCACTTGGCAACCAGGCGCAATCATCATCTTGTCCCGCGCGGATGATGGGTCCTAACCGGCGATTATATCACTCTTGGCAGGCCGCCCCGCGACATAGACCTCGCGCACCGCGCGGTCGTCGCCCAGCGTCTGCAGCAGGAACAGCTCCTCCGCCAGCGTCTCCACAGTCTCCATCCTCAGCCGCATCGCCGGTGTGGCGCGGGCGTCGAGCACGGTGATATCCGCGTCGGTGCCTTCATCCAGCGTGCCGACCTTCTCCGCCACAGACAGCGCCTCGGCATTGCCACGCGTTATCTGCCAGAAGGACTGGAACGGGTTCAGCTTTTCGCCAGTCAGCGCGATCACCTTGTAGCCCTCGTCCATGGTGCGCAGCATCGAATAGTTGGTGCCGCCGCCGACATCGCTGGCCGCGGCGATGCGCAGCGGCTTGTCGCGGCGCCGAAAGCGCTGGTAATCGAACAGGCCGGAGCCGAGGAACAGGTTCGAGGTCGGGCAGAACACCGCCACCGAGCCGCTGTCCGACAGCGCATCGGCCTCGCGTTCCGAGAGATGGATGCAGTGGCCGAACAGGCTCTTTGGCCCCAGCAGGCCATACTGCTCGTAGACATCGGTGTAGTCGCGCGCCTGCGGATAGAGTTTTTGCGTGAAGGCGATTTCGGCGTGGTTTTCCGACAGATGCGTCTGCATGTGCAGGTCGGGGTTTTCGCGGCAGAGCATGCCGGCCATCTCCAACTGTTCGGGCGAAGAGGTGATGGCGAAGCGCGGCGTGATCGCATAAAGCTGGCGGCCCTTGCCGTGCCATTCCGCAATCAGCGCCTTGGTGTCGTCATAGCCCGATTGCGGTGTGTCGAGCACGCCTGCCGGCGCGTTGCGGTCCATCATCACCTTGCCGGCAATGTTGAGCATGCCGCGCGCGTGCGATTCGGCAAAGAACGCCTCGGCCGAGGCCTTGTGCACCGAGCAGTACGCGGCGACCGTCGTCGTGCCGTGGCGCACCATTTCATCCAAAAACAGCCGCGCGATGCGGCGGCCGTGCTGGGCATTTGCGAATTTGGTCTCTTCGGGAAAGGTGTAGGTGTTCAGCCAGTCGAGCAGTTCGGCGCCGTAGGAGGCGATGACCTGCATCTGCGGAAAATGCGCATGCGCGTCGATGAAGCCTGGCAGCAACAGATGCGGCCGATGATCGATCTTTTTCGCACCGTCGCCAGCCTGCCTTTCCACATCAGCGTAGGCGCCGGCGGCAACGATTCGGCCATCGCGGATCAGCAGGCCGCCATCCTCCTCATAGCGCCAGGCGGCATGGTCGGTGATGGCTTCGGGCCAGCGCAAAAAGCTCAGCGTGCGGCCGCGCAGAAGTGTCGAAGTCATGCTTATTTCCCTGCGCCTTCGAACCAGGCGACCAGCAGCGCCCGTTCCTTGTCGCTGATCTGGGTGACGTTGGCGGGCGGCATGGCGTGGCTGCGCCCGGCCTGCAAATAGATTTCACGCGCATGCTCGGCAATGCCGGCGTCGGTGTCGAGCATCACGCCCTTCGGCGCATGGTAGATGCCTTCATAGACCGGCTCGGCCGTATGGCACATCGAGCAGCGGCCAAGCACGGTGTCGCGCACCGCCGGGAAATGCGACGAGGCGATATAGACTTCGGCCGCGGCGGATGCCTTGGGCTCGCCGGTCAGTATTTTCGGCGCTGTCGACAGCCACATGATGATGACGAATAGCACCGCAGCCGCCATCCAGGTCCAGTGGGGGTTGCCGGCACGCTTATGCACGGTGTTGAAATAGTGCCGGATCAAGACGCCGATGATGAACACCAGCGAGGGGATGACCCAGTTGAACTCCGTCGCAAACGCCAGCGGATAGTGGTTCGACAGCATCAGGAACAGCACGGGCAGCGTCAGGTAATTGTTGTGCAGCGAGCGCTGCTTGGCGATCTTGCCGTATTTCGGGTCGGGCTTTCGGCCGGCAATCAGGTCGGCGACGACGATCTTCTGGTTTGGAATGATCACCATGAAGACATTGGCCGACATGATCGTGGCGGTGATGGCGCCGAGATGCAGGAAAGCGGCGCGGCCGGTGAACAGATGCGTCAGACCCCAGGCGATGAACACCAGCACGCCATAGAGCACCAGCATCAGTCCGGTGTCACTTTTGCCGAGCGGCGAGCGGCAGAGCAGATCGTAGACTACCCAGCCGACGCCGATGGTGGCCATCGACAAAAGGATGCCGACCGGCACCGACATCGGCAGCACATTGGGGTCGATCAGGAACAAATCGGCGCCGGCATAGTAGACCACGCACAGCATGGCGAAGCCGGACAGCCAGGTGGCGTAGGATTCCCACTTGAACCAGGTCAGGTGTTCCGGCATTTCGGCCGGCGCCACCAGATATTTCTGGACGTGGTAGAAGCCGCCGCCATGCACCTGCCATTCCTCGCCGAATGCGCCGACCGGCATGCCGGGGCGCTGGCGCAGGCCAAGGTCGAGCGCGACGAAATAGAAGGACGAGCCGATCCAGGCGATGCCGGTGACGACGTGCAGCCAGCGCACGGCGAAACTCAGCCAGTCCCAGAAAATCGCGAAATCCATCATGTGAAATCGTCCCTGCCGATCGGCTGACTTTACGGTGTGGGGCGCAAACGAAAAGAGGCGAGGTGTACGATGACTTTCAAAAAAAAATGGAAAATACTAGGCTGACCACGTACGCCGCCACATAAAGAGCCACGAATGGCCTATCTCGACAACATCGCCGTCTTCGTCCGCGTCGTCGAGCTTGGTAATCTCTCGGCGGCGGGCCGCGACATGCGCATTTCGCCGGCGGTCGCCTCCAACCGCATCAAGGAGCTGGAAAAACACCTCGGCGTGCGGCTGTTCAACCGCACCACACGGCAATTGATGCCGACGGAGCATGGCACGGTGTTCTACTCCGGCGCCAAGCAGGTGCTGGAGGCGATCACCGAGGCGGAAGCCGCGGTCTCGGCTCTTTCCGGCCAGCCGCGCGGCACCATCAAGGTGACCGCCCCGCTCGGCCTTGGACGGCGGCTGGTTGCGTCGGGCATTCCGGATTTCCACGACAAATACCCCGATATCGAGGTGCGGCTGAGGCTCTCCGACCACAATATCGACATCATGAAGGAAGGCATCGACGTCGCCTTCAAGCTCGGCATCATTGAGGATTCCAGCCTGCGGATGCGCGGCATCATGGAATGTGAACGCGTGCTGGTGGCGGCACCGAAATATCTCGAAGCGCGCGGCGAGCCGGTGGAGCCACAGGAGCTGATCGGCAAGAAGCACGACTGCCTGATGCTGCGCTATTCCGGGGCGCGCGAATATGTCTGGACGCTGCAGACGCCGTCCGGCCCGCAGAAATTCGAGGTGCACGGCCCCTACGACACCGACGATGGCGATGTGCTGACCGGCTGGGCGCTGTCGGGCCGCGGCATCATCAACAAGCCGCGCTTCGAGGTCGAACCCTTCATCCGCGACCGGCGGCTGCAGGTCATCCTGGCCAGCACGCCGCCAACGCCGGTGCAGTTCGCCGCCGTCTATCCGCACAAGAAGCTGCAGGATCCAAAGGTGCGGCTGTTGCTCGACTTCATGGCCGAGCGTTGCCAGCGGCTGATCAAGGATTTGCTGGCCGGCAAGTGAGGGGCTGTTGGCCCAGTCGCCAGGATTGTCTTACAAGCAGGTGACCTTAGGTTCGCATACGCTGCCCTATGATCGATGGTCCCATGCCGACTGACCAGCAAGCCACAATGCATCTTGCCGTTTCGCTCAACATTACTTCCGGGCAGCCGCTCGGGTTCAGCGACCTGGCCGGCTTTGCCAAGCAAGCGGAAGCGGCGGGGCTGGACATGATTGTCCTCGATGATTCCGCGCCGAACAGCGCCGGGTCGAGTTCTTTCGAAGCGACGACCTTGCTGGCGGCGCTGGCGACGGTGACAAGTCGGATCGGCCTTGTCGCTGCAGCCTCGACGGTGGCTCACCAGCCGTACAATCTGGCGCGCCGTTTTGCTTCGCTCGACATCATCAGCCATGGCCGCGCCGGCTGGCACGCGACCATGGCGCAGGCGCCACGGGAAGCCGCCAATTTCAGCCGGCCGGATGGATTTTCCGACGATGTGTTCCGCCGCCGCACGCAGGAATACATCGGCATCGTTCAGCGCCTGTGGCAGGGCTGGGATGCCGACGCGCTGCTGTTCGACAAGGCCGGCGGCCGCTTCCACGATCCCGAAAAAATGCACCTGCTCGACCACAAAGGCGAATTCTTCTCCGTGCGCGGGCCGCTGAACGTCGCGCGCTCGCCGCAGGATACGCCGGTGCTGGTGCTGTCCGGCCTGTCCGAGGCCGACCTGGATATCGCCGCCCGCACCGCCGATGTCGTCCTGCTGGACAGACCCACAAAGGACCCCAAGGCGCGCCATGACGATCTCAAGCGCCGCGTTGTGGCCTGCGGACGCGATCCGGGTGCGGTCAAGCTGCTGCTGAACGTTGGCGCAGATGTCGCTGCCAACGCGCTCGAAACATGGTTCAGCTCGCAAAGCTGCGACGGGTTCAACATCGCAATACCGCCTGCCGCGATTGACGGTTTCATCGGCCGCGTGCTGCCGGAATTGCAGCGCCGCGGCCTCGTCCGCCCGGATTATCCCGGCACCACCTTGCGCTCGCATCTCGGACTTGCCGGAGGAGCGCAATGACCCGCCAGATGAAGCTTGGCGCCTTCCTGTGGGCGACGGGCCACCACATCGCCGCCTGGCGTCACCCCAAGGCGCATGTCACGGCAGGCATCGACATCGATCACTACATCCAGCTGGCGCGCACGGCGGAAGCGGCGAAGTTCGACATGGTGTTCTGCGAGGACGCCGCCGGCCTGCGCGAAGCCAATGTCGGCATCGCCAGCCAGACCTCACGCTCGATCGGCTTCGAGCCGATCAGCCTGCTGTCCGCGCTCGCCGTGCAGACCAGCCGCATCGGCCTCGTTTCGACGGCCTCGACCAGCTACAACGAGCCCTACGGCCTGGCGCGCACCTTTCTGTCGCTCGATCATCTGAGTGGTGGCCGGGCTGGCTGGAACCTGGTGACGTCGGCCAGCCCCATCGAAGCCGCCAATTTCGGCGCGACGGGCCTGAAACCCCATGCCGACCGCTACGAGCGGGCGCGCGAATTCGCCGAGGTGGTATCAGGACTTTGGCAAGGCAGCGGCTTTCACGGTCACAACGGCCAGAGCTTTTCGGTGCGCGACTCGCTCGACCTGCCGCGCTCGCCGCAGGGCGCGCCGGTGATGGTGCAGGCCGGCGCCTCGGATGTCGGCCGCGACCTTGCCGCCCGCACCGCCGACGTCGTGTTCACGGCGGCGCAGACCCTCGAGGAAGCCAAGGCCTTTTACGACGACCTCAAGGGCCGTATGGCGGGCTATGGGCGGGAACCCGACGACATCAAGATCATGCCCGGCGTCTCCCCGGTGGTGGCAGACACCGAGGCCGAAGCGCGGGAGAAACAGGAGGAATTGCAGGCGCTGATCCCCGACGATGTCGGCGTGGCGCTACTGTCCAGCTATCTCAGCATCTCCGATCTCGGGAGCTATCCGATCGACGGACCGATGCCCGAACTGCCGGAGACCGAGGGCATGAAAAGCCGCCAGGCGCTGGTCATCCAACAATCGCGCCGCGACGGCCTGTCGATCCGCCAGCTTGCGCGCCATTTCGCCGGCGCACGTGGCCATTGGCGTATCGTCGGCACGCCGGCGCGGATCGCTGACGAATTGCAGGCGCGGTTCGAGGGCGGCGGCGCGGACGGCTTCAACGTCATGCCGTCATACTTCCCCGGCGAGCTCGATGCCTTTGCCACGCTGGTGGTGCCGGAACTGCAGCGGCGCGGACTGTTCCGTCGGGAATACGAAGGCAGCACCTTGCGAGATCATCTTGGCCTGAAGCGGTCGGATAAAAAAGATTAGCCGGCTACCTCTTGGCCTTGCCGCGCCTGCTGGCTTACCGCCGGTGCTGCGCCGTGCGCGACCAGCGCCGTCATGATCTCGGCCGCGGCCAGCGCAGCTATGACCGGTGGGCGCTTGTCCTTGACCGCATCGCCGCCGATCGGCGAGACGAGGCGGGCGAACTCAGCCTCCGTGCCCTCAGCCGATTTCAGGAACCAGTTCCTGAACGTCGCTCTCTTGGTTTTCGAGCCGATCATGCCGACATAGGCCGCGTCGTCGCGCTTCAGCGCCTCGGCGACGATGAGGAAATCCAGCGCATGGTCGTGGGTGAGGATGGCGAAGGCGGTGCCGGCGGGGGCGTTTCGCACCTCGGCCTCGGGCATCGGCGTCAGCAGCGTCTCGACGGTTTCCGGCATGCCTTCCAGCGCTTCGGCCCGCGTCTCGATGACGACACCACGCACGGGAAGAAGTGCAACAGTCGAGGCCAGCGCCTGGCCGACATGGCCGCCGCCGAAGATATAGACATGCGGCAGGTGGGCTTCCTCGGCTTCTGCGGCCGCGATCAGCTCGGCAGCAAGCGCGGCATCGACGATACGGATCAAGACTTCGACGCGCCCGCCGCAGCACTGGCCGATCTCGGGGCCTAGCGGCACGTCAAGCGTGGCGCGGACTTCATCGACCGCGATGCGGGCTTCTTTACCCTCCCCCTTGTGGGGAGGGTCGGTGAGCGGACCCCCCGGGGCGGCGGCCCGCTGTGACATATAAACAAAATACCCAGCCGACGAACAGAATGGGGTAAAAATAGGTGGTGGCCGGT